>DCZD01000015.1:8069-9228 GCA_002331255.1 Acidimicrobiaceae bacterium UBA2093 | reverse complement strand
CGTGCTGACGAGGAGCAACCATGTCTCGACCGTGACGAGGTCTTGGCGGCAGCGCCATCGGCCGAGGACGGACGATTTCGAGTGCCGCCGATCATCGGGCTGGTGGACTAATGGCAACCATTCCCACGACTGCTGCTCGTATCGCCGATGCGGTACGAGCGAAAGAAGTGTCGGCCTCGGAAGTGGTCGAACATCACCTGAACGTGATTGCACAGCGCGACGGCGATATCAATGCGTTCAACTTGGTGACTGCTGAAATCGCACGCGACACGGCAAAGCGCATTGACACGGCAATCGCATCGGGAAACAACGTAGGTGTGCTTGCCGGAGTTCCAATCGCCATCAAAGACAACATGTGCACGCGTGGTGTTCCGACAACATGCTCGTCGAACATGCTCGCTGGCTGGAAGCCTCCATACGACGCGACCGTCATCACCACGCTGAATGCAGCGGGTGCTGTCATGGTCGGCAAAACCAATCTCGATGAATTCGCAATGGGCTCGAGCACCGAGAACAGTGCGTTCGGCCCCACGCGCAACCCACTTGACACTTCCCGCGTACCTGGTGGAAGTAGCGGCGGAAGTGCGGCAGCGGTTGCTGCCGGTTTTGCGCCCGTCAGCTTGGGCAGCGACACCGGTGGTTCTATTCGTCAGCCAGCCGCACTGTGCGGAGTGGTTGGTGTGAAACCGACATATGGCCGCGTCAGTCGGTACGGTCTCGTGGCGTTCGCTAGCAGCCTTGATCAGATTGGTCCTTTTGCGACCACCGTCGATGATGCAGCACTCATCACCGAGGTCATCGCGGGCCACGACCCGAAAGACTCAACTTCGATTCCACAACCGGTGCCATCGTTGCGTGCGGCTGCGCGTGAAGGTGTGCAAGGCATGCGGATTGGTCGTGTCACGGACCTTCCCGAAGGGGCAGAACCGGAAGTGGCGGCGCGTCTGGACGAGGCATTTGCTGCGCTTGAAAAAGCAGGTGCTCACATTGTCGATGTGACATTGCCGTCATTGTCGTATGCATTGACGGCCTACTACCTCATTGCACCGGCCGAGGCGAGCAGCAACTTGGCGCGTTATGACGGCGTGCGATACGGATTGCGCACGCCGGCAGCCGACACCAACGCCATGTACGGCGCCACGCGTGCGGCAGGTTTCGG
>DCZD01000015.1:6936-7807 GCA_002331255.1 Acidimicrobiaceae bacterium UBA2093 | reverse complement strand
CTCAAGGTTCGCCGACTGATTTCCGACGATTTCGAACGCGCCTATACGCAAGCCGATGTGGTGCTCATGCCCACATCACCCATGGTCGCATTTCCTTTCGGAGACAAGGTCGATGATCCGATGTCTATGTATCTGTGCGACATCTACACAATCCCTACAAACCTCGCCGGCCATCCGGCAATGAGCGTGCCTTTCGGTGCCGGCGCACATGGCCTTCCCGTGGGAGTTCAGGTTCTCGCCCCCGCCCTTGGGGAAGTTCCCATGTTCCGCGTCGGCGGAGCACTCGAGGAAGCGGCAGGTGCACGATGAATGCATTGCTACCTGAGGGCTGGGAACTCATCTGTGGTCTTGAAGTGCACGTCGAGCTCGCCACGAAGACAAAGTTGTTCAGTGGTTCGCCAAACCGTTTTGGTGATGAACCGAATACAAACATTGATCCTGTGACGCTCGGCTTACCCGGCGCACTGCCAGTGTTGAACGAGCATGCTGTCGAACTGGCTATGCGCATCGGACTTGCTCTTAACTGCTCAATCCAGCCGTGCACGTTCCACCGCAAGAACTACTTCTACCCAGACATGCCGAAGGCATACCAAATCAGCCAGTACGACCAGCCGTTAAATATCGACGGTTTTCTCGATCTTCCTGGTGGTGTGCGCATCGGTGTTGAACGCGCACACCTAGAGGAAGACACCGGCAAGAGCACACACATAGGTGGGGCGACGGGTCGTATTCACGGCAGTGAGTTCTCGCTCATCGACTTCAACCGCGCCGGCGTGCCACTGGTGGAGATTGTGTCGCGCCCCGACATTCGCACATCAGAACAGGCTCGCCAGTACGTGGCTGAGTTACGTGCCATCTTGCTCGCCATCGG
>DCZD01000015.1:4657-6668 GCA_002331255.1 Acidimicrobiaceae bacterium UBA2093 | reverse complement strand
GGCACCCGGTGCGAGATCAAGAACGTCAACTCCATTCGGGCACTTGGTCGTGCAATCGAATACGAGGCACGCCGTCAGTACGACATCATCGAATCTGGTGGCACAATTCGCCAAGAAACTCGTCACTGGGACGATGCCGAAGGTCGCACGCACACGCTTCGCACGAAAGAAGACGCCGACGACTATCGCTACTTCCTCGAACCAGACTTAGTTCCGCTCGTTCCGAGTGAAGACTGGATCAATCACGTGCGCACGAATCTGCCGATGCTGCCCGCTGCTCGTCGTTCACGACTGGCCACTGCGACAGGTGCAGACGTACAAGGTGAAGCAGTCAGTGTCATTGTCGAACGAGGACAAGACGACTACGTGTTGTCCGTCGGCGATGTCGGAGGTGACGTTGCACGAGCCCTGGTGTACGTTCAGCAGGCATTCGCGGAAGAACTGCCCACACCGCGCGTTCCTGCAACAGACATCGCCGCGCTCACCATCATGGAACGCGATTCAAAAGTCACATCGACGCAAGCCAAGACCGTGCTCGCCGACATCGTCGCCAGCGGTGGCGGGGACCCCGTAGCCATCGCAGCTGCAAAGGGTTTTGAAGCCATTGATACAAGCGAGGTCGAGGGTTTTGTCGACCAGGCCATTGCCGCCGACCCAGACGCCTGGCAGAAGTTCTGCAATGGCGAGCAGAAGGCCATGGGGGCCTTGGTGGGAATGGTTATGAAGGCGTCGAAGGGCAAGGCCGACGGAAAAGTTGTCACTGCCATCCTCAACGCCCGCCGCGGGTAGCCACGGGTTGACACCAGTGTTTGGTCTCCCTAACATTAGGGCTGCCTAACACAGATGGCCACATAAGAACGATGAGGAGACACCGGTGGGTGCAGCATTTCTGATCACGCTTCGCGAGGGACTTGAGATTGCGATCGTTCTCGCAATTCTCATCTCCTATCTCATTAAGACGGGGCGCTCTGAACGAGTGACAGCGGTGTGGCAGGGCGCCGGTCTTGCCGTTGTGTTGTGTCTGATTGCAGGAGTCATCATCAACGTCACTGTCGATGGTCTGCACGGCTCTGTTGAGAAAGGTGTCGAAGCAGGCATCGCGCTCGCTGCGGCGAGTGTTCTCACATGGATGATCTTCTGGATGCGCGAACATGCACGCACCATGGGCGCCAGTTTGCGCAACCAAGTCGACAATGCAGCTGGCGTTGGTGCGCTTAGTGTCGTCGCATTTGTCGCGGTGCTTCGTGAAGGCTTGGAGACGGTCCTGTTCTTGCTGTCAGCTGAGACCTCGTCGTCAAGTGGTTCTGAAGTCGTGTTCGGCGGATTGCTCGGACTTGTCGTTGCAGTCGCACTCGGAATCGTGTTCTATCGCGCTGGCCATCGTCTCAATTTGCGCAAGTTCTTCAACATCACCGGTGTCCTGTTGATTCTTTTCGCAGCAGGCCTCGTTGGGAAGTTCTTCCACGAAATTCGCGAGATGCTCGAGATTGAAACCGGTTGGATCTGGCAGCCAGTGTGGACGATCGAATCAGGGCTGTGGGCCAAGGGTTCGTTCTACGACTTCATGAAGGGCTTCTTTGGCTGGCATGCATCGACAGAGCGCATCCGCCTTGCCGCCTACTTCGCATATCTCATTCCAGTCACCTGGTTGTTCCTGCGTGGTGGCGCTCCGAAGAGTTCGACACCGACAAAGTCGGGATCCACGGGCTCATCGACAGAGGAACTCGCGGCGACCTCGCACTAGCGTTCTCCTCATGCCCAATCGGCCTGACGGAACCCCTATCGACATCAAACCTCGCAGTCGCGACGTCACTGACGGCATTCAGAAGGCGGCTGCCCGCGCAATGCTGCGTGCCGTCGGCCTTGGCGACGACGACTGGGTGAAGCCCCAGATCGGCATCGCATCGGCGTGGAACGAAGTGACTCCGTGCAACGTGTCGCTTCGTCGACTGGCCGCTGCATCGAAAGAAGGTGTTCGTGCAGCCGGGGGAGTTGCGCTCGAATTCGGCAC
>DCZD01000015.1:673-4373 GCA_002331255.1 Acidimicrobiaceae bacterium UBA2093 | reverse complement strand
GCCGAGCGTATGGACGGCTTTGTGGGCCTTGCCGGATGTGACAAGAGCATCCCGGGCATGCTCATGGCCGCAGCACGACTCAACTTGCCATCGGTGTTCGTGTACAACGGATCGACACTTCCAGGTCAACACGGTGGAAAGAACATCGACATCACAACCGTGTTCGAAGCAATCGGTGCGTGTGCTGCAGGAACCATGACCGAGAGCGAACTCGGCGACATCGAACGTGCCGCATGTCCTGGCGAAGGTGCATGTGGTGGCATGTTCACCGCCAACACGATGTCATCAATTGCTGAAGCACTCGGCATGAGTCTGCCCGGCTCGGCATCAGCACCAGCGGTCGACACCTCGCGTGAGAACGATGCACGGCGTGCCGGAGAAGCAGTCGTCAATTTGTTGCGACTGGGCATTTATCCGCGTGACATCCTGACCAAGAAGGCATTCGAGAATGCCATTGCAGTCGTCAATGCACTCGGTGGAAGCACCAATGCAGTGTTGCATCTCCTCGCAATCGCCAATGAAGCCGGAGTCGAGTTATCACTCGACGACTTCAATCGCATTGCCGACAAAGTGCCACACATTGCCGACACGAAGCCTGGTGGCAAGTACCACATGACGGATGTGCATCGTGTTGGTGGAATTCCCGTCGTACTGAAGCATCTTCTCGATGCCGGGTTGTTGCATGGTGACGTACTCACGTGCACCGGCAAGACAATGGCTGAGAATCTTGTCGATATCAATCCACCAGAACCAGATGGTGATGTGATTCATCCGTTGTCACAGCCCATTCACGCAGAAGGTGGAATCAACGTGCTCACCGGTTCACTCGCGCCGAAGGGTTCCGTAGTGAAGGTTGCCGGACTAACGAAGAATCAGTTGCAGTTCGAGGGACCCGCACGCGTGTTCGATGGTGAAGATGGGGCGATGCAGGCCATCATGGAAGGAAACGTCAATCACGGTGATGTCATTGTGATCCGTTACGAAGGTCCAAAGGGTGGTCCCGGTATGCGCGAGATGCTTGCCATCACCGGAGCATTGAAAGGCGCCGGTTTCGGAAGCACAGTTGCGCTCATCACGGACGGTCGTTTCTCGGGAGGCACGTGGGGTTTTTGTATCGGCCACGTTGCACCCGAAGCGGTCGACGGCGGCCCGATTGCTTTCGTGCGCGACGGCGACCGTATTCGAATTGATGTGCCCACCAAGTCCCTTGACCTATTGGTCGATAGCGCCGAGCTCGAACGTCGTCAGCAGGGTTGGAAGCCGCTGCCGCCGCGTTATACGAGCGGGGTATTGGCCAAATTCGCCCGCCTCGTGCAGGGCGCGGAAAAAGGTGCCATCACCAACGTCAGCTGACCCTGACACACCCCCTTGGCACTCTGTGTCTCCTCATGACACAGCCATCTGATCCCTTTCCAGACGACTCATTCCCGAACGACCCTTCGTGGTCGCCCAATCAACATGCCATTCAGCACCATGTGCGTCACTGCGAGCCAGTCACGCGCGATCTCAACAGGCACCTCACCGATCTGCTCGGTCGCTGTCCTGTCACAGTCGATGGGCGCTGGGTCCAGTTGGTCGAATCGTCCACATACTCCGACGGGGAAGTGGTGTTTCCAGCGCTGCCCGTCAAAGAAGCACTACGTCTCGCCACCGCATTGCAGACCATCAGCATTGAAGTGTCGCTCAGTGATGTGCGCGGTGTCATTCCAGCTCCGGGCGTGTATCACCCGTCAGCTCTCGCACTTGCTCCCACCACGAGGCCATCTCGTTTCCATGTCTCACGCCGTATCGAAGGGTTTCGCGCCGACTCATGACCAACACTCCCTTGTGGACCATCACTCTCAATCCCGAAGACGTTGCACGTTTCCAGTTCGTGCAAATGGTCGCTCGTGTCGACGAACTCACGAATGAAGCGGTCTGGCTGCGCATCACACCAAACGGTGAACGCAAGTGGGTGGCTTCTGCGCACAACGTGTTGATGTGGGGCTCTGTGCACAGCAGCACCGACACAGGCGTCGACGCCCTCGCACCGGTCACGCCTCTCTTTCTGCACGCAGTCTCACAACTCATCAGCGATCACGTTGAGTGCACCTTGTCGCTCGAGCACGATGGCCCCACCAGCCAAGTCTTGGTGGCGCGTGCCAACAACTCCACGGTGGTGTGCGATCGTCCTGTCGCCTCGCCACCCGATTTCGACTTCGACCCACGAGGTGAGGTCATCGTCACGCTCACCGGTGAAGACCTGCAGCAACTCGCCACGGTCATCGGTGCATGGCCCATGTACATGAACGTCAGCGAGCATCCGAATTTTCTGCCTCCATTTGCACACACGCGCATCACTCGCAACACCATCAGTTGCACACTCAACTGGCGTCGTTACGGAGGCAACGCGGCCACCGTGTCGCTTCCCGTTACTGCTTCGGGTGATGCGTTCGTGTCGTTTGAATCGCCAGTTCTCGGCCGCGCCATGTCGCTGTTATACGACGAGGGCGACTTTCAACTCACCATCGATCCTGAGAATGCTTCCGTGTTCTACTTGCACAATCCGGCATGGGGGTTTGCGGTCACTGTTCGTCGCGAGTGTGTGGCTCGCTGGGGTCAACGTGTCATCGATGCGCTCGAGGCCCAAGGTGCAGAAGCGAGTACCGAATGGAGCAACGATGATGCACCGGTACTTCCGGTCAACCTGCACGGACACCACATCACGATCTCGCTCATCGAAGACACAGGTTCAGCAACCGATACTTTGCGTATCGCGTATTGCTTGTCCGAGAACTCACCAACGCACTCAGATTTCTTGAGTGAACTCATGCAGTTCAACGAGCGTCTTGTCGCGGCAAAGTGCATGATCCAAAACGGTCAGTTGTACGTGGCGACCGACATTCCTCTGACGCATCCCGAGGTAGACGATGACATCGCGCAAGCGGCGCGTCGCGTAATCAGCTATGCCGAGCTGTTTCAGCCCGCACTCATGGTGTACGCGTTCAGCTGACAGCGTTTCTCACGCGGTTGTTGGTTGCTGCTTCTTGTTGGGTCGCCTCGAGGCGATGGTGCGCCAGCCGAGCATGGTGATCGCCAAGAAAATTGCGGCCACCAACATGAACGATGTCGCGGTGCCGCGGTCGAACACTAGGTTGCGCAACATCATTCCAATTACCAGCGTTACGATCCACGTCTGAGTGCCCACTGAAATGGCGTACGGGTTTCGACGGGCATGACTCACGAACCAGCCGAGCACCATGGCAATCCAAAACGGCACTGCCACATAGAGCACGCCCGACACACCGGTGTCAGTGTCGTGGTTGCGTGTCCCGAGAACGACGAAGGCAAGTACGCACAAGGCGTCAAAGGTGAAGCCGAATGCCTTTTTGACGACGGACGTTCGAGCCGAGTCGCTCACTGCTCGTCGTAGTACTCGCGACCGAGGTGCGTGATCTGGTCTTCGCCCATCATCCAACGCAGTGTGTTCTTCAACTTCGTGAGTTGAATGAACAAGTCGTGTTCGGGGTAGAGGCCAGGAGCCACTTGTGGGCTCTTGTAATAGAAGGACAACCACTCTTGAATGCCACCAAGACCGGCACGCTGTGCGAGGTCGCTGAACAACACCAAGTCGAGGGCGAGCGGCGCGGCAAGGATGCTGTCGCGACACAGGAAGTTCACCTTGATCTGCATGGGGTAGCCCATCCAGCCGAAGATGTCG
>DCZD01000015.1:0-455 GCA_002331255.1 Acidimicrobiaceae bacterium UBA2093 | reverse complement strand
CGAGGTGGGTAGTAGTTGATGCTGACCTTATGGAAGATGTCGCCGTACAACTCTTTGTTGCGTGATGGCTCAAGAATGGTGTCGAGAACACCAAGTTTTGACTCTTCTTTGGTCTTGAAATTCTCTGGTGCGTCAAGAACTTCACCGTCTCGGTTGCCGAGGATGTTGGTGCTGTACCACCCGGACAGTCCGAGCATGCGCGCCTTCAACATCGGCGCGAGCACGGTCTTCATGAGCGTCTGGCCGGTCTTGAAGTCTTTGCCGCTGATTGCGATGTTCTTGTCGGTTGCGAACTGTCGAAGCGCAGGCGCGTCGACTGCCAAGTTCGGTGCACCGTTTGCGAACGGCACACCTTCCAGCAACGCGGCATACGCATACAACATGGCCGGAGAGATGGTGTCGTCGTTTGCATCGATTGCTTTCTCGAGCGACTCGATGTCGAGGTGTGCTTTGCC
>DCZD01000014.1:34566-37465 GCA_002331255.1 Acidimicrobiaceae bacterium UBA2093 | reverse complement strand
TGCGGCACTGGCCACCTGCGGAGCGGCGAAAATGCCGAGAAGTGATGTTGCGACCGCGATGCATGCGGTACGAGCGGAACGACGTGATGTCATTGGACCCTCCCAGTTGTCGCTCTGACGATAACACCTATTCCCGAGGACCGAGCGGCGACACGAGCACCTTCGGATACACCACATGAGGACGCTCTACGATGAGCAAATCGAGGTGAACTGTGTGTGAATGCGACTTGCAACAAGGTGCTACGCGACGCACGTTCCTCAGTGCCACAGCACTCTCGGTACCCGCTCTACTGCTCGCCCGTCGTCCGAAGCAAAGGTCTGTACCAGCGACGATCGAACCAGTCGAGGTGGCGGCTGGACTTTCCATCTATCCACGCGAAGCATGGGCTGGAAAACTGCGTGCTCGTCGGCCACTTCAGCCAGAACCCGATGTGAAGTTCCTCCTTGTTCATCACTCGGCAGGCACCACCGTGTACTCGCGCGCACAAGTGCCAAGCGTCATTCGCAACATCTTTTTGTTCCACACCGGAACACGGAAGGCATGGCCGGACACTTGTTACAACTTCTTCGTCGACCGTTATGGACAAGCCTGGGAAGGTCGCACTGGCAGCCTTGCTGGACCGGTGATGGCCGATGCAACCGGTGGCAGTCAGGGATTCGCTCAGTTGGTGTGCCTGCTCGGCGATTTCGACAAGACAGAACCAACGGCAGAGATGATCGAGGGACTTTCGCGACTTCTCGGTTGGCTCGGAGACAAATACAACATCGAGTTGGACCAGAAACAAACGGTGTCGTTTATCTCGCGGGGCTCCAACAAATGGAAAAAGGGCGTACGAGTGAAGGCACGACCGATTTCAGGCCACCGTGACATGAGCCAGACCGCTTGCCCCGGAAAAAACGTGTACCCGTTACTTGCTCGAACAGTGCCGAAGAAAGCAGCCGAGTTCAACGCTGTTATCTCCTGAACTCAGTTTCTGGCCCTCACGCACTAAGTGAGATACGGGCCAATCTGTTCGTCACACCAAGCCCACAAGGCAGTACGTGCAGCATCTGTGTCTGACTTCTTCGTGCGAGGCAGTCGATGTATGTCGCGAACAGCACGGTCACACCAGAACTTCCCCGATTGAGACACAACGTGATCGTCGGCAACCAACCATGAGATGGTGTCAGCCCCTTGTGATGCAGTTCGAAGTAGCGGTTTCGTGAGAAGTCGAAATGCAGGAAGTGATGACTGCACACCAGGCGTGTCAGCCCAACCGGGGTGCATCGCAGCAAACGTGATGTCATGCTCACGTGTCGCCCACATCGTGTTGAGCGTCACCTGCAATCGCTTGGCGATGGCGTATTGCTTGGTGCCGTCGTAGGAGGCAGTTGGCATCTGGGGTGACTGTCCGCGCGAGATGTCGGTGAGCGTGGCCGCATACATTCCACCAGACGACACCGTGATCACGCGACTGTGCGATGAGTGCAACACCGGCAGCAACGACGTCGTCATGAGGTGCGGACCCAACACGTGGCAGGCAATGGTCGACTCGAAGCCCTGTGCTGACACCACTTTCTCTTTGGTCAATGCACCGGCGTTGTGAACAAGAGCGTGGATGGTCGGTGCAACTCGTGCAAGCTGTCGCGTCGCATCACGAACAGACGCAAGATCACCCATGTCGGCCACCACGGTGTCGATGCGACCACACGTTGCGACACGACCCAGATCAGCAGCGACCCGTGCCAGTTTGTCGACCGAACGCCCGACAAGCACGACGTCTGCCCCCATCACTGCAAGTTGATGCACTGCTGCCTCTCCGAGACCCGATGTTGGACCAGTGACAACGACGGTTTTGCCAGCAAGTGAGTATTCAGCAAGGGGCGTGAACGTGGATGCGCGAAGCGAATACCCGATACGCGAGAAGCCAGGCACGACGGTTGCGTCAAGCAGACCGTCAAGAGCAGCACCTATGCCCATGCCTGCACCACCATGATGAGTGTGACGACGCCATGAGATGTCCAAGCGACTGTGCGCGGCCAGTTCGTTTGCACCAGCCGCTTGCCGGTGTCGATCCGCGGGTCGTTGGCCATCTGCTCGTGAAGCGGTACCGATAACAACACCGTGCACCCCAGTGCCACGGCGAGCGTGATTCCACCGACCCAGGGCAACACCCAAGCCACGCCGTCGGGACGTTCGAACAGCAAGCCAAGAGTCGAGAGTCCTTCGATAGCCATAGGCAAGGCCACGATTTGAGCAGTGCGTCGTTGATGGATGACCGCGATTTCACGTGCACGGTCGAGGCCCACACGAGCGAGCAACGGGTAGTGCACATTCTGCACGAACCAGATGAGTCCGACCATTGCCCATGTCGCGGCGAAGTTCGCGATGAGTACTGCATTTGCCACGAAGCCACCGTACCCTTCGAAATCGTGGCACGCGTTGCGCAGATAAAGAACGGACATCCGCCCAAGACGTGCGTCACATGTGGTCGACCGTTTGAGTGGCGCAAGAAGTGGGAGCGTGACTGGGACAACGTTCGCCATTGCAGCGACGCATGCCGCAAGGGGCCACTCAGTCGATTGCGTACTCGCTGATTAGAACTGGTCGTTGTTCATCGATTGATCTGTGCGCTGCCGCACCGACGATGACGGACCACAGACCGTCATTCACCGTGACCTCGGGTTGACTACCCGCACGCACTGCACGACAGAACCGCATGACTTCGATGTAACTGGCGCCATGATGTGCGCCTTCATAGTTCACTTCGTCGCTGATGTCGATGGGAAGATGCCGAACATCACGTGTTGCCCGATTGCCAACGACGACATGACCGTCACCTGGAATGAACGCCTCAGCTTTCCCCTTGTCACCGACTGCAACAATTTCCTGTTCGTTGCGACCAACTTCGGCGAACAT
>DCZD01000014.1:32158-34299 GCA_002331255.1 Acidimicrobiaceae bacterium UBA2093 | reverse complement strand
TACCACTCGTCCAGGTGATTGACGTCTTGGTCCCCACTTGCCATCACCCGAACAGGGCGTGATTGCACAGCAAGATTCATGAGGTCAAAAAAGTGACAACACTTCTCCACCAGCGTTCCGCCGGTGTTGCGGCTGAAGCGATTCCAGTTGTCGACTTTCACCAGAAATGGAAATCGATGTTCGCGCACCGCGAGCATCTTCAACGACCCCAATTCACCTCCATGGATGACGTCAAGTAGCGCAGCTATCGGTGCCATGTACCTGTATTCAAGGCCAACCCATGTGATCGTGCTGCGTGCATTGGCTGCGCGAACAATGTCCATGCAATCTTCAACTGTCGTACACATCGGCTTTTCGACCAGAACGGGAATATCTGTTGACAAGATGTCACCAAGCACCTCGTGATGAGTGTGATTGGGCGACGCGACGATGACGGCATCGATTAGGCCCGACGTCAGCAGATCGGAGTGATGTCGGAATTCTGTGACAGAGCCTGCTGCGTCACCCAGCGTGACGCGCGCCCACCCAAGCGGTTCGTCGTTTGGGTCAGATAATGCGGCGACCACACATTCCGGGTTCGCCATCACATTGCGAATGTGCTCACACCCCATCATGCCGGTGCCGATAATGCCAATTCGCAACTGGTCCATCGCCGCCCATGGTACGGCGAAGGCAGTTCAGGAAGTGATCAGAGAGTTTTCCGCCGGCGTGCATACGGCAGAGTGACTGCCAGCATTGCGACTCCGACGACAATCACAACGACACCCTGCAACACCTGGTTGTCGAATGTGTTGAAAGAGACGATGGCGACTGAGGCGGTGATGATGACGCCCGCACTCACAATCATCTCGATCATCAGCATCCGTGTTCCGTAGTTGAACATCAGTGCCGCTCCGGCGATGGCAACCGCAGCCGCCCAACCACCTTCGTGCATGCCCACCCAGGCACTGGTTGTTCCGATGAGGAACGCCGACCCAGCCACTCGAGGAGCAAGCGCAAACTTGATTCCCGTAAGTGACGTGAGAATGAGGACGACGGCAGCGGCCATCATTGGCAATGTGTCGTTTGGCTCTCGCAAGTCGAGAATTGCTCCGACCATGCCACCCACGACCAACGCCGAAGGAATCATGGTGAGAGTTCCGGCGAAATCGGTATGACGAGACCTCCAGAAACCAAACAGGAAATATGCCGACCCGATGACAAGCCCCGTTACCTCACTCTCTGTCCAGAGATAGGTGACAAGTACGCCGGTGGCGAATGCAACTGACAATTCAGCTGCCATCTCACACACCTCGCCGAAGCGCCGACGAATCTCGCGCCCCTTCTCAGCCCACCAAGCGACACCTGCGAAGGCTGCGCCGATGACGTAGAGAAAACTTGAGATTGACACTTCGGAGGCATCTTCGAGGACGGCCACGAATAGCCGCACGACACCCACAGCGATGATGACACCAGCCAAGTAGTACAGCGCTTCTTGAATGCTGAACGACCAGCGTGGAGCTACCGAGATGTCGTCGGCCTGGTCGTACGTGAGATGACCAGCCGTGATGTGCTCGTCAAGAAGTTGTCGAAGTGTCTTCTGCGTCGTCATTTTGAATACCAACTAACTACCGGTTCTAATGTCGCATCAAGCACCGGCCCCAAGAACTTGGCGTAAGCGCTGGTGATGTGATTGTCATCACGGTAAACGAGAATGTTGCCCACTACAACGGGACAAATGTTGGAAGTACAGAACCAGTCTTTCGTGCGTAACAATGGAACCGAGTTCTTCGTCGACAGGTCCTCGCGAACTTCTGCGATGTCAGCTCGTAGGGCTGCGCTTGGAATGGGATTACATACGTCAATGTTCCTCGGACTCGCAGAGAGACATGTCGGAACATCACGCGCCGGGAACGGAGTGTCAGCAAAGAGGACTGGCGTGATTCCGATGCCTTTCAGAATGTCGATCGTTCCCTGCAGTCCGATGCGCCAGTCACGCTGCCAAATCGGAATCTTTGTCTCTTTGGACAGCAAGCGGTCAAATTGAGCAACGAGAACAACCTTCACTCCGTCGGCGACCATTTTCTTGTAGACGTTCTCTCGCCATGCGTCGCACTCGGTGTAGTGCCGGCCGAGAACTTTGCTCCACACTTCGATGTCAG
>DCZD01000014.1:12514-31909 GCA_002331255.1 Acidimicrobiaceae bacterium UBA2093 | reverse complement strand
ACTTTCTCAAGACCGGGAAACCACTGCGCAGCATGCGAGTCGCCGTACAACCCGACCGAGATGCTGCCATTCGGGTCGCCGAAGATGCAGTTCTTCTGTTGAACCGAGGTGAACGACGTATGGCAGTCGTCTTGGTACACCTTTGCAAAGTCGAGCAGCGCATCACCAAGACTCGGGGTGAGGTTCGCTGGAAGAACATTGTTCTTCGCGGCATCGGCGATTGCCTGAATTGGTCCTCGATACAACGGCAACGTTGGAGCGACAGGAACAGTCGTTGTTGGAATGCCAGCAGTAGTCGCCGTCTCGAGCGTTGTCGTTGTTGTTGTCGTCGTTGACTCCAATGTCGGCGCGGCAACATCATCGCCACCGGAAATTGTCGGTGGATTATTTCTTATGAGAGCACCTGCCGCACCACTTATGAGAATCGTCGCCATCGCCAACGACAGTGCGCGGCGTCCCTGTAATAAATGGTTGCGATGCACTGGTCGCTCGACAAACACATGCCCAAGTTCTGTGACCCCTAGGGCAATTACCAGACACATCACTTGCTGCATGACTGTGAGTTCGTTCCCCAGCGCGGCAGGGGCAATGATCAACACTGGCCAATGCCATAGGTACGCCGAATACGACCGCGAACCAAGCCATTGAACCGGTGAGAGACGCAGAAGTGCATTCGGTGCCAACCGGTGAATGTCACCACCTTGTAGCGCGAGCATCGTTCCAGCAACCGGAACAAGTGCCCATGGACCAGGAAACCGTGTCTCTTCCGAGAAACCTGTGGCGCTGACGGCGATAAGAGCGATGCCCATCCACGAAATGAGTGGTGCCAACACCGGTGAGCGCTGCAAACGCGCAAGTGGGAACGTCGCACAAAGTGCGCCAAGTGCCAACTCGAAAGCTCGAGTGTGCGGTGCAAAGAATGCCCACGGCTGTGCTTGCTCCATCATCAGCATGCATGCAACAAAGGAAGAGACCGACACGACAGCTGACAACACGCCAACTCGACGCCGTACCGAACCACGTGCACCGAGACAAGCCACCAACACCAACACCGGCCATACCAAGTAGAACTGCTCTTCGACTGCGAGCGACCAGTAGTGCTGCAGCGGCGATGGCGGAAGAGTTGACTGCAGGTAATCCGCTCCCCTGTTCGCAAACAAGATGTTTGATGAGAATGTGGCAGTGCCAATGGCATCTGAGCCAAGTTCGCGAAGCCGAAGTGGTTCTATCCACACATACGACGCAATCAGTGTTACGACGACGACAAGTGCAGACATCGGCAAAATGCGACGCACACGGCGCGAGTAGAACTGCGAGAACGAAATTCTGCCGGTCTCTTCACGTTCGTTCACGAGAAGTCCGGTGATGAGAAAGCCAGAGAGCACAAAGAACACATCGACACCGACATAACCGCCGCTGAAGCCCGGCACATGAGCGTGGTACAGCAGCACGAGAGCGACGGCGACAGCGCGCAGCCCTTCGATGTCAGATCGACGTCGAAGGCCAGTTGTCGACACGTCGCCAACGCGTCGAGTTGTCATTGGTCGAATCGCTCTTCCGCCAGGGTCAATGCCGCACGCGCACCAGTTGGGTCACCGCTGAACTGCGCAACGTCGAACACCCACTCGCCAGCTTCCAAGTGCCAGTCGTGCAACCTCACATCGCGCACTGCGAGTGACCGCACCGGTACCTTCACCACGACACCTGTTGTGTCGCCCGCAGCGACTGTGCAGCGTGTGAAACCAACCAATCGACGTACCGGTCGCTCGACCCGTCCATGTGGCAATGATGCATACACCTGCACGACGACCGATCCTGATTGCTCACCCGTGTTCGACACCGCGGCTTCGATGTTCAACCTGCCGCCATCACGTCGTACTTCTGCGCTGTCAATTGAATAAGTGGTGTACGACAAGCCAAAACCGAACGGGAACGCCGGTGAATTGCCGTCGCGGTCGAGTTTCCACTGGCCGTGCCAATAGTCGTAAGTGATCTCTCGCGCAGTCGCGTCAAAGTGCGGAAGATGGTCTTCAGTGGTTGGCACTACAAATGGAAGACGACCCGACGGATTCACAATGCCGAGCAACACATCTGCCAGCGCGTGTCCGCCTTCCATCCCGCTGTACCAACTCATGACAATCGCTGACACATCGTGACGCCACTCCTCCATCACCACCGCAGATCCGGCGACAATCACGACAATTGTCCGAGACTGACGTTCTGCAACTGCACGAATAAGTGCCACGTCGTCATCACGAAGTCGAAGTGAGGTGCGGTCACCTCCGACAGCGAACGAAACATCGCGCGACTTCTCGCGCATGACATCGGGAAGTTCGTGGTCCATCTCGGCGATGTATGCCGCATATGCAGCCTCTAGGTCGGGTTGCGGATCTTTCGGGAAGAGCTTCGCCAAGTCCTGACTGTCTTCGAAAGTGCCGATGAATTCGCCTTCATCTTCTTTGGTGTAACCAACCACGACGACTGCGACATCTGTGTCTTGCGCAAGACGAGCCGCATACGACACGTCTGACCCATCGGCGTACACGATGTCGATCGTTGGCAAGGCGTTGCGTAGCCCTGCAAGTGGTGTCACCACCTGCGGCGCCATCACATCGCTACTTCCCCCATCGCCCAAGTTGCGCATGTCGCTCAATCGACCGACGACTGCGATCGAACGCAGAGCAGATGCCGCAAGTGGCAGCACTGGTGAGCCATCAATTGGTTTGTTCTTCAGCAACACCATCGACTTCTGCGCTGCTTCACGTGCTAGCTCTCGGTGGGCGTCACTCACCAACACGGACGAATCGCTGATCGGTCGTGCGCCAATGTCGAAGCGCAACATGGTCGCGAGCGTTCGTTCAACTGCCGCATCCACGACATCCATGGACAGCTCGCCGCTGTCGATTGCAGCAACGATTGGCGCATGGCGAATCATGCGGTACGGCATCTCGACATCGAGTCCGTTGCGAACACTCTTCACCCCGTCGCGCAGACCGAAGATCCAATCGGAAATCACGAACCCGTCGAAACCCCACTGCTGACGGAGGATTTCGGTCAACAATTGTTCGTTCTCGCCACACCACGAACCATTGACCGAGTTGTACGCACTCATGACGCATGCGATGCCTTCGTCGATGATGTGTTTGAAGTGCGGCAGGTACACCTCGTGCAAAGTGCGCTCATCACAGATTACGTCGACACTGAAGCGCGCGTTTTCCATGCTGTTTAATGCGAAGTGCTTGACCGTCGCCATCACGTGTCGCTGTGCACCGCGGGTTAGTGCGGCACCCATGACACCCATGTGGTGTGGGTCTTCGCCGTACACCTCTTGTGCGCGACCCCATGCCGGATGACGCAAGATGTTCACACACACCCCTCCGTATAGGTCGGCGCCAACTGCTCGCAGTTCCATTCCAATTGCATCGCCGATGCGCTCTTCCAATTCGACATCAAAACTGGCGCCTCGCGCCATGGTCACAGGGAATGCAGTTGCTGGCCCCACCACCACACCGCGCGGGCCATCGCTGAAGTGAAAACCCGGTATGCCAAGCCGCTCGACTCGGCATGCACGGAATGGACGCCTGTGGTACCCACCGCGCGACATGTCCGAGAGGCCGCCTGCTACTGGTGCCCCACCATCAAGGCAATGCAGTCGTTCTTCGACTGTCATCTGCGCGATCAGGCCCCGGGCTTCGACATGGTGGTCGGCTCCGTCGCGCACCCTCGCAAGTGCGCGCATATAAGCGGTGTCGGCGGTCGCCATCACATGAGAACCCTACTGACCCGTGCTCATAGGCTCTGCCCATGGCGATGACGGCGTATGCATTCGACAGTTTTCTCAGATACCACGACATGACCGAGTGGCTGCAGAACATCGCAGCCGAACACCCAAACCTCGTGTCGCTGTCCTCGTATGGCACCTCCTACGAAGGTCGACAGCTGTGGTTGACGACGATCACCGACTCTTCGACCGGCGCTGCTGAGCACAAACCAGCACATTGGGTCGACGCCAACATCCATGCTGTCGAAGTAACTGGTGGAGTCGCCGCGTTACATCTCATCCATCACTTGGTGTCTGGATTCGTCGCAGGTGACGTCGATGTCGTGGAAGCACTTCGTACTCGCACGTTCTATGTCGCACCGCGCGTGAACCCCGATGGTGTCGAAGCTGCGCTCGGCGACAAGCCACACTTCGTGCGGTCAAGTGTGCGACCGTGGCCTTGGCGTGACGGACATCGTTGGCCCGGTCTACTCACACACGAAGACATTGACGGTGATGGACGTGTGCTCACTATGCGCGTGCGTGATGAACACGGCGCATGGGTGGAACATCCGACTGATTCGCGCGTCATGATTCCTGTGGACCATGCCGATGCGCCACGCGGTACTCAGCGATACCGCGTGCTAAGCGAAGGATCCATCGCCGACTACGACGGCTTCACCATTCCACAACCACGAAACCCTCGTGGCCTCGACATGAACCGCAACTTCCCCGCAGGATGGGACCCAGGTACCCGCGGCGCGGGTGATCACCCGATGTCCGAACCCGAAATCGACGCATTAGTGCGCGCGATCACCGCACGTCCGAACATCTGCGGTTACAACGCGTACCACACTTCTGGCGGAATTCTTCTTCGACCATCGAGCACGAAGGCCGACTCGTCACTTCCGCCGGAAGACCTGTGGGTGTACAACGAAATCGGACGCGCATGTACCGAGCTATCCACCTACCCGGTGTATTCGGTGTACGAGAGCTTCACATGGGACAAGTCACACGTGATGAGCGGCGCAGCAGATGACTGGGTGTACGACCATCTCGGACTCGTCGGGTGGACAACCGAATTTTGGGACGCAGTCGCGGCTGCAACCAATGAACGTTCATCGACACACATCTGGTATCTCGGACCCACCGTTGAACAGGAACTAGCCGTGGCGAAGTGGAGCGACACCCATGCACCTGGCTCGTACGTGCAGTGGTATTCGTTTGATCATCCGCAATTAGGTGCGGTAGAGCTGGGCGGCGCTGACATGTTCCGTATCTGGTCCAACGCGCCATCGTCGAAGCTGCATGACGAGGTGGCTCCTCACTCACGTTTCGCCGTACAACAAGCGTTGAAAAGCCCGAAGCTAGACATTCTTCTTGCCGATGCGAAACAACTCGGTGACGACACATGGCTCGTTCGTGTAGGCGTGGCAAACACTGGTTGGCTGCCCACGTACATCACGACCCATGCGAACAAACAGAACCTCGTGTTACCACTGACCGTCGAAATCAGTGGCGCCACAGTTGTAGGTGAGGGTGCACGCAAGCAACTTGGCCAGTTGGAAGGACGTGTCGCGTTGCGTATGAACGGTGGTGCCATGAGCGACGGCACCGGTGATCGCGCACTCGCAACGTGGACCGTGACTGCGAAGCGTGGCACCACAGTGAATGTGATTGCAGAGCATCCACGTGCAGGTCGCGCAACTGCGAGCATCGCACTCTCATGAGAGCAACCATGATGCTCGCCGACTATGCGTCGGTGTCAGACGGCAAGTTGACCTTGGTCGGTGGAGGCTGGTGCGTGGTCGGTCCCGGTCCAGCGCCGTGCGGAATCGGCATCATGTTCGAAGTGCCATGGAGCCACACCGACACCGAGCACATGTTCACGTTGAACCTCATCGACGCCGATGGTCACGCGGTCAATGGTCCAGATGGCAACAACATCGGGTTCCACGGTTCGTTCACAGTGAGCCGACCAGGTGACGAGCACCCAGAAGGTGCCGACATCAACGTGCCATTCGCAGTGAACTTCGCACCGATACCTCTCCCCGAAGGACGTACGTTCGAATGGCGACTCTTCGTCGATGGTGAGACAACTGATGCGTGGCGAGCCACATTCTGGACTCGTTCGTCGCAATAAAGAAGTACGTCACACTGCGGTGACACGTTCTCACCAAAGTTGTCCACAAGCAGAACAGGTATCCACCACCTCATTGGCGCCAGTTGGCACGATTGTCCTTGATGTCAGGTCTGGTCAACACCGTGAAGCAGTCGCTCGCACGACTGTCTGATGTGCTCGCGTGGCAACCGGTGTCGATGAAGGGCCTCGACATCGCGTGGGTCGGTATGCAGGTTCCGGCCATCGACTCTGCCGGTCGTCCGTGGGTGTGGGAAGTGGTCACGCCCGATCAGTTCGCACAGACCCCGTTGTTGCACGACGATCCCATGGTTATCCCAGTTCAGCAAGACACGGTCGTCGTCACCGTGCATCATTCCGATCACTCAGGGCCCATCGTGCGTATGCAAGTTCCTGTCACCCACGTTCCAGAGCACGTCGCTGTCGACAGGCGAGCCTTGCCCCAGGGTGCGTGGACATTCGGGCTTGAAACCGGCTGGACGACCCAAGCCCTAGGGACTGCCGCACAGTGCTGGATTGACCGCGAAGTGGGTTGCAACGCGCGACTCAACATGGACGAGCCGAGCCTTGAGAGCCAGGACTCATACCAATTGAGCCCTTCCATCAATATCGAAGCGTCCGCGTTCGACCGACTGCTTACACTCGCCCCTGATGAGGCTGCCGTCGTGTCTTCTGCTCTCTGCGCCATTCATGAGGCGCTCGAGCCGTACCGCTGATCAACTGACGACCGCCCACGCAGGTGATCGCCCATGATCACCACATACGCAATCTCTCTGACTGCCGA
This sequence comes from Acidimicrobiaceae bacterium UBA2093, assembly GCA_002331255.1. Classification (GTDB taxonomy): domain Bacteria; phylum Actinomycetota; class Acidimicrobiia; order Acidimicrobiales; family Ilumatobacteraceae; genus UBA2093. The sequence continues at coordinate 25,225 of DCZD01000014.1, read as the reverse complement.
CGACTGCGACAACACAGATCGCATTCGTCTTGTTGACTTGGTCAGCGACTGGCTGGTCGACGAGTACCCACCTGAAGAACGGCCAGCCGGAACATTTGTGCGCACTCGCGAGGGCTCCGAGGACCCGGTGTTTCGTGTGTCGATCAGCGTGAATACCCCGAGTGCTTCACACTCGACCGCAACCGACATCACAGTCGTCATGAACGGGTCGGCGCTCACCTTCGACATTCGAAGTGTGACGTTGCCGATGAGCCAGCGCATCACGAAAATGAATGCGACACCAGTTCCACCAAACTTGGTCCAACTTGTGCAACGTGTGTTGCGAGCAATACCGGTGTACGACGCGAATCGCCGAGTCACCGCCGATACCGAGATCATCCGCGATGCACTAGGTGGTCAAAGTGTGGGTGCCATGTTGGTCAGTGCACCAGGTCGAAACTTGCCGGTACTCATCGAAGTGCGCGATTACGAGCGCAACACTCCGGCACTGTTCGCAAAAGGTGCGGGTCCGCTCTCGGGCCTTGTGCACTCCTTCTGTCTTGACTCAGCAGACGCTGTCAAGGGTTTTGTTGACATCACAGGCGAGTCGCTCACATCGCCAGGGTCGATCTACGTCTACTGGGCAGGGCCGCGCGACGTGATGACCTTGTCGTTGCGCGAGATGCCGCCAGCGTCGCGAGTTCCTGAGAGTAAGCACCTGGTGCAAGAGGTGTTGAAAACGGCGGCGCTGTCGCTTGCACCGCCACGTGTGCCACCTCCACCTGTCGATACGTATCTCGACGCGGACGAAGACGAAGAGGGTGAATCGTTCGAAGATAGCGACGAGTTGGAAATCGCATACGAATCTGCCATGCGGCGTATCAGCGAACTCGAAGGTGCAGTAGCAAGTGCGGACCGCATGATTGCCGAACAGCGCTCGCAACTCGAGCAGAAAGTGCAAGTGGTCGATGAGTTGGTGTTGCGCAACGTGACACTCGAGACCATGGCCGGGTCGATGGCTTCGGGCACCGTCGTTGCCACCATGAAAGAGGCATTGCGCATCGCACAAGACAAGTGCAACTGTCTCTACTTCCATCCGCGCGCGATTGAGTCGGGTGAAGAGCTGGAAGGACCAGAACCAATCGCCGTTCTTCAAGACTTGGCGCGTTTGAACGATGTCGCCCGAGCCTGGATGAGCGGTGATCTAAACCGCACATCGTTCCAACTCGCATGTCGAAACGTGGGCCTTGACTATGCACCCACCATCTCCGACACGGCTCGCCAGAAGTACGAAGAGGACTACCTCATCACGCTTGACGGTCGCACTGTTCGCGCCGAAGCGCACTTGCGCCGTGGCCGAAAGATGCACCTATTCCGTATCCATATTTATCTAGACGACGAACGCCAACGAGTCGTGGTGGCCTACATCGGCAAGCATTTGCGCGGCAAGCGAGACAACTAGCTCACCGCCTACATTGGCGAGATGACATCTCCCGTCTTCGCCCTCTCTGACACGTACATCGAGCAAAGTGCCGCACTCGACCCCGGCACTGCCACCTACTTGGGCATCCCCGGCTTCGACCACCTCATGACCGACTTCAGCCCTGCTGGTCACGCTGCGCGCGAGGCGTTGTCGCGATCGACGCTCACCCAACTCGACTCATTACCCGCAGACTCCGATGACGATCGTCTCGCTGCGGGTGTTCTGCGCGAGGGACTACAGGCCGACATCATGGCTTTCGACGCCGGTGACCACTTGTCATCAATCCGCATCATCGCTGGCGATGTCGACGCGGCTCGTTCGATTTTCGACCTCATGCCCACCGACTCTGCAAGTGATTGGGAGGTCATCGCCAAGCGCATGGCGAACGTGCCTGCTGCGTTCGCCGGCATGCGCGAGTCGTGGTCACTTGGCGTGGAACGTGGCATCACCGCATCACTACGTCAGGTGAACGGACAAGCCGACCAATTGACAGCATGGGCTGGCACACCAAGCGCACCGGGGTTCTTCACCACGTTCGCAGAATCTGCTGCGTCAATTCCTGGGGCGCCAATGGATGCTCTTCGTGCAGCAGCGCTCGAAGCGAGTCGTTCAATGGCTGAGACTGCAGAGTTCTTGCGCGCGAAGTATGCACCACATGCCCGAGCAGAAGATGGTTGTGGGCGCGATGCACACGAAGTTGCACGGCGTCGATTCCTCGGCATGCAGATTTCCGCCGAAGATGCCTACGAGTGGGGCTGGGAAGAGACGATGCGTCTCGACGCTGAGATCAAGAAGGTCGCACAGCAAATCGTTCCGGGTGCCTCGGTGAATGAAGTGCGTCAACTTCTCGACACTGATCCGAATCGCGCAGTGCACGGAGAAGACAACTTGCGTGCATGGTTGCAAGAGCTGATGGACGAAGCAATGGGCTTCTTGTTGTCGAATGGCCATTTCGACATCGACCCTCGTGTGCGCACCGTCGAAGCCATGATCTCGCCACCGGGTGGTGCTGCGGCCATGTATTACACAGGTCCAAGTGAAGATCTCACTCGACCTGGCCGCACTTGGTACCCGGCGAACGGTCGCTCTGTGTTCCCGCGTTGGGGTGAGCCAACGACGGCATATCACGAAGGTGTTCCGGGCCACCACCTGCAGATTGCCGTCGCTACGGTCAATCGAGATCGTCTATCGAGGTATCAGCGCAACACGTTCGTGTCCGGCCATGGTGAAGGTTGGGCGTTGTACGCCGAACGCCTCATGGATGAGTTCGGTTTTCTCGACAACCCCGAATATCGACTTGGCTACTTGTATGCGCAGGTGTTCCGCGCCGCACGAGTGGTGGTGGATTGTGGCGTGCATTGCGGACTCCGCATTCCAAAGCAGTCCGCATGGCACCCAGGCGAAGCCTGGACACCAGACTTGATGTTCGAATTCATGAACGCCCGTTCATCGAGTGACGAAGAATTCAACTGGAGCGAAGTGAACCGCTACCTCGGTTGGCCTGCACAAGCAATTTCGTACAAGTTGGGCGAGCGGGAATGGCTCGCACTGCGTGACGAAGCCAAGGCAAAACACGGTGCATCGTTCAATTTGCGTGACTGGCACGCGTTCGGTCTGAACCTCGGCAATCTTGGTCTTGACCTGTTGAAGAGCGAGATGCGTCGTTTCTGAACATATGACACGTCGCCGCAAGATCCTTCTCTCTATCGCTGCTGTCGTGGTGGTGTTCGGCATCATCGTCGGCACGTCAGTCGTGTCCTATGTGCTGTCTAACCCTGGTGTCGCCGTGCAACAAAACGTTGCTCAGTGGGCCCGCAACAACAAGTTGGGTGCAGTGGTGAATGCGCTCGAACTGTTGCTGCGCAGCGATCCACCGTCGATGGAAGCTGCGACTGAGTTGGGACTTGCAACCGACGGCACCACAGACATTGGCGACACCTCGTTGACGACGATCTCGACGTCGACAATTCCTGCCACCACTACAACCACCATCTCGACCACAACAACCTCGACAACTTCAACCAACCCCGCAGACATCGTTGCGAACACCACTGCCACTGGTTCACAAGGTGACACCGACACCGGAGTTCCTGCTCCGGTGCCCACCACGACCACCATTGCGCAAGACCCCGCGCTTCCCTATGCCGGACCACAAGCCATCGAACCCGTTCTCGCATCGCCCCTGCGCGGCGAAGGAGAGTGGACGCCAATCGCAAAGATGTCGGGAAGTCCCGTCATTTGGGCCACATCTCTTCGTCCCTCGCGCAAATACGGGTCAGTCGTGGCGAGCGTCGCCGTCATTGATCAGTCACGTGTGCGCGGGGCGTTGTACAACGGAAACGAATTGCCAGGTGGCGGGCCGTGGAAGAACGGTAACAAGGTTCAAACACGTGCCGTCCCGGCGCTCATCGCTAGTTTCAACGGAGGCTTCCGTTGGGAACACACCGATGGTGGCTACATGGCAGAAGGAAAGATTGTTCGACCGTTGAAGAAGGGCCTTGCAACACTGGCCATCTCGCCCGATGGTCAAGTGGCAATCGGCGTATACGGACGTGACATCACCAACGACGGGTCATGGCGTGCGATGCGCCAGAACCTGCCACCTGTGGTGTTAAAGGGAAAGAACGTCGTGCGTGATGCAGGCAGTGTGAACTGGGGCGAGGACTTCCACGACAAGGTGTACACCATTCGCAGTGGAGCCTGTATTCGTGAAGATGGCAAGTTGATGCACGTGTCCGTCGGCGATGCCGACATACACCTGCTCGCCGACACATTGGTGTACGTCGGTTGCGAGACAGCGATGCAGCTCGACATCACTGGCCAATTCCCGCAATTCGTCACCTACTCTGCTCCGGGCAAAGCCGACCGCGACGGAAAGGTTCTCGACAAACGCATGTCGAATGCCAACCGCACACTGAAGGGCTGGATGCGCGAGTTCTTCGCCTTTTTCAACCCCGAACTTCTACCTGATGGCGTGGTCGACTGACACGCCCACACCGAGCGGGATGAAAAGATGGGGCATATGAACGACAAGGACATACAGCCCAAACCCGAGAGCAAACTGTCGCCAGCTGGCATCGGTGCGATATTCGTTGTCGTGTTCTTGTTGCTCATGATCATCGCCAACACCAAGCGCACTGAAGTGAACTTCATTGTGTACAAGGCCACAGACATTCCTGTGTGGTGGCTCATGGTCGTGGTGGTGGCACTCACCCTCATCATCGAGCGTCTTGTCGGCATCGCATGGCGACGCAGCAAACGCAAGAAAGACGACTGACCAAACCTACGTAGACATGTAGGTCGAGGTGCGACGCGGAATGTCGCCATCGACAGTCGACACACGACCTTGACGATGCAATTGAATGAGGTGGCTCCAGACGCTGCGTCGCGCCGGTTTGTGCAACTTCTTGTCGATATCGGCGTACAAGACGGTCACCATGTCACGGATGGACTTCGGCCCGGTCACTAATTGATCGAGAATTTGCCGCTCGCGCTCGCGACGATGCTCTGCATATGCATCGAGAAATGGCGTGGGGTCTGTGATCGGACCACCGTGCGTGGGATACAAGATCGCATCACGCCGGTCAGCCACCTTCTGCAACGACTGCATGTACTGACCCATGTCGCCATCTGGTGGCGACACCACAGTGGTGCTCCAACCCATGATGTGATCGCCTGTGAACAGCGCTCGTTCCTCTGGCAACGCCACACATAGATGGTTCGACGTGTGTCCCGGTGTCGCCACTGCGAGTAATGAGAACTCGCCGGTCGTCAAGAAAACCTCACCGTCTGCGACCGTGATATCGGGCTGAAAGTCAGTGTCGATTGTTTCTCGCGGTTCGTCTGACTGTAAGTCAGCTTCATCGGAATCATCATCATCGTCTTCTTCCTCGTCAGCATCGAACACGACGTCGGCATGCGGACCGAGCGCATACGTGGGCGCCCCCGTCGACTGCTTCAGCCACTGTGCCAATGGTGAGTGGTCGGCATGACAGTGCGTCACGACGATGCCAACCACATTGAGACCTTCGAGTGCCCGCTGTAGAGCGTCGCGGTGACTATCGAGGCGTGGGCCTGGATCAACGACGACAACATCGTGCGTGCCGATGATGTACGTGCCAGTTCCGCGATACGTGAATTTCGACGGATTTTCAGCGATGACACGTCGCACGAGCGGAGAGAGTTGTTGCGACGTCGCGTATGGGGCGTCATCGATGCGCGGCACAAACGGAATGGCAGCCATCTAGGACCTCACGCACCCGCTACGTCGCCAAAGCACACTGTGCGCAGACGACCTACTGGCTTTCCATGCCCAAGTGCGATTTCGTGGACGGTGTCAGACACCTGGGACACATCGACGCCGAGCTGTGCAAGTGCTGCAAGCAACACCGTTGGCTCACCACGACCAGAGCCATCTGAGATTTTCAATGCCACTGCCCGACCATCTGGCAGAGCAGCCGCATACACCGCTTCGGCCCCATCCTTGGCAAAGAGACCGTTCACCGACGACACAATTGCGGTGACGTGTCGACCACGACCACCGACCATGTACGGGTGTTGTGACATAGCGGTGTACACCTGATTTCCTGCATCACCCGCATCACCCACAGCAATCGAGCGAAAGCTGCGCGCAAGACCACGCAAGGTCACCACATGTGCAGGTGCACCACAGCCATCTGTGCCAATCGCAGTGGCGTTCTCGCCGGCCACGGTAGGAATCGCGTCGGTGATAACTCGCTGCAACGGATGCGACTCTTCGAGGTATCCGTCGAGTGACCAGCCATTGATCTTGCACGTCGCCAACATGCCAGCGTGTTTGCCACTGCAATTCATCTGCAATGGAGACTTTGCGACGCCTTCGCGAATGGCCTGCTGCTGTGACTCAACATCGAGAGGATGACCGGCGGTGTTTCCAAGGGCAGACTCATCTAGCTCAGCACCAGCGAGAATTCTGCGCACGCCATCTAAATGCACGTCTTCACCGTTGTGACTTGCACAGACCAATGCCAACAACTCAGGCGGCAATGTCAGCCCAGCGCGGACCATTGCCAATGCCTGTAATGGTTTGGTCGAACTGCGCGGATAGATGGTGACTGTTGGGTCACCGATGGCGAATGCGTCACTTCCATCCCTGTTCAGACCAATGACGGCACCGAAGTGCACGCTCTCATCGACGCCACTACGCGACATCACAGCGAGCGGTGCGAACTGCTCTGGTCGCACGCCGACGGTCATCGATTCTTGCGTTTCCGCGGTTGCTTCCGCTTCGGCTTATCAATTGCTCGAATGTTGGTGAGCGTGTCGTCAATGACGTTGTATCGCTGTCCCCAACTGCTTGCGAGTGCCTGTCCCATCGCCGCTGCTGGCAGCGCGAGTATTGCACCGATTGGGCCGAGTAATGCACCGCCTGCAATGGCACCACCGAAAGCAAGTGCCGGATGTATTTCCATTGTTCGAGCCGTCACACGTGGTGCAAACAAGTAATTCTCGACCTGCTGGTACACCACGATGAAGCCGACGCTGATGAGCGCCTTGACTGGCGAGTCGAGAAACGCGAGCAAAATTGGCAACACACCCGCAAGATACGTGCCAATGACCGGCAGGAACTGCGACACAAGACCGACCCACAACGCCATAGCGACCGGTGCTGGAATTCCGATGGCTTGAAATGCGATCCAGTGGAAGAACGCCGAAAGCGATGCGAGCAATGCACGCGAGTATAAATACCCGCCGGTCTTTGTGATGGCGAGGTCCCATGTGTCGAGCACTCGTCGCTGGCGATCGGGTTCGAGTCGACTGCAGATCGACCGACGCAGTCGTGGACCATCAGCGACCATGTAATAGGTGAACAAAACAATCGACAAAATCTGCAGAAGCACGCCAAGTGCCTGCAACGTCACCGAGAAAACGCGATCTTGCTGACTGTCGATGAACTTCTGCACGGGACCGTCTGGATCCGTGATGCGATCATTCACTTCCTGTGGATCGATGTTTGTGTTGAACGCGTCGTTGATGAACTTCACCGTGTCGTTCACGTACTGTTCGCTGTTCGTGGCCAGGTCTGCGAGCTGTGTGCCGACCACTGTGCCGACGATTCCGAGGAATGCAGCGACGCCAAGAACGACCGCGAGAATGATCGATGACGTGGCCCGTCGACGTCCCCATCCGCGACGACCAAGGGCATTCACCCCAGGTTCAATGGCAAAAGCCAAAAACAAACTGACGAGCAACAGAATCAGCAGTTGACTGAGACGGTTGAAGGAATACCGCGCCACCAACATGCCGAGATAGCCGAGCCAGAACAGAATCACCGCCCGAGGAACCCAGCGCGGCATGTGACGAGAATCGGATGTCGAGCCGGAAGGGGTGTTGCTCACAAGGCAAAGCGTACTGGCGTGAGAAATACATACCGGTGCGCTACGCACGTGCTCGGAATCACTGTCACGATGGGAGCGTGAACTTCGACGCGCTCCGCCGTCTTCCACAGGTGGAAGCCGTCCGTCAGTCGCTCGCCGGCGCTCTTCGCGACCGGGTCATCGGACCAAACGCAGAAGAGAAGGCCTCCCACATCATGGATGCTCCTGGAGAGCGGTGGTTCGCCCCTGATCGCCCCATCCACCGTGTGCATTCTGATGCCTCTATGTTCATCGGCGGCATGCGCGCGTTGTTGGTGCAATCACTGCACCCACGCGCAATGGCCGGAGTTGCCCAACACAGTGACTACCGAAATGATCCCTGGGGGCGCTTGCAACGCACTGCGGACTTCTTGGCGGCGACATCGTTTGGTCCGGCTGACGTCGCTCAACAGGCTGTCGATCGCGTGCGTGCAGTTCACACTCGTGTCGTCGGCACCACCAGTACCGGCGAGGAGTACAGCGCGAATGACCCACATCTTCTTCGCTGGGTGCACATCGCCGAGGTCGACAGCTTTCTTGCTGCACATCAAGTATTCGGCGCCAACCCGCTCGACCAAGAGGGACGCGACGCGTACGTCAGCGACATGGCAATCATCGCGCGCAAGTTGGGCGTACCTGCACCACCAGAATCAGAGAAAGCGTTGCATGACCACTTACGCGAATACCGCCCAGAGCTACGCAGCACGCGTGAGTCACGCGACGCCGCCCGTTATCTCTTGATCACTCCACCGCTGCCTGCTGCACAACGTGTTCCATACGGACTTATTGCTGCGGGCGCCGTGTCGCTACTACCTGTATGGAGTCGAGTCATGTTGCGTCTTCCATGGATGCCGCTTACCGAACGATTTGCGTATCGACCGATTGGTCAAGTGGTGACGGGTGCGATTCGTTGGGTCACCGACCTCGACTCGCCCGCTTCACGAGCGAACTGAGATCGCCACGTGCACCGACGTGCACGTGGTCTAGGCCCAACCACTGCGCCAGCAGCGATAACTCATCTGCCAATTCAGACGCGACCTGCTTCTTGTCGACATCGTGTTCGGCAAACACACCATTCACCAACAGTCGGCTGGCGTGACGGTCTGCTTTCAGATCAACGCGCGCCACAAGCCGATCATTCAATAGGAACGGCAACACGTAGTAGCCGTACACGCGCTTCGACGCTGGCGTGTAGATCTCGATGCGGTAGTTGAAGTCAAACAATCGCTCGATACGCGGCCGAAACCAACACAGTGAATCAAACGGTGACAGCAAAGCGCGGCCGCTCACTGTTCGAGGCGAACGTGCTTCAGGGTGGATGTACGCGGGCTCACGCCAACCATTGACACAAACTTGCTCAAGTTCGCCAGTTTTCACAAGGTGAGCGATGTGGGGTGCTGCCGCAGTGACCTTTTGACGGTAGTAATCGGCAAGATCCTTCGCAGTACCCACTCCCAATGACTTCGCTGCAAGCAACAACAGCTCGCGACGTGCTTCAGCAGCCGTTGGCGTTGGTGAGTCGAGTGCATGTAACGGCAAATGACGCTCGGGAATGTCGTATACGCGGGCAAAGTCTTTTTCGCGACGAGTGGCTGTCAACTGCCCGGTCCAAAACAAGTATTCGAGTGCGGCTTTGCCGTCATCCCAATCCCACCACGAGCCTTTCGGTCCGGTACGGGTTTTCACATCACCTGCGACGAGAGGCCCTTCGTCGCGCACCTTCTTCAACACATCTCGGACGAAACGAGGTTTGGTCTTGTGCAACTCGTGCAGCCCAGACCACATTGCGCCCTTCTTGGCTTCATTCATCTTCCAACGGAATAACCGATGGTGCTGCACCGGTACGTGTGCGGCTTCGTGGGCCCAGTACTCGAACAATTCCCCATCTGCGGTGGCATCGGGAATGAGCGACCGAGGATGATCACCGAGACGAGCGAACAGCGGCAACTCTTGACTGCGTACCAACACGTTCACTGAGTCGATCTGAATGACTCCGACGGCGTCAAACACCTTGCGTAAGTGCCGACGGTCTATGCGCCCCGACGGACGCGATGTGTCAAGTCCTTGTGCGGCCACCGCCATGCGGCGAGCGGCAGCGGCACTGACTTCGCGGGTCAATCGGCGACGGTGATGGTGACGCTGTTGATGACAACGTCAGTCAGTGGACGATCATTTCGATCGGTCTCGACCTTCTGCATTGCATCGACGATTTCGAGACCTTTCACGACTTGACCGAACAATGCGTACTGCGGTGGAAGTTGCACTCCGCTTTGTCCGCTGATGAGGAAGAACTGCGAACCGTTTGTATTCGGTCCGGCATTTGCCATTGCGAGTGAACCAACCTGATACTGACCAGGCTTTGGCAGCTCGTCGTCGAAGCGGTAGCCAGGACCGCCACGACCGGTGCCGGTGGGGTCGCCACCCTGACACACGAAGCCACTGATGATGCGATGAAAGATGATGCCGTCGTAGTACTTGTAACCGGCGAGAAACACGAAGTTGTTGACCGTCTTCGGCGCCTTCACCGCGTCGAGCGCGATGACCAGGGTTCCCATCGATGTCTCCATAGTTGCGGTGTAACGCTTGTTCGGGTCGATTCCCATCTCGGGAACATCAGAGAACTTCTGTGTCTGTTGAGTGGAACCATCGAGTGCGGGGAAGGGATAAGGCATGCCCTGCACGCTACAAGCCGATTGATATGCATCAGACGGTGCGACTCGCCTACCCTTGCCAGGTGTCGATGAACGAGAACCCTCCCACTCCGCAGAGCAACATCGACCTGGTCGGCATCGAGCAAGACCTCGCCGACGTTGAAATCGCCTTGTCGCGTCTCGAAGCCGGCACCTACTGGACGTGCGAAGTCACGGGCAACGACATTCCCGATTCAGTGCTTGAGCAACGTCCGACCTCGCGCGTCGCGAACCCACAACGCTGATTGCCGCAAATCATCGCGCAATTGCGCGACGGCTCAGTTCTCGCGCAGTTTTGCCAACAGGCGAAGAATCTCGAGATACAGCCACACCAGTGTGACAAGCAGACTGAGTGCACAGAACCACTCCATGTATGCAGGCATCTTGTTCTTCTCGGCCCAGTCGATCATGTCGAAGTCGAGCGCCAAGTTGAATGCTGCAAGTCCCGCAACAAACACACTGAAGAGGATGCCGAAGCCCGATGCACTGCTGATGAACGAAGGTGTGGCACCGAAAATGCTGAAGATCATCGACACTAAGTAGAACACTGCAACACCGACCGTGAGCCCCATGACGGTGCGGCGGAATCGGTTCGTGACCTTGATGATTCCGGTGCGGTACATGAACAACATGCCGAAGAAAACCGCTGCAGTGACACCGACTGCCTGCAACACGATGCCGCTGTATTGGGCGTCGTATGCGCGACTAATGGCACCAAGTACAACACCTTCAGCAATCGCATACACCGGTGCAAGAAAACGCGACAGTACCGGCTTGAACGTGGCGACAAGCATTGACACAAGTCCGACAATGAAACCGCCCAACACCCAACTGACTGGAAAGTTCAATGTTGTCGTTGACTCACCCGTTGCCGATGTCGAGCTGACGACGTCGACCTGTGTCCACGTGATTGCCGCTGATGCAACAAGCAGCAATAGCAGCATGATGGTTGCGCTCGCTGTGCCACGTGCAGTCATCACGCCGCCGTGCCATGTGGTGACCGGACCATCAGAAACTGGTGGCGCCCAGGTTCCTGCGGTGGCTGTCGGCTGACCATTCGGTGCCGCCCATCCGGCATCACCTTCGGTTCGAGTTGCCACCCGAGTCATCGTTTTTTCATTGAGGAGAGGGTTCGACATGCAAGAAGAGTAACGAGAATTCACAACCTCTGCCTGTTGAAGCGCCACGAATGTCGCCACTTCACGAACTTCTGGCCTCCCCTGTGGTTGCGACACGGGCCGTCGGTATCCTTCCCCTATTCGGCCCCGGCGGGGTGGCCGGTGAGACAGTTCGGAGTCAGCGTGGCGAAGGATCGTGTGGATCGCGACGAAGAAGACCTAGTACGTCTCTATCTGACTGATATCGGTCAATACACACTTCTCACGAAAGACGATGAAGTTCGCCTCGCAAAGGCCATTGAAGCCGGCAAAGCTGCTGGCGAAGAACTTGCAGCCACCAAGAATGTCACCGTCGCCAAGCGTCGCGAACTGAAGAAGATCATTCGTGAAGGCGAAATTGCAGAGCGTGCATTCGTGCAGTCAAACCTGCGCCTCGTGGTCTCCATCGCAAAGAAGTACCAGGCATCTGGTCTTCCCCTCCTCGATCTCATCCAAGAAGGAAACCTCGGCCTCATGCACGCCGTCGAAAAGTTCGACTGGCGTAAAGGCTTCAAGTTCTCCACGTATGCAACATGGTGGATCCGCCAAGCCATCACGCGCGGTATTGCCAACACCGGTCGCACCATCCGCCTTCCAGTGCATGCCGGCGACACTCTCGCTCGTCTGCAGAAGGCCCGCTCGCGCCTCGAGTTGAAGTACGGACGTCCCGCCACCCTGGCCGAGTTGGCCAAAGAAGTCGAGATGCCAGAAGACAAGGTCACCGAAGCATTGCGTTTCGCCGCTGAGCCGTTGTCTCTCTCCGAGCCATTGCGCGAAGACGGCGATGCCGAGTTGGGTGACGTCGTTGAAGACCGCTCAGCAGTGTCACCGTTCGAAGAAGCCGCCACTTCGTTGTTGCCTGAAGAAATTCAGCGACTGCTCGCACCGCTCGACGAGCGCGAGCGCGAAATCTTGAAACTGCGTTTCGGCCTCGACGGCAAGGGTGAGCCGCGCACGCTCGAAGAAGTTGGCGAACACTTCAACCTCACACGTGAGCGTATTCGTCA
>DCZD01000014.1:10493-12276 GCA_002331255.1 Acidimicrobiaceae bacterium UBA2093 | reverse complement strand
GCACGCGACCTACTGTCCGTCTAGTTCGTCACTTCACGACACAGTCGTCGGCGGAAACGCCGTGCGACGAACGCCATCAATGACGCCGACAATTCCGGCTGCCAACATCACCGGCACGAGAATGCGCACGATCCACTCAACATCGTCTGCGCCAGGAATGTACGCCGCTTGCACATAGATGCGTGCCAGCCAGGCGCCAATCACCAACGACAGTCCGGCACCTGCGACGAACGCAGGGGCGGCGACCGAATCGGAGCGACGTGAGCGCAAGAACACAGACACCATCGCCGCAATTGCGGCGACTGCACCGAAACCGAACAACAAAGGTGCCGGACGAGCAGCGCTTGGAAGGCCGACCATCTGCCATGCGCCAGTTGAGAGGGCCAGGGAACCGACTATGAACAATGCGAGGTCGACAATCGATTGCGGACGAAGTGAAACGAGTGCAATGGCGATGACTGCGAGCAACCCGAATACCCACCACCAAGCACCAGCCCGTTCGCGCAGATACATCTCACCACGAAGGTCGGTGGCAACTCCGTTGACAGTGATAGGTACCACCCAGTCCTGAATCTTGCCGCGTGCATCAATGATCGCTGGGGGCTTCGGGCTCATCCAGTGTGAGCGATGGTCGTGCCACATGGCAGTGCCATCTGTGCCGACCTTCTGCCACTCGGTCTCTGTTGTCGAAAACTTCGATTCATCAGCCGCTTCGCTTGAGTTTCCATAGCGCGATTCATTCATCGCCCGAGTGATGGAACGATCATTTACCCACACCGTGCCGTCGGCCTCGATGCGAATGTATGGCTCGCTCTCGTACCCTGACACCTCGACCTTCACGCCGTCACTGCGCACTCGCAAGAAAGAGTCGAAGCCCACGATGTCGACACGCACCCGACTTGGCAAATCGGGCGTCACCGAGGTGATGATGCTTTCCGTGTCGCGTGCACCGGCAGCATTGCCATCGCCGGCAAGACCGGGCACAAGCGACAAGAGCGACAAGGTCGCCGTCATCATCGCCGCGAGCACCGCCATACGTCTGACCGTACCGTTTCGAGGCTGGTCAACACCGGCTGGCTCCGTAATGTTGCAACGTGACCTCTGCCTCTGAACCACACCTCGTGCTACTGAGCGACACGGTGTGGGAGCGCTACAGCGACCGCATTCTGAGCGCTGACCCGACAGTCACCCCCGTCATCTACACCGGCCCCGAGCAACTGCCTGATGATCTCGTTGCCGATGTTCGTAGTGCATGCTTCAGCGACGACTGTTGGCCCGACCGCACTCTTGGCATCATGCGCTCTGCCGTTGCGGCACCGAATCTGAAATGGCTACACACGTTCTCCACCGGCGTCGATAGTCCGATCTTCCGCTCGTTTGTCGAACGCGGTGTGCGCCTTACCAATTCGGCAGGAACAGCAGCCTCGCCCATCGCTCAAACCGTGATGATGTACATGCTTGCGCATAGTCGTGACTTCAAAGGTTTTGTGCGTCAACAACAACAACATGAATGGACCATGCACCGCTTTGTCGAGCTCGAAGGCTCTTCATTGCTTGTCGTCGGTGTTGGACCCATCGGGCAAGAGATCATCCGACTCGCACAGGCCTTCAACATGAATGTCACTGCAGCTCGACGCACAGTCATCGGTTTTCAACCGTGTCCAGTAGTTCCGTTGTCAAAACTGCACGAGGCGCTCGCCCATGCCGACTATGTGGCTGTTGCACTTCCGCTCAATGACGACACGCGCAACATCATCGATGCCGACGCACTTGCCGCGATGAA
>DCZD01000014.1:0-10160 GCA_002331255.1 Acidimicrobiaceae bacterium UBA2093 | reverse complement strand
ATCATCACGCCACATTCGAGTGGCACTTCGACACTCATCAGTGAACGCGCAATCGACATCTTCATTGACAACCTGTCAAACCTCGCTCGCGGTGCGCAATTGCGCAACGAAGTCGTGTTCTGAGACTTCTCACACACCTCCTCTCCGTTTCCTGAGCGAGGCTCACACATCGCCGCAGACCCGACAAGGAGGCTGTGGTGTATCTGTTCCATTCGAGCAAAGGTGGCAATGGCACGACTGTGGTAACCGCCGCGTGCGCACTGTCTGAAGTGGCGCAGCGCCCTCGTGCCGTGCTTGTCGACTTGTGCGGAGACATCCCAGCGGTGCTCGGCATGGCTGAGCCGGTGGGGCCAGGTGTGAACGATTGGCTTGCGGAGAACTCCACCGCTGACGCTGACACGCTGCTTCGTTGCGGAACCACCATTGAAAACGGACTGCTCGTCATTCATCGCGGTGCAGACATAGTTGAAGGCACACCACGTTGGGCACTTCTCGCTGCCACCCTCGCCACGCTTCCAGCAGCAGTGTTCGTTGATGCGGGCACGCGCATTATTGGTGACGACATGTCACAACGTGCACAGCGCAACATCCTCGTCACCAAACCGTGTTACCTGTCGCTTCGTCGCGCCACCTTCGTGCGCCGACCATCGCACGTGGTGGTCGTCAACGAATCTGGCAGAGCGCTCACTTCGAAAGACGTCGAGTCGGTGTTGGCTGTGCCAGTGATTGCCACAATTCCTGCCGACCCTGCAGTGTCTCGAGCTGTCGATGCCGGGCTCTTCCCCGCTCGCTGTGTGCAATTGCTGGGCAAACACCTGCCGCAGATGTGAACTCCATGACCACGGCTCCACTGAGCTCGCTCATTCCCGGTGGGCTCGGCTCGTTGCAAACCTTGTGTGATGACTCGTCGATCACTGAAGTGATGGTCGTCGCTGGGCGCCATGTGTGGGTTGAACAACGCGGCCACCTTCGTCGCGCTGGCGAGTTGATGCAAGGTGAATTCGACATCTTGGTTGAGCGATTGCTGCGCTCTTCGCGTCGTCGTGTCGACGTCATGTCACCCATCGTCGAAGCCAGACTTCCTGACAACTCTCGACTGTGCGCAGTGCTGCCACCCGTGTCAGTCGACGGTGGCTCACTGAACATCAGACGGTTTTCTTCAACCGTTCGCGATCTTGAACAGTTCTGTACGCAGCGCGAGGCAGCAATTCTTCGACAAGCAGTGTGCGAACAGCGAAACATCGTGGTGTCAGGGGCAACTTCTTCGGGGAAGACGTCACTTCTCGCCTCGCTGGCCACACTCATCGACGACTCTGAACGCGTCGTATGCATCGAAGACACCGCCGAGTTGCCGTTGCACTGTGGTCATCTTGTGCGCCTCGAAGGACGGCCGGCAAATGTCGAAGGGAATGGCCGCATCACCATGCAGACCCTCGTGCGCACGGCACTGCGACTGCGACCAGATCGCATCGTGGTCGGTGAGGTGCGGGGTGAAGAAGTAGTCGACATGTTGACTGCATTGCACACAGGACATCGCGGATGTTGGACTACCTGCCATTCCACGTCTTTGCACGACACACCCCGACGCCTCGCCACCATGGCGCTTAGCAATCACCGTGGCTGGAACTCAGACGTCGCAAACGACATGGTGCGTAGCTCTGTTGACGTCATTGTGCACATGCAGAGACACGGTGAACAGCGTTCAGTTGCAGCCATTGGCGCATTTGAGGCCATGTCTGACGGCAACCTTCGACTTATTCGCATCGACGACTGAATGCCTTGCTCATGTTCAATCCCGTCTTCGTCATGGTTGCTGCGATGGCTGCATTCATCGGTGTCCACTTGGCAATATGCCACCCACTTCTTGTCGCATGTGACCGCTCGGTGGCACGGCGACGTATGGGTATGGCATCCCACGTATCAATGAGCAGCAAAAGTGTCGACCACCAAATGGCAGCTGATGTGCTTCAGTCGGTAGCGAGTCGTATGCGCACCGGCGTGTCCATCGCTGAAGCTTTCGGTGATGAATGTGTCAATGCACACGTTCACCCCGACGCACTGAACGCCGTCATTGGTGCTCACACGTCACGCATCACGTCGCCGGCCGAGCTTGATCTGCGAGCAGCTCATCACCGCTCGCTACACCTCATGACAAGTGACGTTCGTGTACACACCGCGCAGGCTCGCGCGTCAGCAAAAGTCCTCACGGTCGCTCCTGTTGCGTTCCTGACAATTCTCATGACGGGGAGTCCGTCCCTTCGTTCGCGCCTAATGAATTCTCCCGCGCTCATCGCCGCCGTCGTCCTCGGACTGGTCATTAATCACGGCGCTCGAAGCTGGATGTCACGACTGATCGACGGTGCAAGTCGCATCGACGATCACGACGAAGCAATCACCGACATTCACTCACAGGTGTCTGTCGCCTTGACTGCTGGACACACCATCACAGACGCTCTCGTCATTGCCCACAGTGAATGTGGGGCACGCGCGAGAGAAATGCTCGAGCAAACAGTTCAGCGGCTTACGACTGGGGGTTCACTCGCCGATTCACTCACGTTGCTCGGTTCCGACGCCCGCCTTCGTCCACTCACACGAGTGCTGACCGACAGTCAACGTCACGGCACACCAGTGACTCAGATCGCCGAACAACTGACCTCCGTTGCACACCACCTGCGTCGCAGCATCATCGATGAGCGCATTCGTCGCCTGCCTGTGCGTCTGGCTGCACCTCTTATTGTCGGCGTGTTGCCTGCATTCATTCTGCTTGCAGTCATGCCACTTATCGCCGCATCGATGGGCTCATTCGACTTCGCACCTCAAGAGATGTGACCCACACATCATGCACATCAATTGTTCGTCAAATGAGAGGACACACATGAGCGACAACATCAATCACACTTCTCCACGTGATCGCGGCCAAGCCACCACCGAGTATGCGCTCATCTTGCTGGTCGCAGCGGTCATTGGTCTTGCAGTCATTGCTTGGGCCACCACCGGTGGCGGAGCGGGCAAGATTGGCGGGCTCTTCGACAGCATGATCGACCTCATCGTCGAGCGCGCAACATCTACGTTCTGACGCAGACTCGTTGCGTGGAATGCCGCAATGCACGGCGTGGTCAGTCAACCGTTGAGTTTGCACTTCTTCTTCCATTGCTCGTCATGTGCGTTGGCCTGTTACTCACGGTTGTTGCGGTTACACAGGCTCAATTGATGGTTGTCAATGCCTCGCGTAATGCCGTGCGTGCAGCCGTCGTGCATAGTGGTGACCAAGCCCACCAAGCGGCACAATCCGCGGCTGCCGACACCTCATCGTTGCGTCCGCTTCAGGTGACACTGACCACGCAGGGCAACTTTGTCACTGTCGCTGTGTCGGCTCGATGGAGTCTTCCTTTTCCTCTCGTGGGTGCACTCCTCCCCGACGTGACACTGCATGCATCCACCACAATGTTCCAGGAGGAAACGGATGCTTCCCCATAAGCAACTAGTTTGTGCTTCTAATGGATCTCGCACTTCGACGAACACTCATTGGCAAGCGCCATGTGCTCATCGTGAGCGGCGACGTTGACTTGCCCACCGTTCCGCGCTTCAACGAACACCTTCTCAAGTTGGTCGCCGATGCACCCGGTGACACCGTTGTCATCGACATCGACGGGGCCGACGTAGTGGATGACTCCGCACTCGGGCTCATTCTTGGTGCTGCAGGTCGCGCCAGGTCGTTGGGCGGCGACGTGGTAGTCGTCGCTACGGGTGAGCGCGTGCGTCAACGTCTATCGGAAAATGGCTTCGATCGAGCCGTCACCGTTTCTTCTTCCATCTCAGACGCCTCGTGATCACCATCTGGGTCTTCGGTGACCAGTTGAACCGAGCAATCGGTGCGTTGAAGGATGCCTCACCATCGACGCACAGGGTGCTCATGGTGGAATCTCGCCTCAAGATCGAATCTCGACCATGGCACGTTCAACGATCGCACTTTTACATCACGTCCATGCGGCGCTTCGCTGACGAGCTTCGCGCTGAGGGTTTCGAGGTGGACTATCGCCGCGCTGACACGATGAGTGCCGGGTTAGACGCACATCGCTTATCGACAAAGCCCGTTTCCGTGATCGCCACCGAGCCGAACAGCTACAGCGCACGCAGACTTCTCGAACGACTCGATGTGCACACAACGGTGTCGGATCAGTTCTTGTGCCACCACAGTGATTTCGCCGAGTGGGCAGTTGGACGAAAGTCATTGAAGATGGAGGATTTCTATCGGCGGCAACGAGCGCGTCTCGGATACCTAATGGATGGTGATTCACCAGTGGGCGGACGGTGGAACTACGACGACGAGAACCGTCAACCACCACCGAAGAAACAGAGCGATTGGCCGTGGCCGTCGCCGCTCGCCGTCGACCTCGACAACATCGACGTTGCGGTGCTCGCCGACTTACCCGACACACACTGGGGCGAGAAGCCATCCGGGTTATGGGCGACGTCACGAGCAGACGCGTTGCGACGACTTGAACACTTCGTTGACAACGTTCTTCCAATGTTCGGCCCCCATGAAGATGCGATGTTGCACGACAACTGGCATCTAGCTCATTCACTGCTGTCGCCGTACATGAACAACGGTCTGTTACTTGCATCTGAGGTGTGCGATGCGGTGCAACGTGCATTCGACATCGGCCGCGTGCCGATTGCGTCTGCGGAAGGATTTATTCGCCAAGTGATTGGTTGGCGCGAATATGTGTGGGGTCTGTATTGGCTATGGATGCCCGACTACGCCTCGGAGAACGCCCTTGGTGCCAAACGACCGCTTCCCCCTGCCTTCACCGACGCCTCTGCCACGAAGATGCGTTGTATCTCGCGATGCGTGGATGACCTTGACAAGCGTGCATACCTGCACCACATCCAACGACTGATGATTCTTGGCAATCTCTCGCTCACTGCCGGCGTGTCGCCTCGTGCGATCACCAACTGGATGTGGGAGTCGTTCATCGACGGCGCTGAATGGGTGATGGTGCCAAATGTGGTCGGAATGTCATTGCACGCAGACGGCGGACGCATGGCCACTAAGCCATACGCAAGTGGTGGTGCATATGTCAGCAAAATGAGTGACTACTGCAAGGGTTGTGCATACGACCGAACGAAACGCGTGGGTGACGATGCGTGCCCGTTCACCACGTTGTACTGGGACTTCTTATTGCGCCATCAAGAGCGCTTTGTGCGCAACCCACGAATGTCCACGCAGGTACGCGCTGCGCAGAAGTTGAGTGACGGTGAAGCTGTACAAAACAGAGCGGCCGATGTCCTGCACATGCTGGACACCGGCCGCTTGTAGTCAGCTGATCAACGCGATGAGGGGAGGGTCAACGTCGACCGCGCTGCGATAGTTAGGCGCTGAATGATGCGCCTTGTGTCGATGGCTGTGAAGTACCCGACATGCCCCGCATGCCATTTTCTCCACCCATACCATGGCCGTGACCGCCACGTCCTCCACGTCCGCCGTGGTGTCCGCGACCACCCATGCCAGGTCCGCCGGCTGGGCGAACACCGTTCACGATGTCATCGAGACGAGTCGTTAGCTCTGCCAGTTTTGCATCGGCCTCTGCTTGTGTGTGCTCGCCAGACGCGACCTCTTCGTCGAGATGTGCCTTTACGTCTGTAGTGATCGCATCCTTCACTTTCTGAATGTCGACGTTCGAGTCCTTGGCGATGTCGGCGAGTGTCTTGCCTGACTGCAACTGAGTCTGAAGCTCTGTTGTCGTGAGACCAAGAGCTTTGGCGACACCTTCAGATGCAATCTTTCCGCCAGGACCACCCTTGCCCATTCCTGGGCCATGAGCTGGACGAACCGTGTTCACGATGGTGTCAAGCTTTGTCTTGAACGCTGCGATCTTTGCATCGACTTCAGCCTGCGTGTGCTTGCCTTCGGCGACTTCTGCTTGTTCTTTGTCGGTGTAGTCCTTCAAGAGTTGGTCCTTGACCTTTTGAATGTCGACGTTCTTCTCACTTGCGACGGTTGCGAACGACTTCGTCTGCAATTCGGTGCGCAATTCAGCGGCGGTGATTCCCAACACTTTGGCCACATTGTCAAGATTCACCGGGCCACCGCGGTGTTCCATGCTGCTGGCATCACCTGTAGTTGTCTGCAGAACCGTCGTGCTGGTGACCGCTTGTGCGGAAGCAGTCGACTTGTTCGATGCGGTCGTTTTCTTCGCAGCCTTCTTCTTCAGAATCTTCGCAGCTTTTCCTTGGCTCGAAGTTGCCGCGTTAGCGACACTCGTGACTCCGAATGCTGCTGCACCAGTTCCGACGAGAAGGCCGACCGTGAGAGCAACCTTTGCGATGTTCGACTTGTTCTTCATGTTCAATCTCTTTCATTGTGTGATCCCGGCCGTTCCGGGTGCAAGTACTTTCGGCTTCGTAGGTAAGGAGTAGACCCGAGTTAGGTAAGAACTCTCCAAGAATCCGCCAAAGGCTCTCCCACCCCTGAAAAACAAGGGTTTTGCGGGCTACCTTGGGCTCCGTGAACATCCCGAACGAGGCCCCCACGGTGCTTGTGGCCGAGGACGACCCCTCGGTTCGCAAGGCGGTTGAGCGAGTTCTCGAGCTCGAGAAGTACAACGTCATCTCAGTCAACGACGGTGCGGCCGCACTCGAAGCACTCACCCGCAACTCCATCGATGCAGCGGTGCTCGATGTGATGATGCCGTTTGCTGACGGGCTGACAGTGTGTCGCGAATCGCGACATCGCGGTATTGCGACTCCGATTTTGTTGTTGACTGCACGCCACGAAGTTGGTGATCGCGTGGCCGGCCTTGACGCCGGTGCAGATGATTACCTCGTTAAGCCCTTCGCTGTTGATGAATTGCTCGCGCGCGTAAGAGCATTGCTACGACGCAATAGTGTGCTCACGGCGAGTGCTGTTCTGCGGGTCGCCGACATGACTCTTGACCCGCAGCGACGTGAGGCAAAGCGCGGACAACGCGTCTTGAACCTCACCAAGACCGAGTTCGATCTACTCGAGCTCCTTATGACCAAAGACGGAATTGTCGTCACTCGCGAACAGATATACGAAGACATCTGGGGATACGACTTTGAGACCAGCTCGAAGTCCCTTGATGTCTACATCGGCTACTTGCGACGCAAGACAGAAGAAGGTGGTGAGCCGCGTCTGTTATTTACGGTGCGCGGAGTCGGATACGTGGTGAAAGAGTCATGACCCTGCGCACTCGTTTTGCAAGTGTCACTGGCGCCATCGTGCTGGTTGTCATTTCGCTTGTTGGTGTCGGTGCGTATGTCGCAGCTGCCGACCAGCTCTACGGCCAGGTTGATGATTCTCTCGACACACGTGTCAATCAAATTGCCGAAGCACTTCAACGAAACAACCGCCAAGTGTTACCGGGCTTCCGCCAGAGAAACCCATTGACAGATGAGTTGTTGCAGACAGAATTCGATGCTGTCACGCAAATCATCGACCCAACTTCGGGCATCATCGCCACTGCCGGAAAGGTCGACCTTCCCGAACATGAACGTGACGACGACATGGCGACATCGCGTGACGGTTTCCGGCGCGAGACGATGCGATTGGACGGCGATAAGTACCGCGTTCTCACTGTTGCCCTGCCAAATGGGGTCCTCATCAAAGTTGGCAAGAACGTAAACGACATTGACAACGCCATTGGTGGCATGCGCGCATGGTTCATTGGTATCGCACTTGCCGGTTTTGGGCTCGCCGCCATTGCAGGGTGGTTGTTCGCCAGCAAGGTCAGCAAGCCCATTGAATTGCTCGCAACATCTGCCGACAACATCGCTCGCACAGAAGACCTCGACCACAACGTCGAGGTGAAAGGTGCGAGCGAAGTGACGAAACTGGCGTCGAGTTTCAACACCATGCTCGTTGCACTTCGTCGAAGCGTGACCCGGCAGCGCCAATTGGTGCAAGACGCCAGCCACGAGTTACGCACGCCACTCACAAGTCTTCGAGCCAACACTGAACTCTTGCAGCGACCCACCCTGTCTGACGCAGAACGCGCTGCGATACTCATTGACATGCGTGCCGAGATCGACGAGCTAACGGAACTCAGCTCAGAACTCAGCGCACTAGCAACTGACCAAAAGGCCGCAGAGCAGCCGTCAGTTGTTGACTTGCGCGAAATCACTGATGAAATTGCGACACGAGCACGTCGTCGCACCACGGGTGACATCACCGTGTCGTCCATCGGCGATACGCGGGTGACTGCCCGACTGCATCAGCTTGAGCGCGCCATCGGCAATTTGGTCGACAACGCCATCAAGTTCAGCCCCGATGGCTCAGACATCGCCATCATCATCAACGACGGTCGAATCGTGGTGCAGGACAATGGCCCTGGTATTGCCGCTGCCGACAAGCCCCATGTGTTCGACCGCTTTTACAGAGCAACGGCCACTCGCTCGTTGCCTGGATCAGGTCTTGGCTTGGCCATTGTCGCGCAGTTTGCCGAAGACCATGGCATCTCGACAATTGTCGAGGACGCACCGAATGGTGGAGCAGTAGTCGGACTGCAGTTTTAAGAACGGCGCCTATTCTCCGCGGGGCGTCGCGCACCACGACGATCGAAGGACTTCTCACGTTCGCGTTGTTCCTCTTCTATAGAGGCTTCTTCCGCCACCAACCGGCGCATGCTCTCGAGGCGAATCGGTGCCAAGGTGCCCTTGCTGATTGCTGCCTGCACAGCACACTCTGGTTCGTCCGAGTGCTTGCAATCGCGGAACTTGCATGACTCTGACAGGTCGAATACGTCTTTGAATGCTCGCTCGATGCCATGACCGCTAGTCCAGAGGTTGACAGCACGCAACCCAGGAGTGTCGAGTAACCAACCACCGCTCGGCAGTTGCACCAACTGCGCGGCCACCGTTGTGTGACGACCACGCTGATCGCTCTCGCGCACTTCACCTACTTCTTGTGCCTCATGGCCAACGAGGGCATTGACCAGTGTTGACTTGCCGACACCACTTGCACCCAACACAGCAATCGTGGAACCGTTCGAGATGTACTCGGTGAGTTGTTCCATTCCTTCTCGAGTGATTCCACTCAACATGTGGATTGAGACACCCATCGAAACTGCCGACAAGACATCGCAAACAGACTGCGCAGCGTCACCCTCGACACAATCCACCTTGGTAAGGACGATGACTGGGTCAGCACCTGAGTCGAATGCCAACACCAGCTCGCGCTCAAGACGTCGTTCATTCGGGGGTGATGTGAGCGAATGGACCAGAAACACCGTGTCGATGTTGCTGGCCACGACTTGGCGCTGTGCGCGCGCTCCTTCGAACGATGCTCGACGTACCAGTGCGCTTCGCCTGGGACTGACTGAATGCACACGTTCTAGGTCGGCCGACACATTCACCTCGTCGCCAACTGCGACCTCTACACCGATGTTGCGAACGCGGACCGCGTCACCATTGGTGAGCAAGACGGTGCTCCAACCACGATCGAGACGCACCACTCGACCCTGTGGCATGACGTCGTTTTCTGCACCATTGTTTGGCGTTGAAGGCGCATCAGTCGAGGTCATTTCCTGAAACGGTACCGGCGCCACACGGCACACAGTGACGAACAATGTGACGGTGAGCCTGTTCACGTTTCCCTACTGCCGTAAGCGTTTCGTCATGATTGCTTGACACGGGTGGGTGAAATCACTTATCCCATACCGAGATATGTCCAAACCCCTCGTCATCGTCGAGTCGCCTGCCAAGGCCAAGACCATCGCCCAATATCTCGGATCTGACTACGACGTTCGACCGTCTGTCGGCCACATCGCCGACCTACCAAGCAAGGGGTTGGCTGTCGATGTCGAGAATGGTTTCAAACCGACGTATGAGTTGACTGAACGTGGCAAGACGGTCGTCAAGGACCTGAAGGCCCTCATGAAAAACGCCTCGGCGTTGTATCTGGCAACGGACGAAGATCGCGAAGGGGAAGCGATTTCGTGGCACTTGCTTGAGTACCTGAAGCCGACGGTGCCCGTGCACCGCATGGTGTTCCATGAGATCAATAAGAAGGCAATCGAGCACGCGGTGAACAACCCCCGCAGCATCGACTACGGCCTTGTCGATGCTGCCGAGACACGCCGCATCCTTGACCGCCTCTACGGATATGAGGTGTCTCCGGTTCTGTGGCGCCGTGTCAACCG
>DCZD01000043.1:106181-106692 GCA_002331255.1 Acidimicrobiaceae bacterium UBA2093 | reverse complement strand
GCGGCGAAGCCCAATTCGAGGTCGGCGAGGATGTCGTCGATGGACTCGAGCCCCACAGACAGACGCACGAGACCCGGGTTGACACCTGCCGAGCGCTGCTCGTCTTCGGTCAACTGGCTGTGCGTGGTACTCGCCGGGTGAATGACGAGGCTGCGTACGTCACCAATGTTTGCAACGTGACTGTGCAGCTTCAGCGCTTCTGCAAATTTCTGACCGTGCTCGCGACCACCCTTCAATACGAAAGCGATGACGGAGCCGTAGCCACGACCACCGAAGTACTTCTTCGCACGCTCGTGCCACGGGCTGCTCGGCAGACCGGCGTAGTTGATGCTCTCGACCTGGCCCTGCTTCTGCAAGAACGCCACGACTTTGTCGGTGTTAGACCAGTGACGGTCCATACGCAACGACAACGTTTCTAGGCCTTGCAAGATTTGCCACGCGTTGAACGGGCTCACTGCCATACCAAGGTCACGAAGCATCTGCACACGCGCCTTGATGATGTACGAACCTG
>DCZD01000043.1:70171-106018 GCA_002331255.1 Acidimicrobiaceae bacterium UBA2093 | reverse complement strand
CCTTGATGATGTACGAACCTGCACCAAGAGCTGGCCAGTATGCGAGGCCGTGATAACTCGGGTCTGGTTCAGTGAAGTTCGGGAAGCGGCCACTCGCACCAAAGTCGAACGTGCCGCCGTCAATGATGGCGCCGCCGATCGACGTTCCGTGACCACCGATGAACTTGGTAAGCGAGTGCACGACGATGTCGGCTCCCCACTCAATCGGACGAACGCCGTACGGTGACGGCACAGTGTTGTCGACAATCAACGGAATGCCGTTCTCATGTGCGACCTTTGAGACGCCTTCGATGTCGAACACGTCGTTGCGTGGGTTCGCAAGAACTTCTCCGTAGAACGCCTTCGTGTTCGGACGAATGGCACTCTTCCACTGACTGAGATCATGTGGATCATCAACGAACGACACTTCGATGCCCATCTTTGGCAGTGTGTAGTGGAACAAGTTGTACGTACCGCCGTACAGCGATGGTGATGCAACGATGTGGCTACCTGCTTCAGCCAAAGTGAGAATTGCAAGTGTCTCAGCACTTTGACCGCTCGACACAACCAACGCACCTGGCAATCCAACTGCTGTAGTGATTCCACCTTCGAGCGAACTGAGTCGGGCTTCGAGCACACCCTGCGTGGGGTTCATGATTCGCGTATAGATGTTGCCGATCTCAGCAAGTGCGAACAGATTCTGTGCATGCGCCGAGTCGCGGAACTGGTACGAGGTCGTCTGATAAATCGGTACTGCGCGCGCACCTGTTGTCGGGTCTGGCTCTTGTCCGGCATGAATCTGGCGGGTCTCAAAACCCCAATTGGCATTCGTCATAGGCGCCAGACGCTACAAGCCAAAACCCGACCAAACAAGTCGGATTTCTTAATTCCTTTAGGGCGGTCGCAGAGTCCGCATGGACCGCACCCGAGCCGGCTGTGACACCATTGCTTTGATGGGGTTCCGAGACGGTGATGGGTGGGTGTTCTGCGCCTGCGGCAATCGGCACTGGGGCCTTCACGGGGCCGCCGGCCTTCTCTTGGTACGCACCGACCTCGACACGCCCCATGTACTTCTGCAGCTGCGTGCCGCGTGGACGCACGGCGGCGGTACATGGGCGCTTCCAGGTGGTGCGCTCGACTCTCACGAAGATGCAATCGATGCTGCGAAGCGCGAAGCAGAAGAAGAAGCTGGGATTGTTTCGCACATGCTTGAGGTGCGCGCAATCTTCTCCGACGATCACGGCACGTGGCGTTACGACACAGTGATCGCACACACTCACGGTGACGCAGGTGCTTTCGCGGCGAATGCTGAATCAGATGATCTGCGCTGGGTGCATATCGAAGAAGTTCACGAATTCGATTTGCACCCAGGACTTCGTGCATCGTGGCCTGAATTGTCACGTCACGTGCATCTCACATTGAACAGCTGACTGCACCTTAGGCTGGAACAGATGTCGTCTCGAAGGTTGGTGCCCACGCTTCAGGTCGTGTCTCTAGCCAGTTCGATGGGCTACGGCGTCATGTTCACCGTGCTCGATGATTTTCGCGACAACTATGGAATCTCAGAATCGAGCCTCGGCCTACTTGTCGCGCTCGGATTCTTCACATCGTTCGCGGCCCAGATACTCATCGCACCAATGGCTGACAAAGGACACGCGCGACGTTTGGTCATGCTTGGTGCCTGGATCGAGGCAATCGGAACTCTTGGTATGGCATTCGGCACGAACTTCACCGTGCTTGCGTTGAGTCGCTTCCTCATGGGAGTCGGTGCCGGTGCCGCACTGCCAGCGGTGCGTCGAATCGTGGTCCAGAGCGATCGCGAAAACATGGGACGAAACCTTGGACGGATTCTTTCGTTCGATGTTGCCGGCTTTGCGACTGGTCCTGTGCTCTCTGCGATTCTGGCCGACACTGTTGGGTTCGGCGCGCCGTTCATCATCGTTGCCGGTGCACTTCTCATACTCGGCTTCTTGGTCGCGCGTCTTGAGGTGCCGGAGACGTCGGAAGAGTTGCGCACGGACAAACGACTCGCGTTCGATCTTCTCCGCGTCAAGCCACTTGCTGGTGCAATCCTCATCGGAGTTGCTCTCTTCCTCATGATCGGCACGTTCGATGCAACGTTCGTCGTCATGATGGATGATCTCGGAGCATCGAACTGGATGTCGAACGTCGGAATCACGGCATTTGCGTTACCACTGGTATTTCTCGGTCCCGTCGGTGGTCGGCTGACTCAACATGTCGGGCCATTCGTAGCTGCTGCAGTTGGAATTCTGTTCGGCGCGATCTTCATGGTGTCGTACGGACTACTCACCGTTCCGATCATCATCTTGACAATCGGACTATTTCACGGAATCGTCGACGGACTAACCGTCACCGGCTCGGGCATGGCAGTCAGCATGGTCGCGCCACCTGAACGACTCGCTGGCGCCCAGGGCCTCATGGGGGGTCTTCAGACATTGATTGGCGGCGTTGCTGCCGCTCTAGCAGGACTCAATTACGAGCACCTTGGCCGCACGGTGACGTTTACGGTTGCCGCGGTAATCATGGCCTCATTGGTTGTGGCGGGCCTCCTGTTCGCCGGTCCCTCCGTACGTTCGACCAGCCCACGGCTTCGCAAGGAAGCTCCAGTCGGATGAAGCGCAGCGACTGGGTGTTGCTCATCATTCCCGGAATCATCTGGGGTGCAAGCTTTTATTTCATCGCTGAAGGGCTTGATGCATTTCCACCGCAGATGATCACGCCGATGCGTTTGGTGTTTGGTTTTCTCACGCTCATCCCCTTTAAGGGCTCGCGCGTCACATTGCCACGCGAGGCTTACCCGAAACTTGCCGTGCTGGGGCTGTTCTGGATGGCGTTCCCCTTGTCACTTTTTCCATTCGCCGAACAACATGTGTCAAGCAGCATCACCGGAATGCTGAATGGTGCCACGCCGTTGTTCGTCGCCACCTTCGCTGGCATCATCGCGCGACGCCTACCACCATCGCAACAGCTACTAGGGCTCGTAGTCGGCTTTCTCGGCGTGGTGTGCATTGCCGTGCCGACACTTGGTGAAGGCTCGAACAGTGTGTTTGGCGTTTCACTCATCATTCTCGCGATTTCGTGTTATGGCATCTCATTGAATATGTCTGGCCCGTTGCAGCAGAAGTACGGCACGCTTCCTGTAATCGTTCACTCACAGGCAGTTGCCATCATCTGCACTCTGCCGTTTGGTGTTGCATCTCTTCCCGACGCAACATTTGCTTGGCATTCACTGCTGTCAATCGTCGCGCTCGGAATCGGGGGAACCGGCATCGCTTATGTGATGGCCATCACGTTGGTTGGTCGCGTCGGGGGAACTCGCGCATCAGTCACCACCTATGTCATGCCAGTGGTGAGCCTGCTTCTCGGTGTGGTCTTGCGCAATGAGCCAATTGCGGTGCTGTCACTCATCGGGTGTGCGGTCGCTCTGCTCGGTGCCTTCGTCACGAACAAGCCTTCGCCTGCCGCGACACAAACATCAACGAACTGACTTCAACGCTTCCCACACCCGTCGCGGGGTGCATGGCATGTCCATGTGTTTTACACCCAGGTGCGACAACGCATCAATGACGGCGTTGTGCACCGCGGGCGTTGCACCAATCGTCCCTGCTTCACCAATGCCTTTTGCCCCGAGTGGGTTCCGTGGTGTCGGTGTCTCCATTGCAACTCTCTCGAACGACGGCAACTCTGCCGCCGAAATGCACGCATAGTCAGCAAGGTTCGATGTGATCGGGTTGCCATCTTCGTCGTAACGCACTTCCTCGAGAAGCGCCTGGGCGATTCCTTGCGCGAGACCACCATGTACTTGCCCGTCGACGATGAGTGGATTGATGATCGTTCCGGCGTCGTCACAAGCGACGTGACGACGCACTTCGACCGAACCCGTCTCGGTGTCCACCTCAACGACACATACATGCGTGCCGAATGGAAAGGTAGACCCCTCTGGAGTGAAATCTGCTTCTCCGAGGAGAGCATTCGAGCCGCCAACGGCCACTTCTGCCCACGTCCTTGCGGGTTGCGGAGAACCTGCAACGTGAAACGCACCACGCACTGCATCGAACACGACGTCGTCTACAGCAGCTTCAAGAAGTTCGGCGGCAACTGAGCGTGCCGTATCGATGACTTTCTCCGCGGCAAGACGCACTGCACTTCCACCGACTTGGAGGCTGCGCGAGCCACCTGTTCCCCCGCCGCGTTGAATGTCGTCGGTGTCACCGAAACGGAAGTCGATCTTGTGCATCGGAATGCCGGTGGACTCCGCCACAATCATCGCCCACACGGTGTGATGCCCCTGCCCGTGCGACGATGAACCGGTGCGCACGATGGCGCCCCCATCGGCGGTGATTTCCACCGAGCCGAACTCTGGCCCGCTCATGGGGTTCGTTGTCTCGACGTAACTGGCGACCCCGATGCCCATCTGCACGACGTCAGCACGCTCACGCCGCTCACGTTGCTCGCGACGAAGTTCGGCATAACCCGCGGCAGTCAACGCCGCATCGAGGGCTTTTTCATATTCACCCGAGTCGTACGCAGCGCCCATCGCAGTGGTGAGTGGAAATGAACTCGGCTGCAGAAAGTTACGGCGGCGAACCTCGGCAGGATCGATGCCACACTTCGCGGCAAACACATCGATGATGCGTTCGATAGCCGCTGTGGCTTCTGGTCGACCGGCACCGCGATACGCCTCAGTCGGCGTCGTGTTGGTAAGAACTGAATGCGATTCATATTCGACTTTGGCGATGTCGTACACCGCACTCGTCATGAGCCGCGTCATGATTGGGAGCACCGCCCCCATGCGCGCATACGCACCACTGTCCTGCAACACCTCGAGTCGATACGAAAGGAACTTGCCGTCCTTCGTGCCACCCAGTGTCGCACGCTGTAGTTGTCCACGACCGTGCCCCATTGACACCAAGTTCTCACTTCGCGTCTCGGTCCATCGCACTGCATGGCTATGAGTCTTTGCGACCCATCCGACGAGTATCTCTTCTGGGTATTGACCTGACTTCGCACCAAAACCACCGCCGACATCTGGTGTGATGGCTCTCACTTGCGCTGGTTCGAGTCCGAGAGCATTCGCTATGCCATCGCGTGCGCCGTGCACACCCTGGCTGCATGCCCATTGCGTGAGTGTCGAGCCGTCCCATGTCGCCGCTGCTGCACGAACTTCCATCGGTACTGGAGCTACACGTTGATTCTCAATGATCAACGACACCACGACATCGCAATCGACAAAGATCGACTCATCAGCCGGTCCGGGGAATGTGACCGCAATGTTCGTTCCCGCATCTGAGTGGAGCAACACATCTCCGCGAAGCGACTCTTCAAGGTCGAGCACCGTCGGCAGTGGGTCGTAATCAACGATCACCGTCTCGGCAGCGTCGACGCCTTGTTCTTTGGTCTCGCTCACGATCACCGCGACTGGCTCACCTACGTATCGCACGACGTCACGAGCGAGATACGGACGCAACATCTTCTGATTCAACAAGACCATTGCAGGCGGCGCTGGCTGAAGTGGCAATGTTGCGCCGGTGTAGACGGCGACGACTCCTGGCATGTTTTCGGCAGCACTTGTGTCAACTGCTGTAATGCGACCATGTGCGACCGTTGATCGGACAAACGAAAGATGCCATGCATCAGGTAGGGGCAAGTTGGCGATGTACGTGCCTTGGCCGGTCAGGAACCGTGGGTCTTCCAATCGCTGAACGCGGGTTCCAAGGATGCTCATTAAGCGGTCCAGCCGCCGTCGACCACAAATTCGCCACCGTTGCAATATGAGCTCTCATTGCTTGCCAAGAACAGCGCCATCGTTGCGACTTCTTGTGCTTGCGCTTCACGCCCCATTGGTATCCGAGTGCGCACGGCCTCGCGCACACCGGTGCCGACGTCTTCAAACGTTTGCAGCATGGCGGTGTCGATGATGCCAGGGTGAATCGAGTTCACGCGAACGCCGAATGGCGCGAGCTCTTTGGCAACTCCGCGTGACATGCCACGTACTGCCCACTTGCTGGCGCCGTAGGCAAGGAATCCTGCAGCACCTTGCAAGCCAGCAATCGAAGAGATGTTGATAATCGAACCGGACTGCTGCTTCACCATGTGTTCAGCAACTGCCTTCATACCGAGAAATACGCCGACCTGATTGATGTCGATCGTGCGTCGATACATCTCGAGCGAGGTGTTCAAAACCGTTCCAGTCTCAAAGATGCCCGCATTGTTCACCAACACATCGACGCGACCGAAGCGCTCGATTGTTGATGACACCACTGTTGCCCATTCGGACTCATCCACCACGTCGTGATGCATGTACGCGCACATCGAACCATCTGGCGAGATGTTCTTTGCTGTTAACTTGCCATCTTCATCACGCACGTCGGTGATGACAACCCGTGCGCCTTCACTTGCAAATAAAGCTGCTTCAGCCGCTCCCATTCCTCGTGCACCACCGGTAATGAGAGCAACTTTCCCGGTCAATCGTCCTTGTTCCATGTCAGTGTTCTACTCCACCACGACAGTGACATCGTTACGGCGATCGCGTCGCGCCTGAAACAACAGACGTACCGCGACGACTATGAGAAGTGTCGCAAAGAGAAAGTTCGAGAGCGAGTCGGACATCCGTGCCGCAATCCATCCGCCCGCGACGGCGGCAACGATGCCCGATGCGGCGACCACGCCCGCTGCACGCATGTCAACGTTGTTCTTGCTGCGATTACGCCATGTTCCCATTGCAGCTGTGGGAATGATGACTGCCAGCGACGTACCTTTTGCGATGACGCCCTCCACATGAAGCAGCATCATCATCGCCGGCACCATCACCACGCCACCGCCGACGCCCAACAAGCCCGAGAGCACGCCCGTGACGAGCCCGATGACCACCAATGCAATTGCGCTGCCCACAGCAAGAGCCCCGCGCCCCTCGGCTCCCATTGAGATGAACAATCGGGCCGCCGACACCAGCAACACCACCGAGAATGCAATTGCAAGAGTGCGATGGGGCAGAACATTCAGAAGTGCGGTGCCAGCCACCGCACCAATCAGTGCACCTACCACCAGCCACGCGGCCACTGGCCAATCGACGTGGTCGTGTACCCAGTAGGTGACCAAGCTCGACGCCGCGATCGGCAACACAGCCGCCAAAGAGGTTCCGTGTGATGTCCGCTGGTCCATCCGAGCCAAGAACACAAGGCCTGGGACGATCAAGATGCCCCCACCAACTCCGAATACCCCCGACAACAAGCCAGCTGCCAAACCAACCAACAGCGCGGGTCCCGTCGGCAGACCGTCACTTCCTGACTTTGTGCGATTGTGCAATGCGATGTCCCCTGCCGAAATGAATTTGATGGAACGGTCTGAAATCGTCACATCCCTTGTCAGTGCGCCAAAACTACTCGTATCCTTGGCGCTCTTACCCAGTGGGAGGGTGTCCAAACCCCCCAAAACATCCAATCTGCGGGGAGAAAAAATGCAGAAGAAAACCGGACGTCGCGTTGCGGCGCTCATCGTGGGTCTTGGCCTTGTGGCCGCTTCCTGTGGTGGCGATGACAGCTCGACCGACACAACTGCAGCGTCAGACACGACTGCTGCAGCATCAACATCAAATGGCGAACTCGAGGGCATGAAGGGAACCACTCCGTTGGTTGAACTTTCCCAAGAGTTCAAGGACCGTCTTCTTGAGGTCGATCCTGCACTGACTGACTACTCATACGCTGCCGAGACATACGACTCGGTAACTGTGATTGCTCTCGCAGTGGAGAAGGCTCAGGACGATGGCATTGCCTATGCCTCTGAGATCAACGGCATCACACGCGACGGTGAAAAGTGCACCGACTTCGCGTCATGCGCTGCTCTCATCAAAGAAGGTAAGGACGTCGACTATGACGGCGTTTCTGGACCACTCGAGTTCTCCGGTAACGGCGAGCCCCTCAAGGCTTCCTACGGCGTTCTTCAGTTCGGTGCAGACAACCGTCTCGACGACTCCAAGACCACATACATCGAAGCAGCAGCTCCTGCCGACGCAGACGTTGCCCCAGTTGCCGTTGAAGGCGACCGCAAGGGTGACGGCACTCTGACGATCGGTTCGATCCTGCCGCAGACTGGCTCACTCGCCTTCCTCGGACCACCGGAATTCGCTGGTTTCGACCTCGCCATCAAGGACATCAATGCTGCTGGTGGCGTGCTGGGTAAGGACGTTGTGGGTATCAAGGGTGACTCTGGTGACGCCACCACTGACACTGCATCGAAGACAGTTGACGCTCAGCTTTCGCAGAACGTCGACGCCATCATCGGTGCTGCGTCGTCTGGTGTGAGCCTCACCGTGATCGACAAGATCACGGCTGCTGGCGTCGTTCAGTTCTCGCCTGCGAACACCTCGAAGAAGCTCTCTGACTACGCCGACAAGGGTCTCTACTTCCGTAGCGCCCCATCGGACATCGTTCAGGGTGCAGTGTTGGCTGAAGTCATCAAGGGTGACGGCGCATCGAACGTGGCGATCATCGCTCGTAACGACGCATACGGCACCGGCTTGGCCGAAGACCTCGCGAAGAACCTGGAAGCAGGTGGCGCAAAGGTCGTCGTAACCAAGATCTATGACGAGAAGGCAACCGCATTCGACGCAGAAGTCGACGAGATCAAGGCCGCTGGCCCTGACGCAGTCGCAATCATCGGTTTCGATGAGACCTCCAAGATCCTCGCCACCATGGTGGAGAAGGGTGTTGGACCGAAGGCCATCAAGGTCTACGGATGCGACGGCAACATGGGTAACGCACTTGGTGAGAACTTCGACGCAGGTAACTGATACCTGTATCGAATCTCATTCGATCAACGGAAAGGCCCGGGCGAAAGCCCGGGCCTTTCTCATTTCCTGAGGTCTTTCACCCAAGGTCAGTCGAAGACCAGTTCGAACGTCACTGACTGTCTCGTGACACGAAATCCGAGTCGTTCATATACCGACACCGCACCTGTGGGATTGTCACTATCGACATACAGCCCAGCATGGGTAAGGCCTTCGCTGCGGTACAGGTCGGCCGCCGATGCGATGAGCGCTGACGCCACTCCCCGCTTACGCCAATTTCGCAATGTGGCAACTTTGTCAATCCACCCGACTCGTTCAACATTGCCTCCGACTTCTACGTCGTCATCAGGGAATCGATTGCTGAGAACAAGGCCAACGACGGCGCCAGATTCGTCGACAGCCGCAAGTGACAAGTCGCGCCGCACGGCAACTCCGGCCGTGAGATGTGACCAGCGCAGTTCGTCGTCTGGGGTTGACCCCCAGTGATCAGCGAATGCGTCGTTCTTTACGCGGCGAAGTTCTTCGCTATCGACTGAATTCCAACTGACGAGCCTGTAGTCATCGACCGTCATTGGCGCCGGTATGTCGTCGAGAGGTGCTCGCATCTCAGCAAACCATCGAACTGGAGACATTCCAAGGTTGGCGAAGATTGTTTGTGCATCGACATCAACCGTTGGTGCATCGGTACGAATCAATCGCCTACCGAAGTTCGCACCCGCACGCAGTATCTCCTTGGCATGTCCTAAGCCCCATGCGGACAGCTCGCTACCGACTCCACGTGAGAGAAATTCTGGAAGCACTCGTGCAAACACGTAACAACGTTGGTCGTGCGTGTCGCTCGCTAGGTGATACGTGTACACGTAGCCCACAGGTTGCCCTTCGACGATCGCAAGTCGAATGTCTGTTCCACGGTGAACAACTGGCTCTACGAACTCTTCATCAAACAGCTCGGCGGTGTCGACAATCGGGATACCGAAGTGTCTGTTCCATGACGTAGAGATCTCCGCAACCGCCTCGAGATCGGCATCGGTATATGGTCGAAGCTCGACCGCCATGGGTTGTGTGGCTCAGCCGCGAGAAGACTTGGCGAGGGTCCCGAGGTACAACTCGATCACCTTCGGGTCTTTCAACAACTCACGACCTGTGCCGGTGTAGGCGTTGCGACCTTGGTCGAGCACATAGCCACGATCAACCACTTGCAGACACCGGCTGGCGTTCTGCTCGACCATGAGTATTGCGACACCAGACTCGTTGATCTTTTTGCACTGGATGAACACCTGGTCTTGCAATGCCGGAGACAGACCGGCGGAAGGCTCGTCCAGTAGCAACACGGTTGGCTTCAACATGAGGGCACGTCCCATGGCCACCATCTGACGCTCACCACCAGACAGGGATCCGGCTCGCTGGTCGATGCGCTCACCAAGGCGAGGGAACATTTCGACGGCGTATTCGAGACGCTCATCGAGCATGTCGGGCCTCAGGAAGCAGCCCATCTCGAGGTTCTCACGAACTGTCAACGACGGAAACACATTGCGTGTCTGCGGCACGAAGCCCACACCGCGCGCGACAAGTTCGTAGGGCTTCATTCCGGTGATCTCTTCACCATTCAGCTTCACGTGACCACCGCGGACATTGACCAACCCGAGAACGGCCTTCAAAAGCGTCGACTTACCCGCACCATTCGGACCAATGATGCCAACGAACTCGCCAGCAGCGACGGTGAGGTCACATCCGTTCAGGATGTTGACTTCGGCGACATACCCAGCGATGACATTCTCTACATCAATGACGTTGGTAGACATCAGCTGCCTCCCAAGTCAGAATCGTGGTGCGCGCCGAGATAGGCATCGATGACCGCCTGATTTGAGCCGATGTCATCTGACGTTCCTTCAGCGATGACCACTCCCTCGGCCATCACGATGATCCAGTCGCTGATCTCGCGCACCATGTCCATGTCGTGTTCAACGAACAACACGGTGCGTCCTTCATTGCGTAAGCCCTTGATGTGCTCGAGCAGGCTTTGCTTGAGAGCGGGGTTAACACCTGCCATTGGCTCATCGAGCATCACCATCTCGGGTTCGACCATGAGCGCACGCGCCATCTCGAGCAACTTTCGCTGACCACCCGACAAGCCACCCGCTAGTTCGTCACGCATGTGGGCCAAGTTGAATCGTGCGAGAAGTTCCTCAGCGCGAGCCGTGATCTCTGCTTCCTGCGCACGCCACATCGGGGCGAACAATCCGCGGAAGATGTTCTCACCCTTCTGGTGCGCGGCACCGAGGCGCATGTTCTCGATGACAGACATTCGCGAGAGCGCCTTCGTGAGCTGGAATGTGCGCACCATTCCGAGACGAGCGACCTTGTGCGCCGCCATGCCATCGAGTCGCCTCCCGTTGAACATTGAAGTGCCACTGTCGGGGGCGTCGAAGCCGGTCAGCAAGTTGAAGAATGTGGTCTTTCCGGCTCCGTTTGGGCCGATGAGCGCGGTGATCTTGTTACGTGGAACTTCAACATGGTCGACGTTCACCGCGACAAGACCGCCGAATGCACGACGAATGCCGTCAACGACCAGGATCGCATCATCCTTCTTCGAGCCAGGCACAGGCTGGTACGACACGGCGCTAGCGGACATCGAAGGCCTGCTCTCTCTTGTCGCCGAAGATTCCCTGCGGCCGCACGATCACGAGCACCGCCAATGCAAGACCAGCAACAATGAAACGCACCTGTGAGAAGTTGTTCTCATCCACGATCCACTCGGGAAGAAGCGGGGTCGGGTCTGTCGGCGTGGTACGAGTGGCCTGCTGCAACGTGATGTCAACGAACTGAATGACGAAGAGGAAAATCATCGTTCCGATGACTGGACCCTTCGCACGTGCAATGCCGCCCAAGATGATGATTGTGTAGGCGAAGAACGTGAACGTTGTCGAGAAGTCTTGTGGCTGTGACGACTGCTTGTCGAGCACCAGCCACATGCCGCCGAGTGCGCCGACGAATCCACCGATGATGAGGCTCTGCATTTTGTAGGCGAAAACGTTCTTACCCAAGCTGCGTGCCGCGTCTTCATCCTCGCGGATGCTCTTTAGAACTCGACCCCATGGGCTGCGCATGAGCGCCCATATTCCGGTCGACACCAACGCAACGAGAATCCAACCTGTGACCAACAGCCAGAGGCGGTATCCGTCAACTTTCTGCGCCCATAGTGTGATGCCGTCATCCGGGAATGGATTGATGTTCTCCATGAAACGTGTGAAGCCTTGAAGACCATCGTTGCCGCCAGTGAGCCACGTGAAGCGCACCGAGTTCATGAACAATCGAATGATCTCTGCGACGGCGATGGTGACAATCGCCAAGTAATCGGCCCGTAATCGAAGTGTCGGTATGCCCAGAAGCAACGCCAAGACCACAGATGCAACGACGACCAGCAACATTGCAAGGGGCCACGGCCAGTCATAACGACTGATCGGAATGGACAACGAGTACGCACCGATTGCCGCGAACCCGGCCTGACCGAAGTTGAGCAATCCGGTGTATCCGAAATGCACGTTTAGACCAGATGCGACGAGGATGTACGCCACTGCGTTGGCGCTGATGGCTGTGTAGAAAGAGTTCGAGAGAATGAGGTCCCACTTCATCCGATGCGCTCCTTTCGACCGAGGAAACCTTGTGGTCGCACGAGCAAGATGACCACAAGCGCGATCAGCGCACCGAGAGTCTTCAATTCGACGACGTTCGGGAAGAACCATGTCCAGAGCTCGGTGAACATGCCGACCACGAATGCTCCGAGCAGCGCGCCGAACGGGTTACCGAGTCCGCCGACAGTGATGGCGGCGAACATGAGGAGCAGAAGGATGTTGCCCATGTCCCACTGCACACCACTCGCAGCGCCGAGCATGACGCCGCCAATGCCAGCCAATCCGCCACCGATCAGCCACACGGTGAGGATGATGCGGTTGGTGTTGATGCCGGTGGCCGATGCAAGATCGGGGTTGTCGGACACTGCACGAATCGCCTTGCCAAGCCGTGCCCGCAATAGGAACATCGAGATGCCGACGACCACGACCGCCGAGATGATCATGATGCCTATGTCACGCGGTGTGATTCCGAACGGGCCGAAGTCAATCTCGGGGTCACCGACGTACTGGCGATAGCGACGGTTACGTCCACCAAAGAAGAACAGGTAGACATAACGAATTGCGATGGCGAGGCCAATTGACACGATCATCATCGATGTGAGGCTGGTGCCACGACGACGTAGCGGCCGCCACAGTTGGCGCTCGAATGCACCGGCCATGAGCGCTGATGCTGCGATACCGAACGGTGCTGCGATGAGCAAGTGCAACCCTGGTCCGTACTGATTGAGCCAGAACACCACAATCGCAGAGATGGACACAATCTCACCGTGAGCAAAGTTGGTGAGACCGGTTGTGCCGTAGATGAGCGACAAACCGATTGCGCACATCGCGATTATCAAGCTGTACTTGATGCCGTTCACGATGGTCTGTGGAAGTAGTTCCCAGCGATTGATCACTGCTCGTCTTGCATCACCGACGAAGAAATTCACTGATTTAGCGCCAGTTCCAATGGTGACACCGGAGGAGAAACTGATGGAGATGGTGGTCGGTGACTCGTCGCTCGCTTCAACCCCGTCTGGGAGAGTTGCCACATCAAGGGTCACGTCATATGCGCCATCTTTTGGAACCTTTAGCGTCACTTTTCCGGTGGAGTCGGTCGTTCCTTCAGCAGTACCTGCTGCACCAACCGCTTTGATGAGCGCCCCTTCGACCGGAATTTTCTCGACACCGTCATCGGTCTGCTTCTGTTCTGTCACAGATGCGACAATCTCTCCCTCGTCGGTCGCTGCAGATGCTGACGAACCAAACAGAGGTGCGACGAACGACAGGCCGATGATGGCCAGAAATGCGATTCGCATGGCGTGGCGCACTGTCGGTTGTCTTACGTCGTCTTGTGTCCCCATGCACACCCTTGTCGCTACAGGCTCCCCTGCTAGACAGGGTTACCCGAAGGTTTTTCCAACACTACTTCCGAACCATGCCCACACCTAAGGCCCCGGCCACGTCCACCAACTCGCCAAGTCGCGGTCTCTTCGGTCACCCAGCCGTAGGTGTCGTAGCAGCGTCAATTCTCTTCGGCACCTCTGGTACGGCAAGGTCCTTTGCCCCCGACAGCGCCACGTCTCTCTCGGTAGCCGGCGTGCGACTCATGATCGGGGCGGTCCCTCTGCTGATCGTCGGGTTCCTGACCGAGAGGGTCAACCGACCCCGCCTTCGTAGCGAAGCAATCGCAGCCGGAGTGGCGATGCTGCTCTTTCAGGTTTGTTTCTTCAGCGCCATGGAGAATTCAGGAGTTGCCGTCGGCACAATGCTCACGATTGGTAGTGGCCCGATCATTGCTGCAGTCATCGACGCGTTCACTGGTCACCGACCGTCATCTCGAGTAGTTGGCGCATTGACTGTTGCCCTCGTTGGGCTTGCGATGCTCGTTCTCGGATCACCACCAGACGGTGACTCACGTTTCTCAGTTGTCGGCGTTCTCTTCGGAATCGGTGCGGGTGCCAGCTATGCCATTTACACGCACCTATGTAAGCGCCTGCTTGATCGCGGCTGGAGTGGCACATGGACAATGGCATGGACATTCGCCGTGAGCGCCGCGTGCGCTGTGGTACTCGTCGTGCCGTCGTCGCTGACATGGCTATCGACTCCGAGTGGCTGGTTGACGATCATCTACCTCGGTCTTGCGACAATCTCGGTCGCTTACCTTCTATATGCGCAGTCACTGTCACGACTCACCGGTTCGATGGTCGTTACGCTCACGCTGGTTGAACCTGTTACAGCAACCACGCTGGGTGCGGTCGTCTTGAACGAGAACATTCGAATCGTCAGTTGGATTGGTGCCGCAATCGTCCTCGCAGCGCTCATAATTGTCGGCACATCAAGCGACGAGAACGTTCCACTCACCTAGTTGATGACACCTGGGTGTTGTCAGGTGACTTTCAGAGAGAGGTTCGTGGAGTATGGCTTTGCTGTCACCGTGATGGTCAAAGAACACGTTCCGGTTCCGAGACCCTTGACTGTTGTGTTCCCAGACACCGTGCATAAGCGCCGCGATGTCGAATTGACCACAACGAGCACCTTTGCTCCGCTCGTACTGGGGAGACCAGCGCTCTGCGCTATCGACGACACTGAAACGGACTTGCCCTTGGTGACTGTCGTCGATGCCTTCTTTGTCGTAGCACTGGGTTTCACCGATGCGGTGATGGCGCACGTACCGGGCTTCAGTCCGACCACATTCGATCCAGAAATCTTGCAAATTGTCTTGCTTGATGCCGCGACCTTTGCAGTTGCTGTCGTGCCCTTTGGCGCTGTCTTGCCAGCTGTCACGAGTGCGGAAGCGAGCGACAACGACTTATTCTTTGCGACAGTCGGGGTGCCGATCTTCACTTGCGTGATGTTTGCTGTCGCGGTTGTGGCCGTAGTTACACCGGACACCGTCGTGCTGGTGCGATTCGTGATTGCCCCTGAAGCAGTCACGTTCTTCAGATCAATTGACGGTTGCGAATAGTGGAACCCCGATGCCGCGACGTTCAGTACATCGTTTGCGAAAGTGATCGTCTGAGTGAAGCCCGTCTGCTCCACGTTGTCCTCGGAGATAGACACTGTGAACTTGTCTGTTTCAGCGCCTGACACTCCCCACACACACTGGACCATGGCTTCGGGAATCTGCGCTTGGTACGCACCGGGGATGAAAGCAGTCTTTGCAGAAGACGTGAAGTGTGGAGCGCTTGGCATGAGATACAGGGATTTGGTCGTCTGGTTATACCGCGGGAACACAGGGCCGTATCCGTTCTCTTTGACGAGCATCGTGCCCTTCTCGGCACAGGCCGGCAACTGAGGCAGATACCTGGTGTCGAGCACCATGAATTCCATGTACTTCTGGTTCCACGCCGGGTAACTGGTCGGACCAATTCCACCTAACTCATTTGCCACACCGAAAGTCTCGAGAATGCCACCCTCGACGACGAGACGGTATGAGCCGTTCTGAGTCCATCGAGCTGACTGCACTGTGCCATTGACAATGCCTCCGCTCACGATGGTTGGCAACAACCAACTGGTGCGCAAGACAACTCTGTACTTTGCTGTGTCGTCAAGATTGCCGTACCGCACGCACTTACCGCTGATGACTGCACACCCCGATGCACTCGCGAGCCCGCTCTCCCACTCTGGCCTCAAACCAGGCAGTGCAGAGCCACCGGTTCCGATCATGATGCTTGATGCATACATGTTGAACTGAATTCCTGTGGGTTGCTGAGAACCTGGTCGCGTGAGTATCGACTGGACTTCCACCAAACCTGCGAACGCACTGCGCGAATCTTCGGTGACTAGCCCCGGTATCTGGAACTCAGTGCGCACGTACCCATCAGGATTC
Organism: Acidimicrobiaceae bacterium UBA2093; assembly: GCA_002331255.1. GTDB lineage: Bacteria > Actinomycetota > Acidimicrobiia > Acidimicrobiales > Ilumatobacteraceae > UBA2093. The sequence goes on along the minus strand of DCZD01000043.1, from coordinate 89,790 downwards.
ATCGTCGGCGCTGACGCGCTTCGTTGAGTCCACTCACCCTTGACCAGAGTCAATGGCGCGCTTGACAGGTACGCGCCAACTTCCTCGATGCAGTCAGTCTGAGTCGCGGTTGTGCAATATGGCATCAACGTTCGGTCGCCGTCGCTGGCCGGCACTTGCGCAGCCCAATTAGACGGTGCAGTACTCGCAGGGACGCCAGACGCATACGCATGGCGGTCGTCATCCTTGGCGACAGACCATGTCGCTGCAACTAATGCGACAGCGACAATGTGCGACCCGCGCTTTGACTTCATGTGTCCCCCAGCAATCGATTTCGATCGACTGCTGGAGAGGCTAACTCACGAATTGTTGACGCAATTCGCGCTTCAGGATCTTGCCCGACGGGTTGCGTGGAATCGCCGCCACGAATTCGACCTTCACTGGCATTTTGAAGCGAGCGAGTTTCCCATCGCAATGTGCAATGACAGCAGCCTCCGTCAAGGCTTCGTCTTTCTTCACAACCACGGCAAGAGCTGACTCGCCCCACTTGTCGGATGGAATTCCGATGACCGCAGCATCGCCGACGCCAGGGCACGTCAAAATCACGTTCTCAACTTCAGCCGGATACACATTTTCTCCACCGGAGATAATCATGTCCTTCAGACGATCCTTGATGTAGATGAAACCATCTTTGTCACGAATGGCGACGTCGCCACTATGGAACCAGCCGTCACGAATGGCTTCGGTGGTCGCCTCCGGGCGATTCCAGTAACCCAACATGATGTGGTCACCCTTGATGACCACTTCACCAGCTTCATCGACATCACATTCAGTACCGTCGGGACGCATCACCTTCACCTCAGTGTGGAAGTACGAACGACCGGTGGAGCCGGCATGCGAAATCGCATCTTCCGGCATTGTGATACAGGCAGGACCACACGTCTCCGTGAGTCCGTACACCTGGTGAATGGCGATACCCATTTCGGCATACATTTCGATGACCGACACAGGCACAGGCGCTGCACCGCTCAACAACCAACGAAGACTCGGGTACTTGTGCTTCTTGGGGTCGTACACCAATTTCATGAACTGCAGCATGGCCGGCACCATGAGCGCATTCGAGATGCGTTCTTTCTCGATGATCTCCCATGCAGCATTCGGATCAAACGTCTTCATGAGAACGTGTGCAAGCCCGCGATAGGCGGTTGCAATCGCGGGCGTCAATGCTCCGACATGAAACATTGGCATTGGGTTCAGGTAGCGATCACTGGTGGCGAAGTCGCTACAGGCATTCAGTGTGATCAGTGCCGCCATTTGCGTGCGATGTGAATGCATCACACCCTTTGGCAACCCCGTGGTTCCCGAGGTGTACATGATGTACAGCAAGTCGTCACCCATGGCAGTCACCGGCGGGTTCCCAGTCGACTTTCCACTTGCATAATCAGCGTGACTAACGGCAAACGGTGGTTGTGATTCTTTCGAGCCGACATGGATCCACTGACGTACATCAGTCTTGTCGCCACGAGACTGCAACTCGACGACGCTCGATGCGAATTCCTCACCCGCAACCAGGACGCTTGAGCCAGAGTCTTTCAAGATGAACTCGAGCTCATCGGGTACGAGACGCCAGTTCAAAGGAACTATGACTCCGCCGATCTTGGCAATGGCGAAGAACGTGGTGAGGAACTCGGTCGAGTTCATGACAAGCAGAGCGACGCGATCACCTTTCTTCACCCCCGATTCCAAGAGTGCATGCGCGACCTTGTTGGTCTCGGCATTCAACTGCGTGAACGTGAACCGCTTGTTCTGGGCGACGTCGTATAGTGCCTCCAGATCTGGGGTGATTTCCGCGCGCTTGGTGAGGATGTAACCGATGTTGTCGTTCATGAACACATGGTGCCACAGGTCACAAGGCGGCTCTAATTGGGCGTTGAAAAGGTCACCGGAAGGGCGTTGCCACCTCGTCGAAGTATCGCGCCAAGGTGTCCGCGCGCTCTTTCGGGGTCGCCCCCACAGTGAAATCAGGGACGCACACTTCGTCAAATCCGACCTCGCGATAGCGACTGACGACGTCCTGCAATTGAGCGACAGTTCCGACCACGGTGCGGTCCGCCGGCATTGCTGCTCTTAGCTCGCTTCCCTTTTCTTCTTCATCGACAAGGAACACCAACGCCTGCACCGTCTTGTGTATGGATGATGGGTCGCGTCCCACGCTTTCGCAAGCTTGCTCAAGTTTCTTCAACACGACAGCTGCGGACTCTGGAGAGCCCCACGTATTCCACTCGTTTGCCCATCTCGCAGTCAGCCTCAACATTCGCGGACCACCGGTACCAACAAGAATTGGTAGCGGCGATTGAATTGGCTTTGGTTCACATGGCGCATCGCTGATTGAAAAGTGCCGGCCAGTAAATGTGATGCGCTCCTCGCTCAACATCCGGACAATGACCTCAATGGCTTCCTCAAAGCGATCGACTCGATCTTTTGCACCAAACAACTCAATGCCGTATGCGCGATGCTCATTCACCTGCCAGCCTGCACCAAGGCCAAGTACGAATCGTCCTCCGCTCACACAATCGATTGATGCTGCTCGATTTGCGAGCACTGCAGGGTGATGGACAGTGGTCGGAGCAACGAGTGAACCAAGGCGAACCTTTTCTGTGACAGCAGCAAGTGCAGTCAGCACAGTGAAGCATTCATGGAAATCACCGCCGACTGTCGCTCCGTCTTCGGTATTTGGCATGTAGTGATCCGCGTACCAAATGCCATCCCACCCTTGGCGTTCGAGCTGAGTCACCAACAATCGAACTTCATCCCATGGACGACTCGAGTTGGGCCACACAGAAAACTTCATGGATCAGAACTTCTTCAACGGATTCCCATGCACATGCGTGCTCAGATCCCCAATGAGTTGCATCTCCATCAGGCGCTCAGCGAACAACCAGCGACCCTCGACCACATGCACTTTGTCATGGTATGTGCCGGCTACGACTGGATGCAATGGCCCACCTGGCCCTTGATGAAGTACTTGTACGTAGCTCTTACATGAACCCGACGTGCCACTCACATCGACGTCTATCAGCACATTTGTGATCATGTGTCGCGTACGAGGCACCCCGTCATACAAGATCACCGTTTTGTGCAACAGCTCACGCACTGCATCTGATCCACGAACGCCAGCACCTTTGTACGGTCCATACGCGCCACCAGATCCAAACAGGTCTGCGACATCATCCAATCGTCCTTCATCGATACCAGCGCAGTACGACGTCAGAAGTCGGTAGATGTCTTCTCTAATGACGTGTACATCCATCAGTTACAGCCCCAAGAATGAGCCACCGTCACACACGATGGTCTGACCAGTGACATAGCTTGAGTCATCGCTGGCGAGGAATAATGCGACAGAACCGATGTCTTTGGTGATGTCACCTACGCGACCAAGGGGCGTTCGCGCCTCAATTGCATCTTTCAAATCAGGATTGCGCTCGAACGCAATTGCAAGTGCCGGACTGCCAGCAACGGGTGCAATGCAGTTCACCGTGATGCCTTGAGGCCCCCACTCGCGCGCCAAACTCTTGGCAATCGCGCGTTCGGCGGCTTTTGCTGGGGAATACAGCGCGATGTTCGCACTTCCTTCCACACCCGACGGTGATGTGATGAGAATGAGCCGGCCGCCACCTTCACCTGGTGAACGACGAGACGACTCTTGCAGGTGCGGATACGCAGATCGAGCGCAGAAGAAACATGCCCACACGCCCGTCTTCGACATGAGCTTCCAGTTTTTCTCCATGGACGCTTCGTGAAGAAGATGTGGAACGGCCCCCGAGAATGCATTGTGAACCACGATGTCAAGCCGACCATGCCGGCGGACTGTCTCATCGACACAGTGCTGCACTGATTCGCCTTTGGCAACATCGGTGACGATGCACTCGGCAATTCCCCCAGCTGCACGAATAGCTTCGGCAACTGGCTCGCCTGTCTCAGCCCGGCGTGCGGCAAGAATCACCGTGGCACCTTCTTCCGCAAGACGGCGGGCGATACCTTCGCCCACGCCTTGACCGGCACCGGTGACGATGGCGACTCGATTCTGTAGGCGCGTACCGGTGTGGGTAGTCACATCCATGATCCACCGTCAACGATGAATGTCTGACCGGTCACGTCTCCTGCGGCGTCACTGCACAACCACTGAACAATGCCCTTTGCGCTCACATCTCTTGTCATCGCCCGCGGAGCAATCGACACTGGCCCAGCGACCAACTCGTCAAATCCATATGCACGTGATTCGAGGGCCACGGCATTCACGACGATTCCCTCTTTTCCCCATTGACGCGCCGCTGACTTCACCACAACGCGTGCTGCTTCGGCGACTGCTGACTGCGCTGAGTACCCGGCTGCCCCAGACATACCGATAAGTGGAGTAACTACGACCATTCGTGTGCAGCCTGCAGCGTGGGCATTCTGAAGCTCTGTGATGACTCTCTGGATGGGTTCTTCCCACAACACTTGAATCTTGTCGTCAGTCAACTCTGCTGCCATCACCGGCACATCGCTGACATCGACAACAACGACTCGTGCATGTGACGGCAGATCGCCGATTTGAGCCTTGATGTTGGCGGCGCGTGATGTCACTCGCGTGACGATACTTCAGGACAACGCGTCACGATGCGCCCGTCGAGCCGCGGCAAGCAATGCGGTCGAGATGAACGAACTGATAGCAGCCAGGGTCATTGCGGCCACCGGGTTACCGGTGACGTCGTTCAGGTGACCAGCGATAATCGGAGCCACACCAGAGCCGATGCTGTAGATGAAGGCCATCGCCCCCATGAGCGAGCCAAAATCGTCTGGCGGCAGTAGATCGCGCGACACCATGCCGTCAAGAGCTGAGAGTGCACCGATTGCCGCACCAGCCACCACCACATACAGAACTGCCACAACAACATTGCCGCTTGCGAGAATGATTAGGCACGACACGCCAACGATGAACCGTGCGACGCCAAGCAGCCTCCAGGAGTCTGATTTTGCGACGAGACGTGGAAGTGGCAAGCGCCCCGCCAGTTGGAAAACTCCGCGTAACCCCGCTAGCGATGCCGCCGTTGCTGCCGTCAACCCTGCCCATTTCATGGTCGGCACTTGGAACACGAGCAAGACGGAGACACCGATGCTTGTGGTGAATGACGCAACGATGTTCAAGCGAATCGCACGGTGTTGAAGCGCGCGTCGTATCGCTGTGAGCAAACCGGACGATTGTTGCTGAACGACCCCGCGATGCATGTGACGTGTAGCGAGTGCAGTGATCACGTACGCGCCAGCAGCGGTACACGAAGGTATGACCACTGCGGTACGCCAACCCAGGTGGTCACGCATCACCTCGGTCAGAGGAATTGCGATAGGTGAGGACAACGCGCCCCAGATGGTGATGCGCGTGATGGTGCGTATCGGGTCGCTGGGAAACAATCGGACGGCCACCGCTTGGGTCATCGCATAGAAGGCCGACGCACCCATCAGGCCGCCACCAAGGCTGAATGCGGTCACGAACAAGACCGCTGAATCGGTCGCCGCTGACAACGCATAAAGAAGGCATCCGAGTGGGCCAACGAACATGAACACCACGAACGGGCCACGCACATCAAGGCGACGACCTGCGAATACAGCAAACACCCCAGTGAGAATGTTCGCTGCTCCGTACGCAAAGCCGAGCACGCCGAGTCCGACGCCAAGGTCGTCACCGATGTCGTCGATGATGACTCCGTAGCCGTAGAACCATGACCCGTACACCAGCACCGCGAGCATGCCCAATACGTCAAGGCGCCAATGCCTCCACGGAAATCTTCTGCCGTCGCGCGGCGACAGTTCAGTTGGCTGCACGGATGAGAGCGTCGAGAGTCTTTTCCATGTTCGCCGCGTTGTGTGACGCGCGATCTTTGACGCCACTCACCACTCCGCCGAGCCATGACGTGAACTTGCTGCGACGATCAATCCAAGAATGCGTCACACGCACCCCAGTCGACGTCGACTCGATCTCATAGACCCAGTCACACCACTTTGACTTTCCGACGAGCAAGGAAAAAGCGAACGCACGTGGTTCGTCACACTGGATGACTTCGACAGTCGTGTTCCAGTTGCGCTTACCATTTTTGTTGCGACCCTTGAATCGCACGCCGACGGCAGGCTCGGTTGCGTTGATCCATTCCCCGCCACGGTTCTCCGGTGACCATTCACCCATACGCGGCAAGTCTGTGACGAGGCGCCACATGACATCGGGCGTGCACGCCGCATCACGCGACACGCTGACTTTGCGTTCGTCGGTACTCATGCCGGACCCGAGAACTTGGTGACCGGTGTTCCCTTCCACGCCGGTGTTGGCTCGCCTTCATAACGCGCGATCTCTGTGCGACCAACGACATGCCAATGCACTTCGTCAGGACCATCTGCGAGTCGCAATGTGCGCTGACTTGCATAAATTCGCGCGAGTGGTGTCCAGTGAGAAATGCCAGTCGCGCCGAACATCTGAATTGCTTCATCGACGATCTTGCACACGCGTTCGGGAACCATTGCTTTCACTGCGCTCACCCATACGCGCGCTTCTGCATTGCCCATGGTGTCCATCGCTTTCGCTGCACGCAACACCATGAGCCTCATCGCTTCAATCTCGATGCGGGCCTTGGCGATGACTTCTGGGTTCTTGCCAATGCGAGCAATCGGCTTTCCGAATGCTTCACGACTGAGCCCCCGTCGAATGGCCAATTCAAGGGCACGCTCCGCTGCACCGATGGAGCGCATGCAGTGATGGATACGCCCTGGCCCTAAACGAACCTGTGAGATTTCGAACCCTCGACCCTCGCCCAACAACACGTTGTCTTTGGGCACTCGTACATCTTTGAATTCGATGTGCATGTGTCCATGTGGCGCATCGTCTTCGCCGAACACTTCCATCGCACCGAGGATGCGGATACCCGGGGTGTCCATCGGGATGAGAATCTGGGAGTGACGGCGATTAGGAGGACCATCGGGGCTCGTCAACACCATGGTGATGAGCACTTTGCATCGTGGATCGCCCGCACCAGATGTCCAGTACTTCTGACCATTGATGACCCACTCGTCACCATCAAGCACAGCACGACATGAGATGTTCTTCGCATCGGATGATGCGACGTCAGGTTCGGTCATGGCATACGCCGACCTGATCTCGCCGCGTAACAACGGCTCGAGCCATTGCTTCTTCTGCTCGGGAGTGCCGACCCGCTCAAGTACTTCCATGTTGCCAGTGTCTGGTGCACTGCAGTTGAACACCTCTGACGCAATCGGGTTCTTCCCCATCTCGACTGCAAGATATGCGTAATCGAGGTTTGACAGACCCTCCCCGCTCTCAGCATTCGGCAAGAAAAAGTTCCACAGACCAGCAGCTTTTGCCTTGTTCTTCAATTCTTCGAGTAGGTCAAGCTGCCCGTCTCCGTAACCCCAATGATCCGCACGACCTTCTGCTAGTCGAAAGAACTCTGCTGTGCGGGGCTCGATCTCAGAATTGATGAAGTTGACGACGGCTTCGTAGAGCGGAATTGCTCGCGCCGACATCGCCAGATTGAGGCTGTCGTCAGTGGTCGAGCCTGAATGCATTCCTTGTTTTGGCATGCCGTCACAGTACCCCTAGGGCTGTGACACACGGTAAGTGGGCTAACCGCGAGCGAAGCCCAATGCGTTTCTGCTCTGCAAACGAGCAAAGAATTCCTCGGTGTACGCATCGCGCGGGGTCGAACGAACTTCTTCGTCCAGGATTTGGGCATCATCGCCCACGAGCACGCGCCACTCGTCGCGACGAACGGCGTCGAGCATGACCTCTGCTGCCTCCCGTGCTGACGTTGGTGCTGCATCGCGAAATGCTTCGCCCTGAGCCATGATGCCAACGCGGATGTCCTCGTCACTCACGCCAGACAAGTCGAGACCGGCGCGTTCCGCACGTACACGGACTTGGAGCATTTGCTCTTCGGTCAACTCTTTCGGGTCAAAGCCGAGGATCTTCCCTGAGTTAATGACGATCGACGTACCGATGTGCCCCGGCATCACGACAGACACGTGAACGTGTGGCGCATTGATCCGCAAGTCAGTGATGAGAGCTTCAGAGAACCCCTTCACAGCGAATTTCGCCGAACTGTACGCAGAGTGTGGCGTACTCGGTCCGAGTGAAGCCCAAAACCCGTTCACAGAGCTCGTGTTGACGATGTGAGCGACATCGGCATTCAACAGAAGCGGCATGAACGCGCGTGTGTTGAAGTACACCCCAAAGAAGCACACCGCGAAGGTCTTGTCCCATGATTCGCGGTCTTCGTTGTACACGATGCTTCCACCGCCACCGATGCCTGCGTTGTTGAATAACACGTTGACATGTGGTCGCCATTTCGCCACAGCGTCACGAAAACTGAGAACCTGCGATTCGTCACTGACGTCTGCGATGAAGGACATCACTTCACCAGATGAACCATCCGCCGCACACAGCCCGACGGTGTCGGCAAGATTGTCACCCAATACATCACAGGTCGCCACATCGCACCCGTCCGCGACGAGAAGTCGCACCAACTCGCGACCCATGCCTGTTCCTCCGCCGGTAACCACCGCTACGTGTCCGGCAAATCCGCTCTCGAATCGATTCGTCATCATGTTCCTTGTCTTACCGCCCAGCTTGTGCCGTCGACGATTGTCTATGTCCCAACAGCCGTCTCACCATTATTTAGCAGGGCTGAATCACCAGCGCGTTTGTCAGGTGCTCGGTGTGCGTTGCGCGGCGAAGACCCCAGAAATGACCAATACAGCGCCAAGTAGTTGTACGAACACCAAGGACTCACCACCAAAAAGGACCAGCCATGTAAGGGCAAGGATTGGCTCGGTAGACGCGACCACCGCGGCATGGGCGGGGCCAAGATGTTTCACACCCATGAAGAAAGCAGTGATCGATATGACCGTGCTAACGAGCGCAAGTGACATCATCGCCAGCACATACGAAGTGCCCGACGGGGCGGTGACCCCCCCGCTCGCGACCACCAATACTGTGGCGAACAGAAGCGAGCCGAGCATTCCCCAGGCCGCGGCAACGTAGCCGTCACCTGCACGACCGCCACTGTCCACTGCCATGATGCGCTCGCTATACAAGATGTACCCCGCGTACAACGCTGCATTCACCAACGTGAGCGTGACACCGAGCATCGAATTGTCGTTCGATGAATCAAGCACCTCTGGAACCGTGAACGCGATACCGACAACAGTGAGACCGACACCAACCCAGATGTGCTTCGATGTCCGACTGCCAAGAATTCTTGCACCAATAGCGACCATCGCCGGATACGTGTAGATGATGACCACGTATAACGAGCCAGACATCAGATCAAGACCGGCGAATGCAAAGTACGCCAACAAACCGAACAGCACACCCATAAGGAAACGCGGCTTCCAGGCAACGTCACTCGGTGCGGCTCCAACACCTCGGGCCCGACGCGCGAACACGATGGCCCACGACACAGGTGCTGCGATGAGAAAGCGCCAGAAGATGACATCAATTGGCTCGAGCTGTTTGAGCACGTGCTTGCCGAACACTGTGAACAGCGAGTACGCGGTCGCACTCGTCAACATCCATGCAATTCCCACGCGACGACTAGACACCGAGAGTCGACTCTAAGCGTTGCACCAAGGGAAGGCTCGGATTCCTCGTGACCTAGGGTTGTCATCGATGAGTGCAAAAGACGCTTCGAATTCGACGACTCCAAAGCCAGCTACACCAAACACGGTGACCGCGAACAAGTCCGTGTCTGTGCCACATGACGACGCTGACTTTGAACGGGCTCGACGAGGTCTCATCGCCCGTCACGCAGCACCCGCATTGCGGGATGCAAGAGGTCGTGTTGTCTCCGATGCTGGTGTATACGCATTTCTGGAAGGTGACGCTCCCCCAACCGTGAATCCCAGTCTCTGGCGTCAGGCGCAATTGAATGCCGAACATGGCTTATTCGAAGTCACGGAAGGCATGTGGCAAGTTCGCGGTTACGACATCTCGAACATCACATTCATAAAGAGCAACGCTGGGTGGATCGTCATTGACCCTCTTACTCATGAAGTCACAGCTCGTGAAGCATTACGACTTGCCAATGAACATCTCGGGCAACGTCCCGTGGTTGCGGTGATTTACACCCATTCACACGTTGATCATTTTGGTGGCGTGCTCGGTGTGACTAGCCAAGAAGAAGTCGATGCTGGACGTTGCCAAGTCATTGCACCAGAAGGTTTTCTGCGCGAGACCGTTGGCGAGAATGTGATTGCCGGACCCGCCATGGGCCGCCGAGCCATGTATCAGTTCGGAGCCGGGCTGCCATCTGGCGAGCGACAGCACGTTGACTGCGGACTCGGGAAGATGACCCCGACAGGTGCTCCAGGCCTCATCGCGCCAACACACGAGATCACGCGGACCGGCGAAGAATTGGTCGTCGATGGCGTACCCATCGTGTTCCAACTCACTCCCGAAACTGAAGCACCCGCGGAGATGAACTTCTTCTTTCCCAAATTGAAAGCGTTGTGCATGGCAGAGAATTGCTGCCACACCATGCACAACTTGGTTCCCATCCGCGGCGCCCAAGTTCGTGACGCATTGCAATGGTCTAAGTACATCAATGAAGTCATCGCACTGTTTGGTGGAGACACCGACATCATGTTTGCGTCGCATCATTGGCCCCGATGGGGTCGTGACGACGTACACGAATTCCTCGTGTTGCAACGCGACCTCTACAAGTGGATTCACGATCAGACGATGCGTCAGGCGAACCACGGCCACACAGCTCCTGAAATTGCCGCGATGCTCGAGTTGCCCGAGGACTTTCTCGCCAACTCTCACACCCGCGGGTACTACGGGGACCTCGTGCACAATGTGAAGGCGGTGTACCAGCGCTACCTCAGCTGGTACGACGCAAACCCCGCACACTTGAATCCGCACCCTCCTGTTGAAGCGGCGAGGCGGTACGTGGACTTCATGGGTGGAGGTGATTCCGTGTTGACGAAGGCACGAGCAGCCTTTGACGAGGGCGACTATCGCTGGGTCGCAGAAGTGGTGAATCACTTGGTGTTTACCGACCCAAGCAACACGGCTGCACGTGACCTACAAGCCGATGCCCTCGAACAACTCGGTTATCAGAGTGAATCTGCAACCTTCCGCAATGCGTATCTCACTGGCGCACACGAACTTCGAAACGGAGTTCCGAATCTTGGTGATGCGCGCGCACGTGGCAAGGGAATGATCCGAGCCATGACTATCGAGCAGATGTTCGACACACTTGGCATTCGACTGATCTCGGAGAACGTAAAGGGCGTGCGGGTAGTCATCAATTGGCACTTCACCGACATCAATGAGCACTGGGTCCTCGAGTTGTCTCATCACACACTCCACGCAACGCCGAACAAAGTCGCCGTCGACGCTGATGCCACAGTTACGATCGCGCGCACATTGATTCTGAGCATCATGAACCAAGAGACCACATTCATGGACGAAGTGCAGGCCGGTACGGTCTCGATAGACGGCGACGCGAGCTCATTGCTCACTGTCTTTGGAAATCTCGACCTGTTCGTACCCGGGTTCGCGATCGTCGAACCCTGAACACTGAACTAATCGCGTGTGAGAACGTGCGAACCCGCCGAAAGCCGCTCTTCACGACCCCACACTCTGGCGACAACTGGTACTGGTGACACAACACGTACTTCATCAGCGCGAACGTCAATATCAATCGAACCGTGTGGCGAGGGCACGCTCGCTCGAGCCCAGTCGAGATCACCGAGATGTGGTTGCACGAGCACGACGTCGAACCCCGGCACAGCTGGAATGACGCCTGCGATTCGTTGGATCATGTCTCGAGTCGGCGTGCTCGACCAGCCGTGGCAGCGGGTGCCGCCGTACCACGTCTCGCTGAACGAGGTGTCGCACCGGTCAATTAACCACTTCCAATCGCGTAACAACCCTGCAAGTCGATGCCCTTCGCCCACTGCGACCAAGGCGTCGTGCACGACGTAGCGAAAGAACGGCTGAGCCCGCACAATTTGTTCGTCGACGTTCCACCACGGCTTTGGATGCCCAGTGAACAAGTACACGCCGCCCAGATCGGTTTCGGTGCCTGGGTCACTTGGGCCATCGTGGCGCGCAAACGCAGCGTGCACCAGTTTTGACTCGTCACACATCGCGTCGACCAATTGCGACCAGCGAGACCGTGGCGCAAGGCCCCCGACAATCGCTGCTGCTTGTCCGTGTTGTGACGTCATCGGTTGTGCGACCCCGTTCTCGATTGTGTCGACGTACACACAACGCTCGTCATCCCAGAACTTCTCGAACCCTCGTGCCAACTTCTCGTGTGTGCGTCGCGCCCACGATGCACGTCCACCATCGCCAAGCCAATCGCTCATTTCTGCGAACTCAAGCAGTGCCCTACCCCACAACCCTGCGATAGTCGAATTCGCTCCGTCGGAGTGCACCGAGCTCCAATCGATAAGTACCCAACCGGGCATGTCAACTGGCAGACCATCGTCATCGCAGTACTGCACGAACCATCTCACCACAGCCTCAACTACGTGCATGAGACGCGACACACGCTCTTTGTCGCCTGTGTACATGTAGACGTTGTGTACCGAGTGCACCCAATGAAGTGCCCAGTCAGGGATGATCGACATGTCCTCGTGTTCGATGTCGCCGGCAACAGCCATCGGCAGCATGCCGTCAGAGCGCATCGAAGCCGCAAGGACGGGGTGCCAAAGAGCAAGCGACCAATCGTCGTTCGTCGTGAGGTCGACCATCTGATGCACGACCGAGTCACCAGTCCAGGCTCGTTGTTCGCGCGTCGGACAATCGACGTAAGAGTCAAGTGAGCAGATGGACACCGTGCGACGCCCGACCGTGTAGATGTCATTCAGAAGGTCATCAGAACACTCAAAACCATTCATTCCCTCAACGGGATGAAGGCGTTCGTTCACGGAAATTCCATGAACAACAACTCGGTCCGATGCTTCAACTCGCACTCCGTGCACACCGAACAAGTTCACCGACTCGACTGTTCTCCGGGTGCCGTCGAGCGTAAGTACGAACGCAGAGTCATACGCCTCGGTCATAGGTTCACCGGTCGTCGACAACTTCTCGGCACCTGTGAACGTGACGTGCGTGCCTGCGGGACCGTCAACGTCGACCAAGAGCGTTCCGACGACGATCCGGTCATGTGCAAAGTTCGACTCACTGGTACGAATCAATTCGATTCGCCTCGCAGTCACCTGGCTGATGGGTCGCCCTTCAAGTGGTCCGACTGGAAAGGTGGGTCCGGTCTTTCGACCTGAACCACCGAATACTGTGGCGCGACGAAGCCGAACATTCGGCCATGAATCGCCATGTGAGATATCCGTTGACCAATGCTCGGGCAACGATCGGGCATCGCAAAGCTCGTCACCGCGCTTGAACAACCCTTCGTTCTGCGTGCAAGACCATCCAGAGAGCAGAATCCCTTTCCATGTGTCGTCTGCAATGAGCAACCGACCATCACCTAGCTGCATCTCGCACGCCATTGCTCCGCCGCGCAGGTCACTCGCTTCAGGTAGCGGCATCGACCACGCTGATGCAACAACATCAGCGGTCACAAGCATTGCAATCGTGTTGTCCCCTGCACGCAAGTACTGGGCGATGTCTGCATCTTCCCAAACCATGCGTTGGGGGTTGACTCGCACCGGCCCACGACACACTTCATGTCCGTTCACCCAACAAGTGACACGACCCACCGTTGCAAGTCGCATGGGCGCACGCGAAGGAACCTTGTCAAGGTTGAATGACGTGTACATCGCCGCGCTGCGGCGGGGCGTCGGGCCATCCCAATCTGTCGAACGTTGTGGCCACACCCATGGCGAAGTCCATCGCACCGGCCACATACGACTGAAGCTCACACCCCGAGGTTAGAAGCCCGAAATGATCAGGAGCGAAGCTTGACGTTGCCCTTATCGCTTCCAACGCGGGGCACGCTTGTAGTTGCAGTACACGTCAACTTGAGGCCTGTTCGTATGTCAGGGGTCTTCACGAGAACTGTCGATCGCTTACTTCGCACTGACTTGCCCGTTGTGACCTTCCCCTTCTGGTCCACACAGCGAACCCCGAATGTTCCGACTTTGCCAGTGATTGGCAAATTCGGCTGACGCGTGAATGTGCACGAGATGAACCGCTTCGTCTTGACGCTCAAGTATTGAACGACGCCACAGCGAGCAGTTTTATAGCCATCTTTTAATCCAATGCCATTCAGTGGCACTCCGAAAGGAGTGAATTGCAGACGCGGAGCCGAATAGTGCATGTCAGGTACTTCGATGATGTATCCGGCATTCGAATCAAAATAATTCGCAGCGAGCGGTTGCACTGTCGATGCCGTCTTCCCCGTCACCGCATCTTGAACTTTGGGCTCATTGAGCGCAAGAGACAAGATGTCGAGAGTTCCACTTGCTTTGGTGCCTTTCTCTGCGTCGTTGTCTATGCGGTACACGGTTACTAACTGACTAAGTTCCTGAGCGGATCGTGCTGGATATTCGAAATAGTCAAGACCCACTTGTGGCAAGTACACCTGGTAGGTACCCACATGTTCCGTTCCATCAGGGCGCAAGTGTGGCGATGCCGCAAACGCATAGAACACGGTGTTCTGCCCTTGATTGATGTAGAGAAATTCTGGCTCCTTGTAGAAGGAAGCGTTGCTTGCCCACCACAATCCGTTCATTGGCCCCCAGCCATCATTGCGCGACCGAAAATACTCACCCGCGAGGATCAATTGCTGTCCAGCTGCTTTCTCGACATCACACATTGGCAACCATGCATCTCCCGATCGCGTGTCAACACCAAAGTTTCCGCACTGCTTTGCTGTGACTTCCGCTGCAGAAGGGTTGGTCACGACGACAGGTGAAAGCGTGAAGTTGATTTCGTTTGAGGCGTTACTTGCAGACTTCGTGTACCCCGCCTGCTTGGCGGTGTCGACTTTCGCGGTGAGAGCTACTTGATACGGCTCGTCGAGAGTTCCCAACCTGATTTTCAGCCCAAGTTTGTCGGTTTCCTTCAGAAGCGAGGAGAGGTCATAGTTCTTCCATGTATCGACGGGTGCGGACTCGAAGTACCCGAGGCTTGTCGCCGTGGCGGGAAGCAACATCATGTTCATGGTGTAGGCGTCTTGCTGTCCAGACTTTGTGAAAGACAGCCTCAAGCTTGAGGGCAACGGTGCACCATTCAAGGTCGCTTCAAAACAACCCACTTCTGTAGCCGACTTGCATTCCGTCCATGTGCCACTTTGCGGAGATGTGTCCGCAGGTATCTCGTAATCACATGTCTTGCCATTACCCCAGTTTGCACCGACTGATGCATTTCCCGCATTAACAAGAATGATCTGCACAAACTGACCTGTGCGCGGACGAACAGAGAAACTCTCGGTAAGTGGAGCAGTAATACGAAGAGCGGTGTCAGACTCAACCACGATCGAAATCGGTTTCACTAGGTTTTCGGCGGCTGGAAGCACACCTCCGCTCGAGAAACCCAAAGAGAAATAGATTTGGTAATTCTGTGCAGCAACTGATGAGTAGTTCTTGCCTTGCCAGACGAACTCTTTGCCCGGTTCAAAGCATTGATTCGAAGTCGGAAAGACCAACTTCCCGATGATTGGGCGAGCGGTGTCTGCACTCACGGGGAATGCACTCGGCGTGGCCGCGATGCCAGCAGTCACCACGGACAGTATCGAGGCAACCAAGAGTTTGAACTTCATCAGAACACTGTAATCGGCTTAGAACGACACCCCGTTAGAGTCCCGACTAGTGACCTCGCGACCTCCAGATGTTGACCTCACCCTGTGCTGGGGAACTCTTCGCGGGGTTGGCCTACAAACGCTCCTCTCTGCCGCAGCCATTGCAGGTTTCGAGCACGTCACAGCGTCGATTGTCGAGCATCGAAGCGACTTAGGTAGCGGTATTGAAGATGTACGCGACGTCATTACCTCGACCGGAGTGGACGTGATCTGCGTCGAACCTGTCATTCGTCCGCTACCTGGACTGCCACATCCCGGTTCGGTTCATGAACGATTGCGCGCCTACCTCGAATACGAACTTCAAGACGTACTTGATGCTGCGGTTGCCATCGGTGCCACATACGTCAATATCGCCCATTTTCTTGGTCGTAGCGGCGATATTGATTCGATTGCAGATGCGGTCGGCAACATCGCGAAACACGCTCAGATTCGAGGACTCGAAGCCACACTTGAATTCATCCCGGGCACGGGAATTGCGAATCTCGCTGATGCGCTGCATGTCCTTGACCGCTGCCAAAGCGACAATGTCCGTTTGATGATCGATACATATCATCTCCATAACTCTGGCGGAGTCGCGAGGGACTTCGACCGAATTCCATCAGGCCTTGTTCGAGCTATTCAAGTGTCCGACACCGCTGTTGACCTGCGACGCTCTGGTTCGGATTTCTCTCAACGCCTCATGCCCGGCAAGGGCACACTTCCGCTCGCCGCACTCATCGATGCTGCTCGTCGGAACAACCCATCTGTCGAACTGCATGTCGAAGTGTTCAATGAAGACCTGCTGAAACAATTCACGCCGGCACAGGTTGCTGCAGCCGCCCGAGAGGCAGTCGATCTGCTCACGTGAGCCACCCGCATACACCCCTCGCCTACCCTTCCTGACATGGAACTCATGAGCATCGTCCTCATCGTCTGCGCCTTCGCCCTGGTGGCCTACCAAGCGTGGAGGACATCGAGCCGCACGCCGACCGATACAACTGGCCCCAGTGTCTTCGACACTCACGCGCTCAAGTCCGACATCGCCTCCGAGTTGTCGCGAACGGTGCAAGAAACAGTCAACAGCACGGTCGCAAGTGCAATGGACAGACTGAGCGAGCGAGCACGGGCCGACCGCGAGGAATCCATTCGTATGGCCGCAGAGAAAATCGCGACGTCTGGTGGCGAACAACTCGGTGCACGAGCTCAAGTCATCGACACGACTCTCCAAAATCTCTCCAATCAAATGAGTACCCGCCTTGACGAGCTCTCGAAAGAGCTTCAGAGTCTCCGGCAGACAAACAACACGCAATACGACAATGTCGGCAAGGCCGTCGAGGCACTCACCAGACGAACCGACAATCTGAACGAAATCCTCTCCAGTTCACAGAAGCGGGGGCAGTGGGGTGAGCGGGTCGTTGAAGACATGTTGCGCGCCGTCGGCTTCATCGAAGGCGTGAACTACGCCAAGCAAGACATAAATGCTGTCGGCGGTCGACCCGACTACAAGTTCCTCATGCCACCCAGCCGCGTTCTTTTCATGGACGTCAAGTTCCCCCTCGACCGATACGCCGATCATTTCAATGCTGACAACGACGCCCTACGTCAGCAGGCCAAGAATGAATTCGTAAAAGCCGTTAAAGGGCACGTCGATGCACTTGCTAAACGCGACTATGTCCTAAACGCCAAAGAAGAGGCTCTCGACTACGTGCTCATGTTCCTGCCAAATGAGAGCATCTCGGGCTTCGTTCACGAAGCAGACCCCGCCCTCATCGACTACGCACTCACCAAGAAAGTCGTGATGTGCTCCCCACTTGCGCTGTACTCATTTCTCTCAGTCATTCGTCAGGCGACGGACAGTTTCCATACCGAACAAACAGCTGCGTCGATCATGCAACAAATCGCCAAGTTCAACAAAGAGTGGCAGAACTACGTGAAAGCCGTCGACGACGTAAAAGATCAGTTTGGGAAACTCACTGACAAGATCGACAGCATCGGAACCGACGGCACGCGCTTCAAGAAGTTGAACGTGCCAATCAAGGCCATGGAGCAACTCCGCACCAAACACGGAATCCCCGAGCTATCTGGCGAAAACTCTGCAACCGAGTTGGCTGACGACCCTGAGTTCTGATTACGAGTAGTGTCCATCAGGTGATTCTCGTCGAAAACATGACCAAGCGTTTCGGCAAGTTCACTGCTGTCGATGATCTCTCTTTCGTCGTCAATCCTGGTCAAGTAACCGGATTCCTCGGCCCGAACGGCTCAGGAAAGAGCACGACGATGCGCTGCATGATTGGGCTCGACAGCCTCGACAGCGGGTCGACCACTTTCAATGGTCAGCGATACGTGGATTTCCGACGTCCGTTGCACAGCGTCGGAGTTCTGCTCGATGCCGGCAACGCGCACGTGGGCCGTACTGCACGTAACCACCTCCGATGGCTTGCCCAGAGCAACGGCATCTCCAAATCACGAGTCGATGAAGTGCTTGAGATAGTCGGTCTCACCGATGTGTCACGTCGCAAGGTCGGAAAGTATTCGCTTGGAATGAAGCAGAGGCTCGGGTTGGCCGCCGTGCTGTTGGGCGACCCACGTGCCGTCATCCTCGATGAACCAGCGAACGGTCTCGACCCCGAGGGAATTCGGTGGATTCGCGAGATGCTGAAGAAACTCGCATCAGAAGATCGGGCCGTACTGGTGAGCAGCCATCTTCTTTCCGAGATTTCACTTATTGCCGACAACCTCATCGTCATCGGTAAAGGACGCTTGATTGACCAGTGCTCGGTGCCCGACTTCATCGGCCGATACGCCCAACGGTGGGTACGCATTGAAAGTCCCCAACTAACAGAATTCGCATCCATTCTCGAGCGTGCTGGCGGCCGCACTGAGTTACAAACTTCGGGCGCGATCGTCCACAATCTCGACGCGACCACGATTGGTGAGTTAGCGGCAAAGAATTCAGTCGTACTTCATCAACTCGCCACCGAAACGGGTTCGCTCGAAGATGCATTTCTTGAACTCACCTCATCCTCGGTGGAATACCACGGCACACTGGGCGGCGGAAAATGATTGGTCTCTTCCGAAGCGAATTTCTCAAGCTGCGCTCTGTGCGATCCAACCTGACGATGGCTATCGCCGCAGCAGGTTTACCCATTGTCGGTACTGTTCTTGTAGCGATCTTTATCTCAGTTAAGGATGTTGGCGAGACAACCATCCCCCGAATGATCAACTCAGCAGGCAATGTGAGCATGCTGATAGTCGGCATCCTCGGGGTTCTCTGCGTGACCCAGGAATACTCACAGTCGACTATTCGCCTCACGCTTGCGGCTACTCCCAATCGATTCTCGGTATACGTCGCGAAATTGGCAGTCATCATCGCCTCTGGGACTGTTCTCATGACCGGCGTGGTCATCGCCTGTGTTGCGGTCGGCAATGCAATCTTGTCTGCACGGGGATTTTCGGGTGACTCAACGCACCCAGACGCCCAAGCGTCCTACGTGGCACTCGTTCTGGCATCTGTCCTCGTCGGAGCACTCGGTGTCGGCTTGGGCGCAATCACACGCAATCCACCGAGTGCAATCGCCATTCTTCTCCTGTGGCCCTTGCTTGTCGAGGTCCTCATTGGCAACATCGTGGCAGCTGTCTTCTCTCGCAACATCCTTGACTGGCTGCCTTTCGGCGCTGCCTTCCAAGCAACTTTTCTCGAGATTGAAGATCTCAAATTCGGACGCTTTGGTTCACTTGGCTACTTCGGTCTGTGGACCTTGGCGATAGTGCTGATCGGCCAAGTCGTCTTACGCAGTCGAGACGCCTAAACCCGAATTACTCCACGCGCAAGCCAGAGATTGCACG
>DCZD01000043.1:64089-69907 GCA_002331255.1 Acidimicrobiaceae bacterium UBA2093 | reverse complement strand
ACGTGGTACTCGCGCGTGTAGCCGTAGCCACCAAGAATTTGAATTGCCTCTTCGGTGACTCGCACTGCCGTCTCTGATGCGTAGTACTTGCTCATCGAACCTTCACCATGGGTAAAGCCACCATTCTTGGCCGTCCACGCTGCACGCCAAATAAGAAGCCGCGACGCATCGATGCGAGTGATCATATTCGCCAACTTGAACGCGATTGCCTGGTTCATAATGATCGGCTTGCCGAATGCAACACGCTCCTTGGCATAGTCAAGCGAGATCTCATATGCAGCACGCGCAATACCAAGTGCCTGCGCACCCACTGCCGGCCGTGTGGCTTCGAAAGTACTCATTGCTGGCTGCTTCTCGCCGCTCCGACCAGCCTCGCGTGCACGAGCCAACTTTGCATCAAGCTTCTCTTTGCCTCCGAGTAGACAACGACCGGGAACACGGACATCGTCGAGCACGACTTCTGCCGTGTGTGACGCACGAATGCCATGCTTCAGATACTTCTGGCCTTGACTAATTCCCTTCGTTCCCGGAGGAACGATGAATGACGCCTGACCGCGTCCTTTAAGCGCCGGATCAACAGCTGCAACAACTACGTGTACATCGGCAATTCCACCATTGGTAATCCATGCTTTGGTGCCGTTCAACACCCACTCATCGTTTGCTTCGTCGTATACGGCGCGCGTACGAAGCGATGACACGTCGGAGCCAGCATCAGGTTCGCTCACACAGAACGCACCGAGTTGCACCTTGTTTGCATCTCCGTAGCACTGTGGCACCCACTCCATGACCTGCTCAGGGGTTCCGTTGCCTGCGATTCCCGCTGCAGCAAGCCCTGAACCCATGATGGCCATGCCGATACCAGCGTCGCCCCAGAACAACTCTTCGATAGCAACTGGCATTGTGAGACCTGACGGATCGCCCATCGAGTTCATGAGAAACTCCCACCCGTATAAACCGATCTTTGCGGCCTCTTCAACGATGGGGAACGGGAATTCTTCGCGCTCGTCCCATTCGATTGCATTGGGTCGAATCACATCTTTTGCGAAGTTGTGGACCCAATCTTGGATTTGCAGTTGATCGTCATTGAGGTGGAGGGAGAACTCGGCCATGACGCCAAGTTACCAATGGGTAGGGACCGACGCATTATTGAGAGTCATCTCAACGTGCGAAATCAGGCGACAGATGTAGCAACTCGCGCACCTCGTGCTACGAGAATGACAGCAAGAAGGACAAGTGCACCGCCAAGAATGTACGGCGCTCCCACACCGATGCCGTCGAAGATCGCACCTGCTGCAACTGGTCCGACAATTCGCGCCAAGGCACCAGCGCTTTGCTGGTAACCAAGTGCCTCTCCCCTCCGCTCTTCTGGCGCCGCCTCTGCGACCAGCGAAGTCAGTGAAGGTGTAGCAACGCCTTGACCGATAGCAAGTACTGCGAGTGACACGAACAGCACTGGCCAAGTAGTCGCCGAGCTCAGAGTGAACAGTCCGAGAGCAACGACGACAAGACCGGCGCGAAGCAGTACGAAGGGCTTGACACGCGTAGCCAACTGGCCAACGAGCAACCCCTGCACAATTACCAACAACACGCCGACGAACAGAAATACTGCTGCGGCTGAACCTTCTGTCAGGTCGAATCGTCGCTCACCAAACAGAGAAAACGTCGCTTCGAAACCGGCAAAGCCTGCGGTGGCGATGAACCCGATGACTGCATAACGCAACAGCTCGGGTGACACCGCACGAACGCGGCGCGAGTTGCGGACCGGGATTGAGACAACTGACTTTGTCTCAGGCAGCCGAACAAGTGCAACGACTGCATTCACAGCTGCGACAGTTCCGGCAACGTAGAACGGAACATGCGGTCCGCCGAGAGCCGCCAGACCACCAACAGCTGGTCCGAGAACAAAACCGATACCGAATGCTGCACCCAGCATTCCGAGCAACTTTGTGCGTTGATCTGGCGGCGCGATGTCGGTTATCGCACTCTGTGCTACCGCAACACTCGCACCTGAAGCTCCGTCGATGATGCGCCCCAAGAACAACACCCACAATGCACCTGCTGCCCCCGTGATGAAGCTGCCGACTGCCGTTCCCACAAGCGACACGATGATGACAGGCTTGCGTCCGACCCTGTCCGACACGCGACCCAGAATTGGCGCGAACACAAACTGCGCGAGCGAGAACGAGGCGAACAACAGACCGACTTCAAGCCCAGACGCGCCGAATCGCTCTGCATAACGACCCAGAATCGGCGCGACGATTCCAAATCCGACTAGGTCGAGCGCAACCGTGGTCCAGATTGTCCAGAAACCGGGAGGAAGTGGTGCCTTGTGTTTCGTGGCGGTCACGTCAGCCACGGCGGAGGCGCGTACCTTCCTTGGCGGTCTCAACCACGTAACCCTGGGCGGTTAGCTCGGCGCGAAGCGCATCTGCGCGCGCAAAATCCTTCGCGACACGCGCAGCATCTAGCTCGGCTGCTTTGCCAAGAGCGACGTCATCAACGTCGTCACCCGCAGTGAAGTTCAGACCAAGTGCGTCAGCCATGTGAACTGCGGATGCACGCAATGTCGCACACCGCGCCAAGTCACCATCATCGAGTGCCGAGTTGGCCGAACGAACAGTGTCGAAAATCAGCGCCATAGCGGCGGGAGTGTCGAGGTCGTTGTTCATGGCCGCACGGAAGTCCGCGAGCAGGGCTCCGTCTTCCGCGCCATTTGGGCAACTACTTGTGCGCGCGTAGAAGTTGTCGAGATTTGCCAGAGCTTTCACCGATGAATCGATGTTGTCCTGCCCGACCTTTACTGGCGAGCGGTAATGCGATTGCAACAACAACATGCGGTACGCGCGAGGGTCGTAGTGCTCGAGCAAATCGAGAAGATTTGCCACGTTTCCGAGGCTCTTCGACATTTTCTCGCCCTCTGCGTCGACTACGAAACCGTTGTGCATCCAATGTCGTGCGAACTCTCGACCAAGGGCAACCGACTGTGCACGCTCGTTCTCGTGATGCGGGAAGCGCAAGTCGGCACCACCGCAGTGCAGGTCGAAACCGTCGCCAAGTAATTGCAGACTCATGACCACGCATTCGCTGTGCCATCCGGGCCGACCGTCACCCCACGGTGATGGCCAACTTGGCTCACCGGGCTTCGAAAACTTCCACAGAGCAAAGTCAGCGGAGTGGCGCTTCTGTTCGGCACCAAGCACCTCACGTTCACCGCCACCGGCGAGCATGTCATCGAGACTTTGGTGCGCGAGCAATCCGTAATCAGGAACGGATTCGACCGACAGGTACACGCCGTCGTCGGTGGGGTACGCAGCACCACGAGCCACGAGTGTTCCGATCATGGCGACCATCTCGTCCACATACTCGGTGGCATGCGGAACATCCGTCGGCCGCTGTACTCCCAGCTGTGACATGGCACGGAACCACACGTCTTCGCACTTGTTCGTGATGTCCTGCCATGGGCGACCCTCGCGGTTGGCGCGGTCGATGATCTTGTCGTCAATATCCGTGATGTTCGACACCAAGCGCACGCGCAGACCAGTCCATTCGAGATAACGACGCAGAATGTCGTACACCAAAGTGGCACGTCCGTGGCCCAGGTGAGGCGGCCCGTACACGGTGGGGCCACACAGATAGATGCTGACGGTCCCCGGGTCTCGCAGTGCGAGAGGTTTCACCGTCTGAGTGGCGGTGTCATAGAGGTTCAGCACGGAGAGAAGCCTACGATTTGTCTCCTATGTCCGCTGTGCCTGAGAAGCCATCTCTCGACAATCTCGAATCAAAGTGGACATCCCTCTGGGAAGAAGCGGGGGCCTATCGCTTTGACCCCTCTGCTTCGCGCGCAGACGTGTTCGCCGTCGACACACCTCCCCCGACGGTCAGCGGTTCACTTCACATGGGACATGTGTTCTCCTACACCCACACCGACACCGTTGCCCGCTTCTGGCGCATGCGCGGCAAACAGGTCTTCTACCCAATGGGCTGGGACGACAATGGTCTTCCGACAGAGCGTCGCGTGCAGAACTTCTTCGGCGTGTCATGCGACCCATCGGTCCCGTACCAAGCGAACTTTGACCCACCGTTTCGGGGCAACCCTCCGAAAGATCACAAGGCCGTTCCTGTGTCGCGACCGAACTTCATCGAGTTGTGCGAAGAGCTCACTGCTCAAGACGAAAAAGTGTTCGAGGATTTGTTCCGCCAACTCGGTCTGTCGGTTGATTGGAAATATCTGTACACCACCATCGATGATCGCTCTCGCCGTATTTCTCAGCGCGCCTTCTTGCGCAACTTGAAGCGGGGTGAGGCATACACGCAAGAAGCACCGACACTCTGGGACATCGACTTCCGCACAGCGGTCGCACAAGCCGAACTTGAAGACCGAGAGCGACCTGGTGCATACCACACAATCGCATTTCACAAGTCCGACGGCTCCGGCGACGTCATCATCGAAACGACGCGTCCGGTTCTTATACCGGCGTGCGTCGCCCTTGTTGCCCACCCTGACGATGAGCGTTACAAGCCTCTCTTTGGCGCCACCGTGCGCTCGCCGTTGTTCGATGTCGAGGTACCGGTCCTTGCGCATCCACTTGCACAAATCGACAAGGGCTCTGGCATCGCCATGATCTGCACGTTCGGTGACCTCACCGACGTCATCTGGTGGCGTGAGCTGCAATTGCCAACTCGCGCCATCATCGGTCGTGACGGGCGTATCGTGAACGACCCACCACAAGGTCTGAACAGCGACGTCGGCCGCGAACGGTATGCACAGCTCGCAGGGAAGTCGGTGAATCAAGCACAAACCGCAATCGTGGACATGTTGAAGACCTCCGGCGAGATGATCGGCGAACCGAAGCAGATCATGCACCCAGTGAAGTTCTACGAAAAGGGTGACCGTCCTCTCGAGATTGTCACCAGTCGTCAGTGGTACATCCGCAACGGTGGCCGTGACGCTGACCTTCGTTCTGCGCTAACGGCCCGCGGCACTCAGTTCGCCTGGCACCCCGAGCACATGCGGCATCGCTATGAGAATTGGGTGCAAGGTCTTAATGGTGACTGGCTGATCAGTCGTCAACGGTGGTTCGGTGTTCCCGTTCCTGTTTGGTACCCACTAGACACCGACGGCAACGTCGTGCATGACTCGCCACTTCTTCCAGACGAATCGCAATTGCCAATGGACCCAAGCACTGACGTACCTGCTGGTTACACAGCAGACCAACGTGGAGTGCCAGGTGGCTTCGCGGGCGACCCAGACGTCATGGACACCTGGGCCACATCGTCGCTCACTCCGCAGATTGCAGCGTTGTGGGAAGAAAGCGGTGCAGACCTCTTCGACCGCGTGTATCCGTTCGATCTTCGTCCGCAAGGTCACGACATCATTCGCACGTGGCTCTTCTCCACCGTCGTTCGCTCTCACTTTGAACATGGGGTAGCTCCGTGGCGCAATACGGCGCTCTCGGGCTGGATCCTTGACCCAGATCGCAAGAAGATGTCGAAGTCAAAGGGCAACGTGGTCACCCCCATCGACTTGTTCGAGTCGTACGGAAGCGACGCCGTCCGTTACTGGGCGGCATCGGCAAGACCTGGTGTCGACACTGCTTTCAGCGAAGATCAGATGAAGGTCGGCCGCAAGCTTGCAGTGAAGTTGTTGAATGTCACAAAGTTTGTACTCGGTTTCGGCGACGTCGATGACACGGCAGTCCCGACTGCGCCCGTCGATGTCGCAATGCTCGCGCGCTTGGCAGACGTCGTCGATGAATGCACGAAGGCGTTTGAGGAGTTCGACTATGCCCGCTCGCTTGAACGCACCGAATCGTTCTTC
>DCZD01000043.1:57817-63907 GCA_002331255.1 Acidimicrobiaceae bacterium UBA2093 | reverse complement strand
TTCTGGTGGTTCTGCGACGACTATGTCGAGCTCGTGAAGGGTCGTGCATACGGCTCACATGGCGACGACGGAGCTGTATCGGCGCGTATCGCGCTCCGCCGCGCGCTGTCGGTCATTCAACGACTCTTCGCTCCAATTCTTCCGTTCGCTGCCGAAGAAGTGTGGAGTTGGTGGAATGCCGGTTCAGTGCACCGCGCTCAGTGGCCGTTGGTCGCCACCGATGTCACATCTGATGTCACTCATGCGGCTGATGTCGATCTACTCGACGCCCTCTGTGCATCGCTCGGGTACATACGCCGTGCAAAGACCGAGGCCAAGGTCAGTCAGCGAGCGGAGGTGGCCGCTGCTCAAGTAACCGCACCTCGTGCCGTCATCGATGCTTTGCAGGCAAATTTTGGCGATGTTTCCGACGCTGGCTCCGTGCTCGAGGTGACATTTCACCCCACCGACAGCACCGACATCAGTGTCGATGTGACTCTTGTGTGAGCGCCACCAAATAGGGCGCCCACGCAACTACCGTTGAGCCGTCATGGGCAACGAGACCTCTTCAGAATCCACGTCAACTGACGGCGGAAAGCCCGATGGCAAGCGTCCAGGTCGGGCCAAACTCATCGTCGCGGTGAACCTTGTCATCGCCCTCGCCTGCATCATCGGTGGTGTTGGCCTGCTGTACGCCAATCAACGACTCGGTGACCGCCAGGTGGTGACCCTTGAGACAACTCCACAGTCGACAGTGGCCACGGAAGAGTGGGACTTGCCAACCGGTGACCTAACGGCAAAGAACTATCTCATCACCGGCGCCGATACGAACACTGACTGCGTCGATCCGGATTCTCCCTACCACGGAGGACTCGGGAACCGTTCGAACTTCGGCGAACGCAGTGACACCATCATGATCATCCGCGTCAACCCCGAGACCAACCAGGCTGCAATCCTCTCTTTCCCACGTGACTTGTGGGTGAAAATCGCTGACAGCAACCGCAAGAGTCGCATCAACTCTGCGTTCGAACGCAAGAACCCGAACAAGCTCATCAGCACCATCAAGAACAACTTCAAAATCAACGTCGACCACTACATCAATGTCGACTTCTGCACGTTCAAAGAAGTCGTCGATGCGGTCGGCGGAGTACGGGTGCCGTTCTTGTTCAAAGTCAAGGACAAGTACACCGGCCTGAACGTGCCCGAGCCATCATGTTTCGAATTCAATGGAGACCACGCGCTCGCATATGTCCGCTCACGCCACTATCGGTATTTCGACCCCACGAAGAACAAGTGGATCACCGATGGTTTAAGTGACTGGGGCCGCATCAGCCGCCAGCAGGACTTCACAAAGCGCATGGCCCAGAAAGCTCTTGATAGAGGTAAGTCCAGCCCGACAGTTGCCAACCAAATTCTCGATGCAGCGCTGAAGAACGTCATCACTGACGATCAGCTGACCCCCATTCGACTGTTGCAACTCGCTCAAGCAATGCGCACTTTTGATCCGAACACAATGGGTCAGTACACGATGCGAGCAGTTGGTGCGAAGGTTGGCGAGAACTCAGTTCTTCTTCCAGACTTCGAAGACGACAACATGAAGAAGATTCTCGCGGTGTTCCGTGGTCAAGCAACACTCGCTCAACGCGTGGTTACCGACACTGGTAGCACGACAGCGACAACCGTTGAGGGTGCGTCGTTCAACTTTGATGCACCGACAACAGACACGCTGTCGCTCGTTACATTTGTGTCAGCAATCGCCTCGGGGGCAACTACAACGACAGTTGCGCCTGTGGCAACGGTTCCTCCAACCACCACAACGCTTCCCGTGGTCGACCCGGTTGACAATCGTCGAGGCATCGTGCCACCAGACGATCCGTCATGCCGCTGACGATTGTCGTCTATTCCAGAACGCGCGCCAACACGTCGGGAATCTCACTCGGTCCGTCGACCAGTGCGAGACGTGCTCCGATCGATTGAGCCAATGCTGTCGCCTCGTCTGGGTCTTCTCTCGGCGCAATGATCACAACTTCGTCAAGTGCGCCTGCAGATGCAACGACGTCGCCTTCGACTGTTGCTCGACAATCACTCAACAGCACTGCAACTCTGCGTCCTGCACGGGATCGAGCCAATTGCTGACTCGCTACTTGCAACGCACCGGCAACGTCGGTGGTGCCGAAACCACGCAACGCAAGAACGGCATTCACCACGTCCTCGCTTGCCTTTGGCACATCTTGTGACTTCGCGACCACGATGTCTTTTCCAAATGCGAGCACGCTGTAATCCTGAGGTGATCTACACGCGACTGCCGCTGCGGCGATAGCCGAAGTGGCAAGGGGCTTTCCACCCATCGATCCGGATCGATCGACCATTAGGCACAGGGCGGTCCCCGGCCGGGCCCAACCACGCACGCGCAAACGCGATGACTCGACACCAACTCCGGCGCGCAGTTCATTCAGTGCGTCGAGACTTGCATCGATGTCAATGTCACCCGCGTCCGGTTCGTACGGCTTCTCCACGATCTTTCCCACACCTCGTGGCCTCGTACGTCCGCGCGTGGCGATGTCCAACATCAAACGCCCCGCCAATGAGCGTGCCAAATCACGCAACTTCGGATCGGTTGCTGCCGTGAGATCGGCGAGCATTCCGAGTGCTTCATCTGGGTCACTCGCCAAGGCTTCATCGAAAGCCGCTTCATCAAGCTCACCCACTTCGGGTGAAATCTGTTCGAACTGTTCGTGGCGGGACAACTCCCGGCGCGAAGTAGTTCGCTTGCTCGCCTGACTCACTGCCTCATCGGCAGCGGCCCCTTCGTGCGTCAGCGGTGGTTGATTGCCCCGTTCGGGGCGATCGCTTTTCCCGTCGACGCTCCGTTCGCGGGTCGCGCAAAGACCTCATGCCACAGTTCGGTGATGATGTCGTCAGCAGTGCGATTGTGTCCCTCGCGCACCCTCACTCGGCCACTCAACGCGACAAGTGCCGCGTCGAGCCCAACCGATTCGTCGGTCATGGCGGCCGCTCGAACACGTGCAAGTGACGTCGCCACGCGCGCCATATCGACCGCGCCACGAACTGATGATCCGACTCGCAAGTCAGGGTGTTCTCGTGTTCGGCGTACGAGGTCGACGACGGCGCCGATCCACGCCGAGTCGACGTTCGCCTCGTCTGTATTTCGACGAACAATCTCGGTCTCGTCTGCCTTGTCTTGATATGTCATCGCCACGCGACAAACGCGGTCATACACAGCGCCTGAGATACGTGCCGTTCCAACTGCGTCGAAGGGGTTCATCGCTGCGACCAGCCTGAAACCGTCTGCGGCTGCAACTCGACCAAGTCGCGGTACGTGCAATTCACCTTCACTCATAACGGTGATCAACACATTCAACGTCTCTTCAGGAATACGGTTGATTTCCTCGACGTACAATAACGATCCGTCTCGCAGTGCATTCACGAGTGGGCCATCGACAAATACGTCGGCGTTGTACCCATCGGTCAACACACGGGCAGGATCAAAGTGACCAACCAGTCGCGCCGGTGTCAGCTCGGCATTTCCTTCGACGAATTCGAAGCCAATTCCTAGACCTTGTGCGACGGCGCGCAGCAAAGTCGACTTTCCGGTTCCGGGTGGTCCCTCAAGCAGCACGTGTCGACCGGCGTCGAGTGCGGCGACGACAAGTTCTACTTCTCGGCGTCGACCAACGACTTGTGACGACAGGTGCGCAAGCAGCGCGTGTGGATCAGCCATTCACGATGACGCCACGGATGTTCTCTCCGTCGCGCATTGCTCGATAACCCTCGTTGATTTGGTCGAGCGGGTAACGCTTGGTGATGAGCTCATCAAGCTTGAGAGTTCCGGAGCGGTACATGTCGAGCAACGCCGGAATGTCGGCACGTGGGTTCAGGCTGCCGAAGATGGTGCCTTTCACTTCCTTCTGCCACATCGCGAGCTCGAACAAGTTGATACTTGCCGTGGTGCTCGTCATGGGCGAGATGGCCGTGACAACGACAGTGCTTCCCTTGCCGGCAAGGCTCATGCCCTCGCCCATCATTTCTCCGTGCAGAACGCCTGGGGTCATGATCACGCGATCAGCCAACTGACCCCATGTCATCTCCATCACTGCAGGCAGTGCTTCGGCCATGGACGAGAACGTGTGCGTGGCGCCGAACTCCATCGCCTTCTCACGCTTGAACTCGACTGGGTCAATGGCGATGATGCGCTTCGCGCCGGCCATCTTTGCCCCTTGGACCGCATTCATTCCGATACCACCTACGCCGACTACGACGACTGTGTCACCGGGCTTGGTCTGTGCTCGCGCAGTTGCCGAACCCCATCCGGTGGCCACACCACACGACACGAGTGCAGCCGCTTCGAGCGGAATGTCCTTGTCGATCTTGATGAGCGAGTTTGTCGCGACACATGCGTATTCGCTGAACGTGCCGAGCTTCGCCATCAAAGTGACGGGCTCGCCGTTCTTCTGGAAGTGACGGTGCGTACCGTCGGTGATCATTCCACCGATAAAGGTTTGGCTACCGAGATCACACAGATTCTGTCGACCGGTACTGCAATAGCGACAACGTCCGCACGACGGCACGAAACTCGCTGACACGTGGTCACCGACCGCAAGGTCGGTGACATCAGGGCCGACTTCCACGACAACACCGGCGCCTTCGTGGCCGCCAATCATCGGGAAGAAATCCTTCAACCCCATGAACTCCCAGTACTCCTGCGGCGGCACCATGTCGCCGGTGACCAAGTGCTCATCGCTGTGGCACATTCCAGCCGCACGCCAATGGACGATGACCTCGTTCTTCTTTGGTGCCTGAATGTCAATTTCTTCCACGCTCCACTCTTGGTTGAGCCCGTGGATCATTGCTGCTTTTGACTTCATGTTGTTCCCTTTCTGAGAATGATGAATGTGGCGTGTCAGTCGTAGACCAACACACCGCGAATGTTCTTGCCGTCTCGCATATCTTGATATCCGTCGTTCACGCCTTCGAGCGGATATCGACGCGTGATGAGTCCGTCGAGGTCGAGCAACCCGTCGCGATACAGATTCAACAGTTTTGGAATGTCGGCGCGAGGGTTTCCTGAACCGAACAGAGAGCCCACGAGTTGCTTCTCGTACAACGTCAGGTCGAGACCGCTCATCGTCACACTCGACTCAAGTGCTGGATGCAGGTTGGTAACGACCACCCGGCCGCGCTTACCCGCCAGAGCCATTGCTTGACCGATGAGCTCGCCACTGCCGACGCCCATGGTCATGATGACTTTGTTCGCCATCTGACCCCACGTGATCTGGCCAATCAGTTCAACCGCTTCGGTCATTGAACTTGCCGTGTGTGTCGCCCCGAGTTCCATCGCCTTCTCACGCTTGAACTCGACGGGATCAATGGCGATGATGCGCTTCGCGCCGGCAAGCTTCGCGCCCTGCAGAGCATTGGCTCCGATTCCACCGACGCCGACAACGGCAACGGTGTCACCGGGCGCGACTTCTGCTGCGTACACGGAACTTCCCCAACCAGTGACGACACCGCAGCCTGTGAGACATGCACGATCAAGCGGAATGTCGTTGTCGATCTTGATACACGATGCTTCATTCACGACCGTGTGATGCGCAAACGTCCCAAGGATGCACATGAGGCTGAGATCTTGGCCCCGTGCATGGTGACGTGCCGTACCATCGGTGATCTGTCGACCTCCGCCCATTTTCGCGCCAAGGTCACACAAGTTCTGATGGCCACGAGAACAACTCGGGCAACGTCCACACGATGGAATGAATCCGAACACAACATGGTCACCTGGCGCTAACCAACTGACTCCGACACCAACTTCCATGACAACTCCGGCGCCTTCGTGGCCACCGATCATCGGCAAGGCGAACGGGAGATCACCTGTGACCAAGTGTTCGTCGCTGTGGCACATTCCTGATGCAGCGAGCTTCACCAGAACTTCACCAGGGCCGGGCGGGTCGAGATCGATCTCTTCCACGCTCCAGGGGGCACCCACTTCCCAGAGAATCGCTGCTTGGGTCTTCACGCTGGTCGCCGCCTCCGAGCCCCGCCTCCCCTAGGCGGTGAGAACTGACCTTATCTAACGGCCTCGTCAGTATGACG
>DCZD01000043.1:48384-57581 GCA_002331255.1 Acidimicrobiaceae bacterium UBA2093 | reverse complement strand
GTCGACAGGACGAGGCGAGACCTAAACGCCCTCCTGGCCTTCCCCCGTAACCATCGAGGTGGTTACGCTCAGAACATGGAGAAAGACACACTCGTCGACACCGACAACACCGGTCACGACACCAGCTCGGCCGACACACAGGCCGCCACCGTGGTCGAAGAACTCCTCGTCGAGGAGATTTCCATCGACGGCATGTGCGGCGTCTACTGACCGCGGCGCTCGAGGTGCACCCGCAAGTTGCCTTGCGGCCCGAACCTTTCGGCGCGCTCGCCTACCACTACGACAACCGTCGACTCGTGTTCCTGCGCTCGCGCGACATGCTGAAGGTTGTCGAGTCGTTGTCAACGCATCCGACATTGGAAGAAGCTCTCGTCGCATCCGAAATCGAACCTCAACGGTGGGACTCTTTCCAGTCCGCCATCGACTCTCTCATCTCATCGGAGATCATTCGTGTCCGTTAGCCCGCTCGTCGAACAACTAAAGGGTGGCCTTGATGCACCCATCTGCCTCACGTGGGAACTCACCTACGCGTGCAATCTTGAGTGCATCCACTGTCTCAGTAGCAGTGGTCGTCGTGATCCGCGCGAGTTGAGCACCGAACAGGCAAAGCAAGTGCTCGACGAACTTGCCGCACTGCAGGTGTTCTACATCAACATCGGTGGCGGCGAGCCGATGGTGCGTCGTGACTTTTTCGAAATCGTCGAGTACTCAGTTGCAAAAGGAATTGGCGTCAAGTTCTCGACAAATGGTGCATACATCGACAAAGACAAAGCCAAGCGCTTGACCGATATGGATTACCTCGACATCCAGATCAGCCTCGACGGTGCCGATGCAGCAACAAATGATGTTGTACGTGGAGTCGGTTCTTACGACACTGCCCGTCGTGCGATGGACAACCTTGCATCTGCTGGGTTTGGCCCATTCAAAATTTCAGTCGTCGTTACGCGTCAGAACGTGTCGCAACTTGATTCGTTCAAGGCACTTGCAGACTCATACGGTGCGCAATTGCGTATCACGCGTCTTCGCCCTGCCGGTCGTGGCGCCCACACATGGCATCAATTGCACCCGACGAACGCCCAGCAACGCGACATCTACAACTGGTTGTCAGCACATGGTGAAAACGTGCTCACTGGTGACTCTTTCTTCCATCTGAATGCACTCGGGCCGGCATTGCCGGGTCTCAATATGTGCGGAGCAGGCCGTGTGGTGTGCCTCATTGACCCGATTGGCGACGTCTACGCCTGTCCGTTCGTCATCCACGATGAGTTCAAGGCAGGCAATGTGCTCGACGCTGGCGGATTCACACGAGTGTGGCGTGAGTCTGACCTGTTCATTGATTTGCGTCAGCCACAGAGCGCTGGCGCATGTGCATCGTGCGGCGCATATGACGAATGCCAGGGTGGCTGCATGGCGGCAAAATTCTTCACCGGACTGCCACTTGACGGCCCCGACCCCGAGTGCGTTGGCGGCGATGCTGATGTCATGCTCGCGTCGGTCCCCGTCTCTCTGGTTCCGCGTCCGTCACAAGATCACTCGAAGCCGGCACGGGTTCCGAGCATCGCCGGCAGCCGCTGACTACAGTCCTTTCACCACTACTTATGGCTTACGCGATCGTCATCCTTTTTATTGTCGCCTATCTCATCGGCACCTTTCCCAGTGCGGTGATGGTGGCCAAGAGCCGTGGCATTGACATCACCACGTTTGGCTCTGGCAACCCTGGCGCCAGCAACATTGCGCGAGCGTTGGGCACCAAGTTCGGCGTGCTGGTGTTCGCTCTTGATGCCGGCAAGGGCGTAGTCGCGGTCATTCTCGGATTTGTCATTGCTGATCGGCCCGAGGCCTACGTATGCGCAGCAGCTGCACTGCTCGGTCACATGTTCCCCGTGCAGCGTCGGTTCAAAGGTGGCAAAGGCATCGCTACTGGCGGTGGCGTGTTACTGGCCACTCACATCATCACTGGTCTTGTCTCAATCCTCGTGTGGCTCGCGGTCATGAAGCTCACGCGTAAAGCATCCGTGGCATCCATCGCTGTCGTGCCACTCGTGCCGATACTGTTCGTACTTGAAGGCACACCGCTGTGGGAAATTCTTACGATTGTCGCACTTGGTGTGCTTGTTGAAATTCGACATGTGTCCAATATCAAACGTCTGATTGCTGGCAAAGAACACAACGTCGGACAAGCGTGAGTTCTACGAGGTTGTACTCGTCGGACTTCGACACTCCTCACATCGCGATAGTTCCGCTCGGCTCGTGGGAGCAACACGGACCACATCTTCCGCTCGACACCGACACGGTCATCGCATCGACACTGTGTGTTCGTGCATGCGGCTTCATCGGCGACAATCGGCTTCTTGTTCTCCCTTCAGTGAATTACACGGCAAGTGATGAACATCATGGCTTTGCAGGTACCGCGAGCATCGCTACCGAAAGTGCTGAGCGCACGTTCACTCTCATTGCGCGGTCGTTGAGCGAGAACTCTCCACACTTGCGCGGCATCGTCTTTGTGAACGGACATGGCGGAAATGTTTCATCGATGAAGGCGTCGTCATCGGCTCTCGTTCATCATGGTGTGCCACATAAGTTCTGGACACCAACATTCGAAAGCAACGGAGACTTGCATGCCGGTCATCTGGAGACATCGGTGATGATGGCTATTGACTCTGAACATGTCCGCCACAGCCAGATAGTGGTCGGCGCCATCGGTGATACACATCATCTCATTTCCCAGATGAGAGATCATGGCGTTCACAATGTGTCGCCGAACGGGGTCATTGGTGATGCGACCTTGGCAAGCGCGTCATTTGGTGACGAGATGCTTTCTCAGTGGACCACCGATCTTGTGCGTCTCCTTCACTCGGCAATCAAGGAATGGCTGAACAAACCATCCGACGTGAGCGACATGATCGCAAATCATCTATGACTGCACATTTGTTGCGTCGGGACAGATTGTGGATTCGTCACGACAACCAGCTCATTGCCGGATCTCCGGTGAGGTTTTTTCGGCTCTCAGATGCCGGCCGAGCCGCTGTTGTGGACCTGGAAAATGGGGCCACACCTACCCAGGAACACGACCCACTGACCGAACGCCTGATCACCGCTGGGGCGCTACACCCCTTGGTGGAAGGCCATCTCGACGCCGCCCTCGTTACCGTGGTCATTCCCGCATATGCCGCGAAGGCCGCTCATCTCCGGCGATTGCAGGCTCTGGTTGACGCCCTCGGAGGGCTCCCTGTCATCGTCATCGATGACGCATCGCCAATCGCGGTTCATGTGTCGCATGCGACTGTTGTCCGTCTTGATTCAAATAGTGGTCCCGCAGCTGCTCGCAACCACGGACTTGGATTAGTCGAAACTCCTTTCGTCGCCTTCATCGACTCTGACATTCACATCACGCGAGCAGATGTCTGCGTTCTCGCCGCTCAACTCGCCAACCACGTAGCCGTCCAACATCGTGTTGCGGCGAAAGTTGTTGCACCACGTGTCCTGGCGTCGAAGAGGCGGAGCATTCTTGCGAGATTTGAACGCAACACCGCGCCACTCGACATGGGTCGACATGCGACGAAAGTTGCACATGGTGCTCGCGTGTCATACGTACCAAGTGCCGTGCTGGTGTGCGAGACAGCAACAGTTCGAGACTTGCACGGTTTCGATGAGACGCTGCGATGTGGTGAAGATGTTGACCTTGTATGGAGACTCATCGCCGCCGACGTCGTTGTCCGCTACGAACCATCGGTCACATGCACACACGAGACGCGTCGTGGACTCTTGCCATTTCTCACTCAACGCTTCAACTACGGCTCGAGCACTGTTGACCTCGCCACACGACATAGAGGTCGATTGGCTCCTCTTCGAGCGCGTCCGACCAGTGTCATGAGCTGGGTGTGCTTGGGTGCCGGCTGGCCCGCGGTCGCACTCGCATGTGCTCTTCTCGATCTCGCATTTATGACACAGCAATTCAAACGACAGCACATAACCAACCGTCTCATGCTTGCAATGTTTGTAAAAAACTTTTTGAACACTGGTGACCGTCTCGCAGATGCAGTTGTAAAGGTGTGGTGGCCGATCATCGTCGTCATGGCAACGTTCTCTGACTCTGTCAGTGGCCTTCTTGCACTGTCCATCGCAGTCCCGGGGCTCATCGCGTATGTCCGTCAACCAACACTTGACCCGTTCAGTTTTCTCTTCCTGCGCACGCTGGAGAAGTTTTCGTACGGTGCCGGCGTCTGGGTGAAAGGTTTTTCAGCCCGCGACATGAACGCACTCCTCCCGAGATTCCTCCCGATGAGCAACTCTTCCGTCTCGGGATAGCGTGACGGGGTGACCCTCCGCCTCACTGTGAACGAAGTTGCATGGAAACAGCACGTTCAATCTGTCGCTAGGTCGTATCCAAACATCGTTCCTGTTGTCAAAGGAAACGGTTACGGCTTTCGTCGATGGAACCTCATGCCTCTTGCCGGACAGTTGTCGAATGAGATCGCCGTAGGAACGGTTTTTGAAGCGCGTGACATTCCATCTGGTGTCACTCCAATCGTGCTCACACCAACCATGACTCAGCCTCCATCAACACTTCCCCAGTCGACAGTGCTCACCGTGGGCTCTGTCGACCATGTCGGTGCGCTGTCGCGATTTGGTTGGTCTGGTCGAGTCATGGTGAAGCTGCAATCTTCGATGAAGCGCCACGGAGTCTCGCCCCAAGATTTCAAAAAACTTCTGAACGTAATCGAACGCTCTCCACTTACAGTGCACGGATTCTCTGTCCATCCGCCACTCGATGGAGACATGTCTCTGCACCTTGATGACATCACGAAGTGGCTGGAAAAGTTGCCAACAGATGCACCGGTGTACGTCAGTCATCTTGATGTTGCGACGTACGAACGCCTGCACTCTTCACATGCAAACAGAATTTTCAAGATGCGGCTCGGCACCAAACTGTGGCACGGAGACAAGTCGATGATGCATCTCACTGCCGACGTACTTGGTTCGCACGACCTCGAAGCTGGTGAGCGAGCTGGTTATCGGTTGACCCCAACCAATGGTCCTGGCCAAGTCGTTCTCGTCGGCGCGGGTAGTGCCCATGGCGTGTCGCCCCTCGACGATGGACGAAGCCCGTTCCACTACCAACAAAGTCGGTTGAACCTGCTCGAACCGCCACATATGCACACGTCCATGTTGTTCGTGGCACGCGGGCGCGCCATTCCGGCAGTTGGCGAGTGGATCGATGTACAGCGCCCACTCACCCACGTGCAAGTGGACCTTTTGCAGTGGACGGCCTGACCCACCAACGTCCATCAAACCTCACGTCTGATGGTCGCCCACGACTCAATTGGCCCGATGTGACCCGTGCCCTCGCGCTGTCCGGTGTGGTGGCCTTGAATTTCCACACGTACCTGAATGGCACGGGTGCATCCAGCCCGCTCGTTCCTTCCGTGTGGGAACGCCTGTTTAACCCCGACACCGGTCCTCTCACCACTCGCTTCGCCGCCGTCTTCGTTTGTGTCGCCGGTGTCGCCATTGCACTCATGGAACGCTCCGCCGGTGGAGCATCTGCATCATTGTCCACTCGGTTGGTACGTCGTGGCTTTATCTTGTACGCAGCCGGATTCGTACTCGAGTGGTTTTGGCCGGGAACAATCATCTTCTATTACGGCGCATACTTCATGCTTGCTGCGTTACTCATTCATTTGTCGTCACGACAATTGATAGCGCTCTGTGCTCCTATCGCTCTTGTTCCTGCAATCGTGCAAGGTGTTCGCGCAGAGCGCCTCGTCGATGGCAACTTCACATCGTGGCTAGACCCACCATCAATCGATTCGGTCAACGACCTTCTCGTACGCACGTTTCTTTCCTACACGCATCCTGTGTTTCCATGGTTGGTGTTCCTCTGCGTCGGAATCGTGCTCGGACGCAACATCAATCAGTTGCCGCGAATGCGACGACAACTACTTCTCATCGCAGTGTCGCTCATCGTGGGGGCTTACGCCACGCGTGAAGTGGTTTACCAACTCAGCGATGAATCTGCTGGCGCTACCTTCATCTTGTCGGTGTCGTCAACTGATCCTGATACAGCCGGCATCCCGTACACCGTCGGGATTGTCGGTACAACCCTGCTCGTCATCGTTGTTATCTCGTACCTATGTGAGACGCGGTCTCGTTCGCCATTGGTGACAACACTCACTCGTGTCGGTCAAACCAGTCTCACCATGTACATATTCCACGTGGTCTTCTATGAGCTAGTTGTCGAAGTCTTCGGTGCCGCGTCTGAAACAGGACTCGACACTGCGCTCGTGATTTCACTCGCGTGCATCGCCCTCGGGTTCACCTTCGTGTTGTGGTGGACTCGCTACATCGGTCAAGGTCCGATTGAGCGCTTGTACCGACTACTTGCACCATGAATGCGGCCGGTGTAGCTGCCGTGTCATTCAACTGCGATTGAGACCGCGCCAGCCAACCGCTGCTGCCCCGACAAGTGGCCCTTCATCGGCGAGTCGAGCCGGGACAATTCTGGCTCCGCGCGTAAATTCGATGCCGCACAACTCGTCGAGCGTCTTTTGTGCCGCAGTGAAGAACGTGGCACCAAAGCCAAGAGCGACGCTTCCCCCGACAACGGTGAGTTTCAAGTCAAGGAGATTGCTCACTGATGCGACCACCCGCCCCACCAGGCGACCAGTGCGCACCATGGTCTCGTAGGTCGGCTGGGTTGGTGGTCGACCGGTGATCGCCTCGATTGCAGGCCCTGAGGCCTCGGCCTCGAGGCAGCCGCGCCCCCCACACGTGCACCTACGGCCGTTCGGCTCGACCACCACATGGCCCACGTGGCCGGCGTTGCCCGTGGCACCCTCCAGCAGTTCGCCATTCAGCACAATGCCCCCGCCGACCCCAGTGGATACGACCATGGCCATGAAATTGTCGACCCCTTTGGCTGCTCCGAGCCAGCCCTCGGCAAGTGCAAGGGCTTTGGCGTCACCGTCACCGAACACGGGAAGTGACGTCGAAATTGCAAGGCGCTCACGCAGAGGAAAATCAATCCAATGTCCGATGTTGAGCGGTGACACAGTCTCGACATTGCGCGTGATTGGCCCCGCACACCCGACACCGACAACCATGACATCTGCATCGTGATGACCACGTGCCCGAGTCGTTTGCTCTTTCACCGCAAACGACAACTCATCGAATAACTGCTCGCTGCTCCACCGGTGATCAATGCGCACCAAAGCCCGGTCGAGCAACTCGCCATTTCGCGTGACGATGCCTACCGCGAACTTCGTGGCTCCGATGTCGATGGCGAGTGCCGCTTCCATTGCCCATCAGTTTGCCAGCGCATCTGTACGTCGCCACCTGCTTGGTTAGGTTCTTAGATCCATTGCGTATATTCGTGGCTGTGAAAACGGATTGGAACCCAGTACTGAAGGCTGAGTTATCCAAACCGTACTTTGCAGAGCTTCAGCAATTCGTCGCTGATGAACGAAAGAAACATCGCGTGTATCCGGTTGAGGCAGATGTCTTCGCTGCACTGCACACAACGTCGCATAAAGAGACGAAGGTGCTCATCCTTGGGCAAGATCCGTATCACGGTGAAGGGCAAGCACACGGTCTGGCGTTTTCTGTGAAACATGGTGTCGCTATTCCTCCGTCACTACGCAACGTCTATTCCGAACTTCGCGCCGACATAGAAATTGATCCTCCGACGCATGGCTGCCTCACCGCATGGGCGCAACGAGGTGTGTTGTTGTTGAACACCACGCTCACCGTTCGCGCGGGACAAGCCGGCAGCCACCAAGGAAAAGGTTGGGAGCGCTTCACCGACGAAGTCATCACTGCTGTCGCGGCCAAGACCGACCCCGTCATCTTCATCCTCTGGGGGGCTTCAGCAAGACGAAAGCGGGCCCTCATCACCGGCGCCCACCATGTGGTGCTTGAGGCCCCGCACCCCTCGCCGCTATCGGCCCATAACGGCTTTTTCGGCAGCAAACCCTTCTCCCAAGCCAATGCCGCCCTAGTCGCGGCTGGTCGTGAGCCCATCGACTGGAGCCTCTAAGGCAACACTGATATCGACAGTCGAGGACTGTTGACTACGAAGACGCCCACCAGTAGCGTCGCGTCGATGGGCACGGTGCGTCGCGAGGAACACATCGAGTGCTCACCCACCGCGGCATGGGACTTCATGGGAGATCCAACCCGGCTGCATGAATGGTTTCCTCTCACCGACTGTCGCGTTGAGGGAAAGAAACGTTGGGTGACGACGTCGACTGGCCTCACGTTCGAGGAAGACATCGTGCTTCATGACCATGAACTTCGCAGGTTCCAGTACACCATCGTCAACAACCCGCTCGTTACCGGACATCTCGGCACGCTTGATGTCCTCGACGACGGACACGGACACACGCTGGCGGTGTACAGCACGACAATGAAACCAGATGTGCTGGCACTTGTCATCGGCGGAGCTGCCGGAGTCGGCTTGAAGAAGGCCAAAGCAATTCTGGAGGGAGCCGCCTGATGGGTAGACGCATTCTTTTCATCACAACCGATCAACAGCGGTTCGATTCGCTTGGCTGTAACGGCGGCACCGTGGCGCGTACTCCGAACATCGACGCACTCGCATCGTCAGGCATCAATTACACACGAGCTCACCCCCAGAATGTGGTGTGCATGCCGTCCCGCAGCACCATGATCACTGGCCAACATGTCGCGACCCACGGTGTGTGGATGAATGGCGTTCCCTTGCCAGATGATGCTCCAAGCATCGCCGCAACTCTTCGATCCGCCGGCTACAAGACTGCTCTCATCGGCAAGGCTCACTTCGAGCCAGTGATCGACCCGTTCGGCCGTTTTGTTGAGAACCAGATCGCCGCATCCGGTGACGAAACGACATTCCACGTGCTGCCAGATGGCACCCGCGTGCCACACCGTGGTTTTGATCATCTTGAGTTCGCTACTCACTCGCCTGCAGCGTCACTGCACTATTCAGCGTGGATTCGAGAGAATCATCCTGAAGCGCTTGGCATGTTCTTGCCGAACCTTGACATGGATCTCGAGGTCAACTCAAAAGGTGGCGGCGACACGAATGCGCCACAGGTTCACCACAACCCGATCAACAAGGATTGGTACCACACCGATTGGGTCGCGCAGCGAACAATCGACTGGCTCGACTCACTCGCTGCAGACGACGACTGGTTCTGCTGGATGTCATTCCCCGATCC
>DCZD01000043.1:36040-48140 GCA_002331255.1 Acidimicrobiaceae bacterium UBA2093 | reverse complement strand
CTGGATCTTCCAGCCGGTTACATCGCAGACACGGCGCGGCGTGAAGCAGTTCTGCGTGACAAACCTGCGCATTGGATGGGTTGGTACGACGGAAGTTTCGTGTCGAACTACGAAGCACCTGCGAAGTGGATTCCCGCCACGCTCACTGCTGACCAGGTGCGCGAAGTCAACGCCATGACGCACATTGAAAATGAGCTGATTGATGAGGCCATCGGTCGGGTGCTCGCTGCCATCCGCTCTCGGGGCTGGGACGACAACGTTGACGTCGTGTTCACCACCGATCACGGCGAAATGCAAGGCGACTTTGGCTTCCTGTTCAAGGGCCCCTACCACGTAGATGGGCTCATGCGACTGCCACTGATTTGGAAGCCGGCGGCTTCGGCGAACATCTCACCAGGCGTTGTAGATGCACCTGTTGGGCTTGTGTCCTTGGCAGCGACGTTCGCTGACATTGCAGGTTTGCCCGCACCCGATTATGCCGAAGCTCCGTCGCTACCAGTGTCGAGTGACGATGCTCACGCCCGCGGCTTCGAACGCGTACTCACTGAATGGGACAGCGTGCTCTTCGACAAAGTCGTTCGATCGCGGACGATTCATCGAGACGGTTTCACCTGCACATCAATGGGTCGCGGGACATTGCACGACGGCACTGAAGGTGAACTGTACGACCACCGAAATGATCCGTTACAGCAGATGAATTTGTGGGACGACCCAGCGCATCAATCACTGAAGAACGATCTTCTCGCCGACTTACGGGACCATCTGCCACGCACGGTGTTGCCACTGCGTACGTGCGACGCACCCGTCTGATCACATCGGCGTCACAGCACTTGCATGTGGAGACTATTTCTTGACTGCAGGAACTTGCTGCGTGATGCAGTGGATGCCGCCGCCACCGACAGCAAGCACGGCCCCGACTTCAAGACCAATGGCAGTGCGCCCCGGGAATTGTTCGCCAATGAGCGCCACCATGTCCCCATCAGCCGCATGGCCACATGTGGGAATCAGCACGAAGTCATTGCCAAGATAGAAGTTGAGATACGGAACCACGACGGTGGCGCCATTCACCTCGGTGAATGGAAGTACTGGCACGATGGTCGTACGAAGAGGCGAGCCGTCGTGTGCGCGGAAATCCTCGGCGATTTTGGCGTTGATCGACATTCGAGCGTGGTCTGCTCGCTGGGTGTCATCGCAACCCTGTAACAGCAGTTGATCACGCGACGCGAATGCGGCGACGTTGTCGACGTGACCGTCAGTGTCGTCGTCGAATTCCAATCCGTGCGGCAACCACAGAACCGATTGTGCACCGAGCTCTTCCCTCAGGCGTAGCTCAATGTTGCGCTTCGACACGTTCGGGTTTCGATTCGGATGCAATAGGCACTGCATCGTTGTCACCAATACCCCGTCACCGTTCACATTCAGCGATCCGCCTTCGAGCACCATCGGAATTTCACGAAGTGCATCGCCGCGGGACCTTGCGAAATGCGACGCAATCGCTTGGTCTTTCTCAATTGGCGAGAACTTTTCACCCCAACCGTTGAAGACCCATGAGGTGGCCACCAGTGCACCCTGTTCATCGTGCACGTAGATCGGACCAGAGTCTCGAAACCACGAGTCATCAATGGGCATTTCGACCACCTCAACATTGTCCCCGGCGATGCTCGCCGCACGCTCGACATGACGTTGATCTGCGATGACTGTTACAGGTTCGAAACGTGCAATGGTGCGCGCAACTTCGGCGTGTGCCCGCTCAGCTTCGGCGAAGAGATCCCCGTACAGTTCCTCACGCGCTGGCCAGCACATGATGGTGCGCTCGTGAGCGAAAAACTCAGCTGGCATGACCGCGCCTGGACGCGGCATGTTGCTCATGTTGACTACAGCG
Source organism: Acidimicrobiaceae bacterium UBA2093 (assembly GCA_002331255.1). Classification (GTDB taxonomy): domain Bacteria; phylum Actinomycetota; class Acidimicrobiia; order Acidimicrobiales; family Ilumatobacteraceae; genus UBA2093. Next base: position 46,258 of record DCZD01000043.1, on the reverse strand, counting down.
CGGCTTCGATCGCGGCAACCACTGAATCGGCGTCGGGCAAAACTTGCGGGCCGAAACGTGCGACGACCTCGCCCTTGCGATTCACCAAGAACTTCTCGAAGTTCCAGCGAATGTCACCGTCGACACCATCAACATCAGCGTGGGGCGTCAACTCGCTATACAGCGCATGGCGCCCATCGCCGTTCACTTCGATCTTTTCAGACAGCGGAAACGTGACACCATACGAGTTGCTGCAGAACGTACGGATCTCGTCGGCAGTACCGGGCTCTTGACCCATGAACTGGTTGCACGGCACTCCAAGCACGCTGAAGCCGCGCGATGAATACTTCTTGTGCATCGTTTCGAGGGCTTCATATTGCGGTGTGAGTCCACACTTGCTAGCCACGTTGACGATGAGAGTGACTTTGTCCTTGACCTGTGCAAGTACATCGGGCTGACCGTCGAGTGTTGAGAGGTGTTGCGAATAAATGCTCATGCGCACAATTCAACCACCAATACATGCTGTTCATTGCCCCGACGCTCGACAAGCACCAAGACTCGGTACGGTGAGGTTCCTGATGCGCCGAATGTCCCGCGTTCTCCGTGCCATCCCGGTCTTTGCTGCCACCACCCTCGTGGTCACCCTTGGTGCACCATCGGCGTCCACGTCGGCCGCAGCCAAAGTCGCAGCGACCACCGCACCTGTGTCAACACCAGCAGATACTTTCGCGATCTCCGATGTCACCACCGGCAGCTACCACTCTTGTCTCCTGCGGGCCACGGCCGTGTTGTGCTCAGGCCTGAATGACAACGGCCAACTAGGAACTGGCACAACTGCAATGTCGCTCACGTTCCAGCCGTCACTTCTTACCGGTGCGTCCTTGGTTGACGCTGGTGGCATGCGCACGTGTGCGACGCTCGTCAACAAGACACTGTGGTGCTGGGGCCAGTTGGAAACCGCATACGAGACGACAGCACAAATTGCACCAACGACTCGGGCGGTTGCTATTCGCAGCGCAGTACTTCTTCCGACACAACTCCCGATCACCGGTGTCGTTCACGTCGATGTCGGAGCGTCACACACATGTGCCATCAAGATGAACGCCTCATTGTGGTGTTGGGGCTCGAATGGTCGCGGCCAACTCGGAGTCGGTACACGCAATGATTCGATCGTTCCAGTCGACACAAAGCTTCGTGGCGTTATCGCAGTGAGTGTTGGCACAACTCACACCTGTGCAGTGACGAATGACAAACGACTGTGGTGTTGGGGTGCAAACGGCACTCGCCAGCTGGGCACTTCTGGGGTCACTGCCCGCCTGAAGCCTGAACGCGTCGGGACACTCACTGTTAGTTCAGTCAGTGCTGGAAACGGGTTCACCTGTGTTGTCGCGTCAAACGCCAAAGCCAGCGACGACCACAAAGTGTTGTGCTTCGGTCGCAACAACTCCGGACAACTAGGCCTCACAAAAGGAAGAGCCCGACCAACTCCAGTGAATGTCCGCCTGACCGACCCAGTCAGCGTGCATGCCGGTGAAGAATTCGCATGTGCGAATATCGCGGACGGAACGGTGTGGTGCTGGGGAAACAACACCTACGGTCAACTCGCTGATGGAACGAGCACCTCTCAACATGTTCCCCATGTGGTGAACATTCCCGAGGCCCTCGGCACCACCTCACTTGTCTCCGTCGGCGTGACCCATGCGTGCGCTGTCCTGTCTGTACAGCGAGGTTTGTGGTGCTGGGGACGAAATCTCTTCGGTGAGTTAGGCGACTCAAGTGCGGTCACCCGTCGCGAGGGCACCGGAGTGTGGCCAGACGGTGTGCACCGACAAGGTGTCGGTACGGCGACTTCTGCACGGGTCATCGCCGCAGGTGACGTGTCGTGTGGCGACAGCCAGTACGTGAACAGCGGCACGGGGGCGGCCGGCAGTCAATGCGGTGCTCCATCCACTGCTGGCCTCATTACCTCCATGTCTGCTGATGCCGTTCTCGCACTCGGTGATCTGCAGTACCCCGATGGCGAGTGGGAGAACTTCGACTACTACTACCGCGACACATGGGGAACATTTGCGAGCAAGACCTTCCCTATGCGCGGCAATCATGAGTACGGGGTGCCCGGCGCATACGGCTACACACGCTTCTTCGGACCAAACTCGCAGTCCTACTATTCCACCGACTTTGGTCCGTGGAGGGCGCTCGTCGTCGACTCGTGGTGCCTCGGGCAACTCTTTGACGGATGCTCGGCGATATCACCGCAATCGCTGTGGCTTGCTGCCCAACTTCGCAAAGCATCGACCGAGGGCAAATGTGTCGTCGTGGCGATGCATCATCCGCTCGTATCGAGTGGTCGATACGGCACCGTCTCGGTGTCTGACTTGTGGCGCATTGCAGTTGACGGCGGGGCTGATCTCATGTTGGCTGCGCATGACCACATCTACGAACGTTTTGCACCGCTCGGCAACGACGGACGCCCACGCGACGGTGGGCCACGTTTCTTCATCAGCGGACTGGGCGGCGCCCCAGCACACAACTACATCGCCACGGCTGCAGGTAGCGAATTCCGTTACCGATCCAATCACGGTGTACTCGACCTCACCTTCGCCGAACGCGGCTACAACTGGTCGTTCGTGAACTCTCTTGATGCCACGGTCGTCGATACGGGTTCAGCTACCTGCGCACCATGACTGACAGCACCAGATGCAGAAAGTCTTTCTGACCTCGGTGACCTGTTATCAATGATGCATGGCTCGAGCTGTATTTGACGAGGACTACTACCGGCGCTTCTATTCAGACAAACCTGTCCACACGAAGCGAAAAATTGCTCAGTTGGCACAGGCCGTCGATTCCTTCTGTCAATGGTGGGATTTACCAGTGCGCAGCGTGCTCGATGTTGGAGCTGGTCCGGGTTACTGGCGTGATTGGTACAAAGAAAATCGACCGCGAGTCACCGTGCACTCGACCGATGTCAGTGAACATGCATGTAAGAAGTTCGGCCATGAACTTCGTGATATCACGGCATGGCGACCAGAGCGAACATACGACCTCGTCATCTGCCACGGAGTACTGCACTACCTTGCTGATGCAGGTACACAGAGAGCCATCGAACATCTCGCTGCCGCATGTCGTGGAGTTCTTTACATCGAGGCGCCAACGTCACATGATCTTGAACATGTCGTTGACAAGCGGGCGACGGACATGAACGTGCGAGCACGCAGCGGACAGTGGTACCGCAGACACCTCGGAGAACACTTCGTGCAAGCCGGCGCTGGTATGTGGGTCAGTCGCAAAGTCGGTCTTGCGTTATACGAACTTGAACGCTCCAAGGATTGAGAACTTGCAGCCCTCGCCGCACGCCATCGGGCGTTAGGGAACGAGAATGACCTTGCCAGCGACCTTACGGTTCTGCATGTCCTTCAGTGCCTGAACAGCCGCTGACAGTGGGTACGACTTCGGCTCCACTGGGTTTAGGCGTCCGTCGGCAATCCACTCAAGCACCATTTTCAACATCTGTTGGTGTTCCTTTGGATGGCGGCCAACCCACGCACCCCAGTCAACACCGGTGATGCGCCTGTTACGCAACAACACCTGGTTCGCCGGTAGCGACTGAATGCCTCCTACGAATCCGACCACCAAGTACTGGCCATCTTCGCCGATGGCTCGCAAACATGTGGCGCCAAGGTCACCGCCAACAGGGTCATACAGATAGTCGATGCCACCACCGGCGAGTTCCTTCGCACGTTCCTTCACATCTTCTGTTGACGTATCAATCGTCGCAAACGCGCCTTTGCTCGCTGCAAGCTCGCGCTTGTCGGCCGATGATGCTGCTGCAATCACTCGAAGTCCGAGGGCGCGGCCAAGGTCAACCGCAGCGAGGCCGACACCGCCTCCGGCACCGAGCACAAGCATTGTCTTACCCGCCTCTACGTTGGCTCTGTTCACCAATGCGAACCATCCGGTGAGATAACTCTGCATGAAAGTTGCCCCTTGGCCATCACTCATCGCCTCTGGAATACCGAACACGCGCATCGAGTGCGTCACCACTTCATCGGCGAAACCACCAAAGCCAACCGGAGCAAAAACACGCTCACCGACCGACACCGATGTGACAGAGCTTCCGACTTCAGTGATGCGGCCGACAACTTCAGAGCCAGGGCGGAACGGCAATGGTGGTTTGATCTGATATTTGCCTTCACACAACAACGCATCGACGAAGTTGACGCCACACGCCGTCACGGCGATGCGTACATCACTTTCGCCTAATGCTGGCGTCGGTTGGTCCTCTAACACGAGGTCATCGAGTGGTCCGAATTGTTTGCACACAAGGGTTCGCACGTACTTGACAGTACTCGCGGGCCGCGCGACCGTGACAGTCGACGAAGGGTCAGCCCAACGCTCGGCGCAAACGACGTTGGAGGGCCGCAAGAAAAAGCTCGCGGTCTCGTTGCTCGGATCGATCTAGCCCGTAGTGAGCGATCCATGTGGTCCGGCAGCGAACGTTGCACAACACGCGCAAGCCACGTCGAATTGTCGACTTCCCTGGCTCACCCTCGAGCGCATTCACGAATCGTGATGACCCGTATGTGGTGATCCCCACGAGTCGCCGCACGTGTGTGAGTCCCGCGTGCAGTCGTGTCGCACCGTCGGGAAATGTCCACGCGACACCGTGCATCAACACGCGGTCGAACCAGCCCTTCATGACCGCTGGTGGTGCTGACCACCAACTTGGATACACAAACACGATTGCATCACACCAGCGAAGGTCTGCCACGTGAGAAGCCAGGAGCGAATCACCCGAAGTCTTCACCTCTGGATCGGCGAAGTGGGCGTGCTTCTCAGCTGCCGACAACATCGGGTCGAATCCTTCCTGCCACAGATCGTGTATGCGCAGGTCATGGCCTTCGACATTGAGCGAGCGCACCGCTTCGTCATAAATCGCGCGACCGTACGAATCAGAAAGAGGGTGCGCAAACAACACAAGTACGTTCACAACTGCTCCATCTTCTTGCGGACCCGGTTGAGAAACTCAGTGCGTTCATTTTCTGAGGCCCCATCGATGCCGTATAACGGGAGCCACGTGGACTTCGTACGCCAAGTAGTGTTCAGCTTCAACGCTCGTAGCAATGTGCGTCGGCCGGCATCTTTCATGAGCTTCACGTAGAGCCACTTCGAGCCATAGGTGGTAACTCCGACGATGTGTCGTATCTGCCGAAGACCTGGCCGTACTTTGTTTCTCTCATCAAAGACGAAAGCGACACCTGGACGCATTACTCGCTCGAGCCAACCCTTCAACTGAGCAGGCAGTGTCGACCACCACGTCGGATAGACGAACACCAGCACTTCGGCCCACATCACGGAGTCAATGTGCTGCACCAGGTCATCACTCACCTCAGAACTGACCGCCTTGTATCTGCCAAGCTCGTCAGCAGACATCACCGCAGCAAAATTCTGTGCGGCTAGATCTAGAACCCGCACTTCGTGTCCGCCCGATCGGGCTCCGTCACAGACTGCATTGCGAAGTTCTGCCGAATAGCTGTCGGCGACTGGATGACAGTGAATCACCAGTACGCGCATGTCGTCACACTAGGTGGCGGCACACGCCTACTTCGAGACTCGTCACGACAGAAGTGCGATGACCTCGTTCAGACGCCCTGCATGAATCGATTCCTCGCGACCATTCAAGCGAAGTAACTTCGCAACTTCTTCGTCGGGTTCGTTGTCTGCCCAGAACTGATAACCAGCATCGCCGTTTACTTCACCCGCAATCATGGCCTTGAATGCTTCAACATCGAGGGTCGCTGGCATCGGTATCGGAAGAATCTCTTCTACCTCTGCGCTCGGCTGCCACTCATGACCCAGCTTTATGCTGATGGCCTTTGCGATTCGTCGAGCATGCGCGCGTTCTTCGCGACCATTTCGCAACAACAACTCAGCGGCCTGCTCGTTGCCCACGATGGCAGCGACTTTCTCGTAGAACGCCTCACCAGACACCTCGAGTTGGTAGATGACTTCCATCGCCGGTACATCGAGCTGCTTGACACCAGCCAGTGCTGCGCCGGCATTGTAGAAATTGCGTTCTGTCATTTCCCTGTCCTATCACCGAAATCAGGCATGCGCGCACTACTACGGTGGTGTCATGCCAGAGTTGACCGGCGACTTCGACACGGGCAAGTTGCCCCGCATCGCTCAAGGCTCGGTCACGGTCACTATCGCGCGCACCGTCGAACCTGGCCATGATGCCCGCTTCCTTGCGTGGAGCGACGAGATGCTGACTGCCGTTCGTTCTGCCGACGGTTGCCTCGGAGCAATGACCCTTCGCCCAGGCACTGACAGCGATGAGTACCACATGGTGTTTCGGTTCATCGATGTCATCCACCTGCGTCGATGGGAGCGTTCGCCGAAGCGTGAAGAACTGCTCGGTCTTGTCGATGACATCATCAAGAACGAACGCATCACGGTGACACCAGGTACCGACGAGTTCTTCAACGCTCAGTCAGAGGCTCAACCTCATCGCTCGCATGCCCGCAAGTTCTTGGCCGATACCGCCTGGGTGTACCCCATCGCACTCAGCTTCACGGTCATTGTTGCTCCGTACATCGGCAATCTCGATCTACTTCCGCGCGTGCTCATCTCAACGTTGTTCGTTGGTGTGACGAGCAAGTACGCGACAGAGCCTGTGCGCAAGTGGTGGCGTCGACGCAAGATGCTTCCGCAAGGCGTCGTGCTTCGCTGAATCTCTTCTCGTCAGACGAGTGTCAGGCAGGCACGACGGCGCGTCGCACCGGACGATCCCAGCCAGGCTGACCCGTGGACTTCGGCCGTGGCCAGAGACCAGGTCCCATTTCCACCATGCCATGGTGCGTGCTGTAGTCCCCGAGCAAGTTGAGGAACGGGACAGCATCGAATGCTTCCGGACCACGCACACCAGTTCCCTTCCAACTTCCGTTCGACAGCAACTCGAGCGCTATGACTGGACATATGGCTGTCTGCCACAACACCGCTTGTGAGCCCCATTCACGCATCGTGGTCTCGTTGTCAGCCACGTGATACAGGTACACCTCACGGTGTTCACCGTCATATGTGCCTTTCACCCACGTACCTGCACATGTCTTACCGTGCATGAGGTGTCCGAGCTTTGACGGGTTCGGCAACACCGATGCGAGAACATCACGCGGAGATACGTGGACATCACCTACTTTGATGCGCTCTTTGCTGTCGAGACCCAGATACGCGAACGTCTTCAACCAATCGATGAACTCGGCACCTAGTCCGTACTTGAACGTGACTCGCTGACAGTCGATCTCACGCGGGATGAGAATGACTTCTTCGTGCTCCACGTTGACGCACTCGACAGGGCCGATTCCGGCAGGGAAATGGAAGACCTCTGGCTCACTGAAACAATCCGTGGTGTACAAGCCTCGGTGCTTGTCCCACACGATCGGTGGGTTCAGGCATTCTTCGATGGTTGTCCAGATAGAGAACGTCGGAGCAAAGTCAAGCCCATCGATGGACAAGTTCGATCCGTCGCGTACGCCAATTTCGTCGATGGTGTCGAACAGATGATCTGCTGCATAACGCGCAAACACGTCACTCAACCCTGGCTCGACTCCCATTCCGATGAGTGCCAAGAGCCCCCGCTCGCGCCACGCTTCATCGTTTGAGATCTGGTCGGCCCCTAGCGGCTTGCCCACTTCTTCATACGGATTTGTCGGGTGTGGCTCGCTCAGGTTCATCGCCATGTCGAGGTAACTCGCACCAGCCGTGAAACACGCATTGAAGATGATCTCGTTCAACCGTGGATCACACGCGTTCACCACCACATCGGCTTTCACCGATTGGATGAGCTTCACCAGTTCAGATTCACTACGCGCATCGACCTGCGCGGCGGAAAACTTCCCTGGGTCGTCCAGAGCGGAAATGGCCTGTTCGGCGCTCTCCTTGCTGATGTCAGCGAGGACGAACGAGTCGAAGAACGACCGGGTCTCTGCGATGGATGCCATCGAGGCTCCCACACCGCCTGCTCCTACTACGAGGATATTCATGATTCACCACTGCTACGCGGGGCGGACCCCGCTCATGCTTTCTTTGTGAAATTCAGTGCAATTACACCGAACCGTCATCACATTCTACACAATCAGAAAACGTTCAGCAGGTCGACCACAAAGACAAGTGTCTCTCCGCCTTTGATGACCCCTCCAGCACCGTGGCTTCCATATCCCATATGGGGTGGAATGGTGAGACGGCGGCGACCCCCCACCTTCATTCCGGCGACACCCTCGTCCCATCCGGAAATAACCTGACTCGCACCGAGTCGAAATTCGAATGTGTCGTTGCGATCCCATGATGCGTCGAACTGACGTTGCGTGCTCCATGCGACCCCGACGTAATGCACGTCGACATTGCGGCCCTTGACTGCTTCATCACCTGTCCCCACAACCAGGTCCTCAATGAGAAGATCGGCCGGCGGTTCACCAGCGGGAATTGCAACGTCGGGTTTTGAACTCATTGATGCACAGTAGCCAGCGACACTTGACCAGACGAAGCACAGCGCAACATCGCTCGAAGGTGATACCTTCCCTAGCCGATGAGCACGGAACCGTCACCACGTTCCGCGATGGAGCTCGCTCTCTCGATGGGTGACGATATTCCAGGGCTTGATTCAATTTCAGCAGAATCACGTGAACTAGTCGCCGTGGTCCGCGAATTGCTTGATGCTGTCATGCGCACCGACATCGATGACGCAACCAAGGCATCTCTCACCGACGAACTTGCCGACATCAACACTCAACTTCGCGCAAAAGTCCGGCAGCCGTACATCACCATCGTGCGACATGCGAATGGTCGCATCGAGAACGTGACGCAGGCCGGCTCGGGCCCGCTCAACCCACGAGCACCGATCTTGTCATTCGATCCCGTTCCGGTTCCTGGCGACACATATGCACCAGTCGAAGTGACAGCCCACGCAGTGCTCGATGCTTCGATGTCTGGCCCGCCTGAGAAAGCGCACGGCGGCATCGTTGCCACGATGCTCGACGAAGTGCTCGGTGTCGCGTCCACCGCTGCCGGTGCAAGCGGCCTCACCGTCGCTCTCACTATCCGGTTTCGAGCAGGCACCCCCCTTGGTGCACCGCTCACTGTGACCGCTAGGGGCACAGGTGTCGATGGTCGTAAGAGTTTCGCGAGCGGCGAAGTTCGCCATGGTGACAACGTGGTTGCCGAGGCGACCGCGGTGTACGTGTCAGTTCACAAGTAGATACTCACACTCAGGAGCGAGCGTGCTCACCAAGTGCGCGAATGGGCTTCAGGCGACGGTGCAACTTGAAACGTTCGACTGCGCATCGTTGTACGTGTGCGACTGCCTCTTCGACACTGTCGGTGACGAGCAGTAGGTCGAGGTCTTCGCGATTGATGGTCCCATGAGTCACCATGTCGTCCAATTGAGCCACGAGCGATGACCAATAGTCGGTTCCCATCACAACCATCGGGAAGTCATGAATTTTCGCCGTTTGTATGAGGGTCAACGCCTCGAACAACTCATCGAGCGTGCCAAAGCCGCCCGGCATGACAATGAATGCATACGAGTACTTGACGAGCATCACCTTGCGGACGAAGAAATATCGAAAGTCAACTGACACGTCGAGGTACGGGTTCGCGTGCTTCTCGCGTGGCAAGTTGATTGTGCAGCCGACGCTAAAGCCCCCAGCATCTTTTGCTCCACGGTTTGCTGCTTGCATGATGCCGGGGCCACCGCCGGTCATGACTGTGAAACCAAGACGACTCATCTCGGTTCCGACACGACGTGCAAGTTCGTAATCCGGAGTTCCATCTGCGATGCGCGCCGAGCCAAATACGGTGACACACGGACCCACGAAGTGCAGCCGGCGGAAACCATTGATGAGCTCGCGCGTGACTCGGGTGACGGTGCCGAGCTCTCGTAGACGTGTGCGCGGACCATCGAGAAACGATCGCTCTGAATACTCGATGTCTTTCAGATCTGATTCCATGTGGTCACCACAACCATGATGCGTCGAGCTTGCGCACATCATCGCAACCGAGCAAGTGCATCGTCTCGGTCAATTGTGCCGTCAACACGTCGTGTACCGCTGCCACCCCAGCCTCGCCAGCAAGCGCAAGCCCATAAAGGTACGGACGTCCGATGAACACTGCTCGTGCTCCGAGGGCCATCGCTTTCGCGATGTCAGACCCACGTCGGATGCCGCCATCCATGTACACCTCGGCTCT
>DCZD01000043.1:32728-35787 GCA_002331255.1 Acidimicrobiaceae bacterium UBA2093 | reverse complement strand
GGTTCGACACGATGATCGCATCGGCTCCGACTTCGACTGCACGACGGGCATCTGCCGCAGTGAGAATTCCCTTCACCACCACCTTGCCGGTGAAGCGTTGCCGAATCCATTCGACGTCGGACCACCCCGGTGGGCTGTTGAAGATTGATGCATGCGTGTTCACGTCAGTGAGCGACGGTGCCTCGACCACGTTCGCCACATGGAAGGGCATGCCAGCGCGCATGAAGCGCCACAGCCACCGAGGGCGAACGATTGACATTGGGCCGAAGCGCCTGATGGTGGTGAGATTGAATGCGAGCGGAAAGACGACCTTGTTTCGGGTGTCACGCTCACGACTTGCCGGCACGTTCGTGTCGAGTGTCAGAACAATCGCACCGTACCCAGCGGCCTCGGCACGTTCGACCAAACTCATGGCTCCTGCACGGCCACCAAGGAAATACAACTGGAACCACTTCGTCGCATTCGATGCTTCGCCTATGTGTTCGAGTGACTTGCTGGAATAGGAGCTGATCGCGGCAATAGTTCCGCGCGCCTCGGCTACTCGGACTGTGCCCGCTTCTGCCTCGGGATGCATCGTGCCCATGAGTCCACACGGCGCGAACAACAACGGACTGTTCAATTCCTGCCCGAGAACTGTGGTCTTCAACGAAATCGATGCAGGAGGTTCGCCCATTCGAGGTCTGAATGTGACGTCGTCGAACGCAGCGCGATTGGCTGCCATCGTTCGCTCTGCACCCGAACCGCCGTCGATGTAGTCAAAGACCATCCGTGGCAAGTGTCGTCGCGCATGTTCCCGGGCATCGTCGACGTTGACGAATCGCGCACGCTTATGCAATGTCGAATGGTTCGATTCGGCCACGTACTCAACATAGTGTCGACCTCGTGCCCGAGACGTCGAAAACAGTCCCCCGCGAGGCGTGGGTGGTGCTCTTCGCGAGTGCGCTGTGCATGTCCCAGTCAGGTCTGGCCCTATCGATCACGAATGTCGCCTTCCCGAGCATCAGAGACGACTTCCCCACCATCAGCACCTCGACACTTTCGTGGGTCATCAACCTGTACACGATCATGGCGGGCGCATCGCTCATCGTGAGCGGCATCATCGTCACGAAGTACGGCCCCCGACGCATGTTGCTCGTCGGTGCCGGGTTGTTCGCCGCCTCTGCACTCGCATGTGGTCTAGCGCCGAACATTCCGCTTCTTCTCGTCGCACGTGTCTTCCAAGCCTTTGGCTCCGCACTCGCGACGCCTGCAGGCATTGCGCTCTTGGTGGCTGCGTTTCCAGATTCACATCGCGCAACAGCGGTGACTGGCTACACAGCCGCGGGACAGATTGCTGCCGCGCTCGGACCTTCACTTGGTGGTGTGATGGTCGACGCCGGAGGGTGGCGCTGGGCGTTCTTTGCGATGGTGCCGAGTGGTTCCATCGGAATGTTGCTCATCTTGAAGTTCGTAAAGGAGGACCGTCGCGCGATGACCGATGCTCGACCGGACATTCCAGGTGCAGTACTCATCATGGTGTCGATGAGCCTCATCATCGGCGGCCTCGTACAAAGCCGCCCATGGGGCTGGAGCGACCCACGAGTGTTGTTGGGAATCGCGCTCGGCGTGGCCTTCATTGCATATCTCGTGAAACGCAGTCGCGATGCCGAATTTCCAATCATCGACTTGTCGCTTTTCAAGTTTGCGACGTTTCGTTCTTCGAATGTGGGAACCCTCGTCTTTGGAACCGGCTTTTTCATCGTGTTCTTCGGGTACGTGCTCTTTCTCACTGACGTCTGGGATTACAGCGCACGCGATGCGGGCATCCTGTTGACACCACTTGCACTGTGTGGCGCAATCATGGCCCCCATCACCGCACGATTTCTTCGAACCCGTGGAACCCAGACTCTTCTCATACCAGGCGGGCTGTTGTTCGCTGCAGGTTCGTTGATCATGTTCGTCGCAGCCGGAGACGAACCGAACGTCATCGGCGTGTGGTTGCCTTCAATTCTGCTGACAGGCATCGGCTCTGGTGTCGCGTGGCCATGTTTGTACGCCGGAGTCGTTGCCGAAGTTCCTGCGAACAGATATGCCGCTGCAAGTGGGCTGAATCAAACAATCCAACGAATGAGTACGGCCCTCGGTGTGGCAATAGCTGCCGTGCTCCTCGGCGAAACCGTCGGACAAGATTCTGTCGGCCACTTCGACCGTATCTTCATCGCTTCAGGCATCTGCGGCGTTGCCGCAGCAGTTCTCGCGGCACTGCTCGCCCGTAATGCACGTCGCACCTGAGCCATCACGGTGCCAGTCACCAAGGCAACGGCTCTGTCAGTGAGGACTACGTAGTCAGTTAGAGATTCGTGTCGATTCGTCGAACTTTGGCAACTGCCAATCCATCTGCATTGCCATCAATCGGAGGGCGAACGTAACGGCGACGCCAACCCACCTCGTGACATCAGCCGGACTCTCGACTTCTGCGAGCACAACCGTTGTGGCTGAGCCAGCGAGTGCAGCCAACGCATAGATCTGCCCGCCGAAAATGAGTGGTCGCCGCATAGCCAGCAGGTCACGAATGACTCCGCCGCCCGAGCCAGTCAGAACTCCGAATACGACAGCACTCCATGCAGGCACACCGGCTGCATGCGCCGCAAGGGCACCACTCACCGAGAATGCCGCCAGTCCGCCTGCATCGGCGATGAGGACTGCGCGAGGGGAATCAAGTGACACGTGCGGCACACGGTGCCCTACTGCGATGACGACAATTGCGACTGCACCGGCGACCGCAATTGGCCAGGCCTCGTTCACCCACCACACGGGGGTGTTTCCAAGCAAGATGTCGCGCAACGTTCCTCCGCCAACAGCGCTGACAACCGCGAGGACGATGACTCCGAGCCAGTCCATTTTGCATCGAACTGCCACAGCACCACCCGACAAGGCAAACGCGATGACTCCGAGAACTTCAAGCAATGTCACGTAAATGACGCTAGTGCTGCACGTCGTGAACAACCCGCGTACGGGTCTTTCATAGTGGCGGGGGCAGGATTTGAACCTGCGACCTTCGGGTTATGAGCCCGACGAGC
>DCZD01000043.1:13024-32562 GCA_002331255.1 Acidimicrobiaceae bacterium UBA2093 | reverse complement strand
GACCTTCGGGTTATGAGCCCGACGAGCTACCGGGCTGCTCCACCCCGCGTCGTAGTAGGAGCACTACCGTAGCGAGCGACAGTGCAGGCTCACAACCTGCCACCTCGATGAATTTGGCAGAGACAATGGGACGCAGAAAACGCGAACGGGAACAGATGGCTGCTTCGATAGCCGCTCTCACCGCTGAAATCGAGTCGTTGCGCAACCAACTCACCCAACAGGTATCTGACGTCGCATCGGCAACCGGTACAACGTCGGCACTGCTCTCACGCGTCGCTTCCATCGAAACATCGGTCAGCAATTTGGGCTCTGAGTTGTCTCGTCAACTTCACGAGCTGGGAAGCGACCTCGAGAATCTCTCACGGTCGTCAGACAACGATATGACCGCGACCATCGATCAGATTCGCTCATCACAAGTTCGCCTTGCAAGTGAACAGGCGCGATATGAGATCGCGTTCCGCCAAGATCTCGCAGGTCTTGCCGAAGAAATTCGCCGTCAGACTCGCGGCTGAACGAATCAGCCGTTCAGCAATTGCAGCGCTCGCTGCACCAGCTGTCGTGCTTGGCTCTGCTTTGACTGATAGGTCGCGAAATCTGGTGGCGTCTGTGCGAGTGCAGTATCGGCTTCAGAGAACAGCACATCAGCCTGCGCGAGCAACTGCTCTGGTGAACCATTCTCGGAGGTCGATGTCGGCGCTGTCGTAGATGGTGATGGCGTACTGCTCCCTGGCACAGTCGTCGTGGGTGCGGTCGTTCCCGAGGTTGCAGAGCCGACTCGGTCACCGAGGTTCGTGGTGAATCCGGGCAACAATCGCGAGACAGCCTGTGACACATTGTCGGCGATGACTGTGCGACCGTTGTACCAACCGAGGATCTTGCGTACGAACACTTGCTTGGCATCTGCGTCTTGCGGCTGCACGAACATCGGCCGGAGATACACCACACCTTTGGCAATCGGCACGATCTGCAGGTCACCGTACGTCACGCGACTGCCACGAAGGTCAAGTGGCGTGATGATTTCACTGACCACCGGGTCGCTCTCGAACTCGGCGGCGATCGTGGCAGGGCCAGGCGGAAGTGGCGTCGACATCTCGTAGACGGTGATTTGCCCATACGTCTCAGGGTCAGACGACACGACCATCATCGCGCGCAGTTCTTTACGACTGTCGTCGGCAGAGAACGGAACATACGGACGCAACATCGAGAAGATTCCCGTATCGCTACTTCCATCTGGCGCGTGGAAGATTGTGTAGTACGGCGTGAAGCGCGCAACATTCGCGTCGGCCACATCAACGGAATCGACTTGAAGCGCACCTGGTGCCGTCGCTACGGAAGGTGCCGAGGTTGCTCCTTCAGGCTCAATCGGCGGAGCCTGGGCCACGCTCCACGCCGCGTCACGGTTGAAGAACAAGTTCGCTTCGTCGAACTGGTACTTGCCGAACACGTTCGACTGCACACGGAAGAGATCTTCTGGGTATCGGAAGTGGGCGACCAAATCCGCCGGAGCCTCGCTCTTCGGAGTGAACAGATTCGGGAACGCTGCACGCCACGCACGGATGATTGGGTCTTTGTTGTCGACCACGTACATGGTGACATCGCCGGAGTATGCGTCAACCACGGCTTTCACGCTGTTTCGCACGTAGTTGAATGAGTGATCGAGGCCGCTGTTCGCAGTCAATTGACCGGTGTTTGCATTCTGTGCGTACGGGTACCGGTCGGTGGTTGTGTAGGCGTCAATCACCCACTTGACCTCGCCCTTCACGACCACCGGGTAGGGGTCGCTGTCGAAACGCAGGAATGGCGCAATCTTCTGCACTCGCTCACGCACGTCACGCACCCACAGCAACTGTGAGTCTTCAGTAATGAGGCGCGACCCGAACAAGTTGTATTCACCGAAATTGATGGCAAGTGCGAGACGACGCAACACGCTGTCAACTCGCACTCCCCGCTCACCGGTGTATTCGCTCACAGTTGTGCTCGGGCAAGCCTGTTCGTCCTGATTCGTGTTCACCACGCTGTAGCCGTCAAGTCGATCACCGAAATAAAGCTGTGGTTTCGTCACCTTCAGATCGACATATGACGGACGACCGTCTGCGGTCACCACACTTGCTGGCGCAGCGATGACACCACATCCGTGCGTGTAGATGAGGTGTCGAGAGACCCATGTGCGGTTCGGTATGCCGTCGGTGTTCAACTCGCGAGATGCGACCATCACCTGCTGTATTCGACCGTCGATTGAGTAACGGTCGACGTCGAGATCGCGAACGGCATAGAACGACGTGAGTCCTTGGTCCAGACCGAATCGATTACGCATCTGCACAGCATCAAGCTGTCGTACGTCGCGCAACGGCAGATCGTTTGCCTCGGCTGCCTCAATGTCGACATCGCCAAAGGAGATCTCTTTGCGCTGAACATTCTCAAGACCAAGTGCGGCTTTCGTCGCCGTGATATTCCGCTCGATAAAAGGCAACTCACGCGTGCTCACGTTTGGCTGCACGACGAACCGTTGCACGAGAGCTGGATACAGCGTGCCGGCAGTGACAGCGACCACGACCCACAGGCCAACGGCCAGAACTGGGATGCGCCATCCACGCTGACGCACATTCCACAGCAGCAACACTGCAACCGCGGCAGACACCAAGATCATGAGATTGATGGCCGGGAGTTGTGCATTGACGTCGGTATACAAAGCACCCTGCACCACTCCTCGTTGCGAACGAGTGAGGTCGAATCGGGCCAACCAGTACCCGACGGCACGCAGCAAAGCGGCGGCGGCCAACAGCACCGAGATATGCACCTTCGACTGCGGTGTCATGCGATTGGTTCGAGCCTGCGGACGAATACCACCGTTGATGAAGTGGGCGAACACCGTGAGGGCAACGATGAAGATGAGTGCCCCGAACGCCCAATTCACGACGAACTCTGCGAACGGCAGACGAAACACGTAGAAGCCAACGTTCGCTTTGAACTGTGGATCACCTGCTGCAAAGGCCTGCCTGTTGCGGAACAGAATCCACTCTTGCCACTGCGTCGCTGCTGGCAGTCCGGCGAGAACTCCCAAGAAGATCGACACTCCGGCGCGGAGCAACCCTCGTCGCTTGCCGATGACTTCCTGCACGCGAAGCACTGCACGATCTTCTGGAGTGTTGGGAAGCACCAACGGTGCGAGTCGATCAGTGATGAAGAGGTTCACCCACGCGATGAGGGCGAAGCCAGCTGTGAAAATGACCGCGAGCTGCACCTTTGCGCTGAGAATGCCGAAGTACACGTCGCTTTGCCCTAGCCCTCGGAACCAGAGGATGTTGACAAAGAACGATGAAAGACTGCGTGCGCTGAAAGCGAGCACAAGCAGCAGAGCGACGACGATCGACACGAGAATTCGACCCTTGCTGGGTCGGCCAAACTTCAGCTGGGGAATACGGAACGGCGGTTGTCCGCCAGGACCGCTCGGGGGGAGATCAGAGGGGTTGCGCACTCGCGCCGACGCTACTAGTGCGCGGGGCTAATGATGCAACGGCAGCCGACATGTGCTGGCGGCATCGTATGACCCGTTGGGAATGGCTCACCACAAATAGTTGCACCCGCCAATGAGTTGTCTTCAGCGTCAGGACATGCAGGTCCGTTCGGATCGACCATCCAACACACTTTTGTACCGGGTTCAAGTGATTCGACACTTCCCCGCACGAACGATGCACATGCGATATCTGCAGCCACTTCGTCAGCCCGCTGCATCTTCCATTCGCGATACGTGTTGCGCACGCCTTCTGCGATCGCGTCGCGATCACCGTCGCATTCAGAGAGAATTGATTCGACTTTCGCGCGCATTGACGACACGAGGTGCTCACCCAGCACATCGCTCATCGCCGACATCACAGCTGCCGGCGTCACTCGCTTCACTGACCCGCGAGCGGTCTTGGTGGTCTTCGCACCTTCCATCGCAGCTTTCATGACGGTGTCCGTCAAGGCATCCGTATGACGCGTGATGTGCGCCTTGTCGGTGCCAAGCAATGCGTCAACATCAATCTTGCGCTTCTTGCTCTCAAGCACCTCAAGAATCGAGTTCTGTTCGTCGGCAAGAACACGCTTGATTTTCTTAGAGAGTGTTTCGATGATTGGCGCGAGTACTTCATCGCGATGCACGAACTTCTCGGGTTCGACTACGGGCGTCACGGCAAGTGGTCGACGCGCAACCGGCTCGTCCTTTTGAACTTTGCTGGTTGAGCTCTCAGCTTTCTTGCTTTCGACAGCCTTCGTCACCGACTCAGGTGACGATCCGCGCAGTCGCTTGAATATGTCGTCAACTGCCGTCTTGCTCAATTGATGAGTCTCGGGCTCGTTCTTGATTGGCTCGACCGGAGCCACGACCGTTTCAACAACTGGTTCGATAACCGGCGCAACAACGGGGGTTTCGACCACTGGCGACACATCAACTTCTGGTTCGGCAACCTTGGTCTTCTTGCCGCGACGACCATCAAACAGCGATACAACGTTGGCAAGTGGACCGGTCTCGTCTTTTGATTCAGGCTGGTCTCGGTCATCCATCAACGACGGATGCATATTCGAGGGGTTTGACACTTCTGGGTGCACAGGTGAAACGTATGGCTCGGCTTCTAAATGCAGCTCGGTGTCGCTGACAGCGTGGTCATAAAACTGTACTTCTGCTTCCAACGTTTCCGGATCAGAAGTTTTCACTGCAGGAACTTCGACGGCAACCTCAATTTGTTCCTCGACGACCATCACGTCGAAGACTTCACTGTCGACTGCATCAGCGACCGGCTTGCTCACCGGCTCGACGGCGGTCTCATGGTCAAACGGCGTCGGTGCGGTCGGGTCGGTTTTGCGAGCTGGCAACATCGCTGGCAACGGACCCGTGGTTGGCGACAAGTTCACCAACATCTCCGGTTCATCGTGTGCGGCTTCGAGACCGTTGATGACGTCTTCAGATGCGATACGCGCGCGCTCGAATGCGTTCAGTAAACGATCGCGACCATGTAACAGTTGCTCGATCTGGGCACGTGCGGCGTCACGCCGACGGGCAAGCTCTGACAGCACCTTCTCGCGATATTCACGTGCCTCAAACACCATGTCGCGTCCCTGCTGCTTCGCAAGTTCGACTTCCGACTCAGCATCGTTGTTGGCGTCGTTACGAATGCGATTCGCTTCGCCTTGAGCTGACTCGCGAATGCGTGCGGCGTCTTCGGCTGCTTCCCGCACTAGTCGCGTGGCCGACTCTTCTGCCCTGTTGCGAATCTGCACGCTGGCATCGCGCGCGGTCGACAACACACGTGCTGCTTCTTCGCCCAACAGTGTCGTGACAGTCTCTTCATCGAGACGACCTGGTGATGACATGCCTTTTGTCTGCAATGCGCGAAGTTCGCTCTCGAGAAACCGCTCCCTCTCCTGCAAGCGAGCAAGTTCGGCCGCGACCATGCGCAAGAAATCGCGTACCTCGGCAGGGTCGTAACCCCGTCGATTGACGGGGAACGTGGCCGATCCCACTGCTGCAGGAGAGGCCGGGTCCGGGCGGGAGAACGAAATGGCCATGAGTACAACCAGAGTACGGCTGTGGACATGCGCGATGGTGGCAATCGGGCCCTGTCGTGGCGCCCGACAAGGCAAGGCGCATCAGGTGTTGATGCGTGGAAGCGGGTCCCCACCTAGTTCGTCGAGCACATGCAACGCCTCATCAAGGGTGGCGACAGCAATGATGCGCACGCCAGAGCCTGCAGCCTTCTGTGCAGCCTGAATCTCGTCCTCGGTCTGGTCCTTCGGAACAAGAAAGACCCTGGCGCCTGAATCACGCACTGCAACAGCCTTCTGTACGAGAGCACCGATCGCCCCGACTTCACCATCCTCGTTGATTGTTCCGGTCGCAGCGACCTTTCGACGACCGAGCAATTCGCCGGGGCTCAACTCGTCGAGAAGTGCCAAGGTGAAAGCGAGACCAGCCGACGGGCCGCCGATGTCAGACGTCGAGATGCTGACTTCGAAAGGAAGGTCCACTGTTCTGGTGTCTGCTGGCGTGAAGCCGACCAAGGTCTTCATCGGATCGTCTGGATTGGCGATGAGTTTCACCTTCTTGTTCTGTTTCTTGCTTCCATCGCGTGGTTCAACAGTGATGTCGACGATGTCACCGGGTGACCGTTCCGCCAGTACCGGTGTGATGTCGGTCAATATGTCGATCGGTTTGCCATCAAGCGATGTGATGGTGTCTCCCACATTGAGCACCTTGCAAGCGCTTTGAGGGTCGGGGTTCTCAAGACATAGTGGTTCTTCAACGACGGCCGCACCCTGGTTGAAAGTTGCGTCGTAGCCAAGACGAGAGAACGCCACATATTCGGCGACTTGCTGTGCACCAAACATGGATTGGAATGCAATCTGCCGCTGATCTGCAGGGTCTTGCTCACCAAAGTGCTCGACGAACGTGTCGACCTGCACATGTGGGTCGATCCAACCGACAAATGCGTCGAGTGCGGTGAGTTGACCAGCGAATGCAGTGACGAAACGAATCTTGTTCTTCGGCTCGAATCGCTCGGGCTCTTTGTCGCCACCTTCTTTTTCTTTGACCTCAATACGGTCAGACACGGTGAGGGCCTCGCCCGGTGCAACTTCCCATCGCTCGATGCGAATGACAGAGCTGATCACGACCGTCAGGATGATGAGCCATGAGATCGTGACCAGAGGAATTGCCATTCGCTCTCGCCGCATCCGACGTCGCAACATCGCGAGATCGTTGAGATCTGTGCCTCCAACACGACCGGGCACATGCGGCGCCGGCCATGACGACGTGGTCAGCGGTACGCTTTCGTTCACTGTGATGTCTGTGTTGTCGTCCATCATCGATTCGACGATCCGATCGTTGTTTGCGGTGGTCTGCGCATGTGTCGCCCTCATTGTGGCCGGGCGCATCAAGCCTGCCACCTCACGTAGTGATTCACGCGTGCCGGTGACCACCAAACCCACACCGCTCGAGCAGATATCTCCAGTGGCACAACGCTGGCAGAGCGCGGGTCACTTAGGCCTCGGGGCCATCGTCACAGGTGTGGTTCTTGCCGTCGTGCTGTCATTTGCTGCTGCCTACGCCATCGGCATCGTGAACAACGTGTTGCGTTGACACCGTCTGACATGAGCGCCACATGAACGAGTCCGTTGATCCCAAAGCCGGAGAACGCCTCCGCACGATTCTCGCTGGTTTTTCCGGCGACGAAACCACCATTCGAGCCGCGCTGTCTAGTGCACACGCGAAGACTCGTTCGAGTGCACTTCGTGCGCTCGAACGCATGGGCACCCTTACTGAAGAGGACTTGGCTTCAACAGTCACCGATGAAAGTGAGCATGTACGGCGACGTGTCGCCCAACTTGGTGCCCATCACACAAGTGTTGCGCTTATCTCTTTGTTGCACGACGCCGACCTATACGTCGCAGAAATGGCCGCATGGGCCTTTGGTGAGCGCGAGAACCTCTCTGACGATGAACTGAATGCACTCATCACGTCGGCCACTCACGACGAACGTGCGCTGGTTCGCGAAGCAAGCATTGCATCGCTCGGTGCCATCGGTGACGAACGCGGACTACCAGCGATTTTGGCCGGATGCAAAGACAAACCTGCGGTGCGCAGGCGCGCAGTGCTTGCACTTGCTCCGTTCGATGGGCCAGATGTGGAAGCTGCTCTTCAGAATGCACTCAGCGACAACGACTGGCAAGTACGCCAGAACGCTGAGGACATGGTCAAACCACGTTGACCTGACTACGCACGTCACATCCGTCGAGATGGTCATTCACCAAACCGACCGATTGCATGAAGGCATACATCGTTGTTGGCCCAACGAAGCTCCAGCCCCGTTTCTTTAGTTCCTTGGAGAGACGGGCCGACGACGGCGTATGCGACGGAATACCAGGCGGCTGAGACCGGTCACCTTCCACGACCACTGGCGCGAAGCTCCACACGAACTCAGCAAAGGATCCCTTCTCCGCGATCAACTCCGTGCAACGACGGGCGTTGTTGATGACCGAGGTGATCTTCCCGCGATGCCGAACAATGCCTGCATCACCAAGCAACCGAGCGATGTCACCCTCGCCATACTTTGCGACAGTTTCCATGTCGAATCCGTCGAATGCCCGCCGGAAATTGTCCCTCTTTCGCAGAATCGTCAACCAACTCAACCCAGATTGAAAACCCTCCAGAGAGATCTTCTCGAAGAGGCGCACATCGTCATGCACGGGCCGACCCCATTCGGTGTCGTGATACGCCACATACAGCGGGTCCTCGCCACACCACCAACATCGGGTTCGACCGTCATCATTGCGGCGCAACCACTGACCCATGTCATCACTACTCACGGCGTCATCCTCCCAGAGCCGACCCCATGGCGATGCGTCGTATTGTCATACACTTGACACGTGCAAGAGCGCGGAGTCATTCCAGAGCCGGCGCAGGAACGCGCCATTCCAACCGTTAAAGCCGTGCTTGATGCCACCATTCAGATGCTCGAAGACGGCGGCGAGGCTGCAGTGCGGCTCGATGAAGTTCTCCGTGTGTCAGGAATTTCGCGTGGTTCGCTGTATCACCATTTCGGAAGTCGCGAAGGTCTCATCGAAGCGGCACGTCTTGCGCAGTTCACACGGTCGGTGACCGAGGACATCACTGTGCTTCGCCGTGCCATTCTCGAATCACCGTCAAAAGATGACCTTCGGAAGCGCCTCCGACTGATTACCGAGGCAGTCGGCTCGATCGACCGCAAACACCAGCGCCTGTTCCGCATCAGTATCCTCGCGAGTGCCTACGGCCGCCCGACTCTTGAGCGCGCACTTGGTGAAGAACAAAAACTCGTTACCGATCAGATTTCCGGGCTAGTCGTTGAATCGCAGGAACGTGGCTGGGTGCGACGTGACGTCGACGCCCGAGCAGTTGCTTCGTTCATTCAGGCGTATTCGCTTGGTCGCGTGCTGGTCGACATCGACACAGACCGCACAAGCGACGAGAACTGGTTCGAGGTGGTCTCCATTGCCATCGAACACCTACTCTTTGGTAAGTAATTTCCCACAGAGCTTTCCACCGGTTTTCAACAGCCTCTAGCCCCTACTCCACAAGGGTTTCAACGGAAATCCACACTTTTTCCACAGGGCAGGCGTACTTTCCCACATGCAGGCCCCCGCCTGCAGAAATGGGGAAGGAATCACCATGTACACACTCGGAGCATTGCTGCTGTTCGCACTTCTGCTGACTGCAGTCATCGCTGTCATCGACAGCGTTCTTCACACAATCAAGCTGGACAAGATCATCCACGGCCTGCCGGTCATCGGCGCCCACTGGGGACTTGTCGTCGGCTGTCTCATGGTTTGGGTACTCGACATCTCGCCGGCCGCCGGATGGGGTCTTGAGTTCTCCGATCAGTGGATGACCATCGTCGCGAACGGCTTCATCATTTACGGAATGATTCCGGTGAAAGATGCAACCATCTCGATGGTAAACCGCGGTCTGCGCCTCGCGGCCTAGATCTAGTCACAACTTCAATCGAAGGCCGCCGGGGAAACCCGGCGGCCTTCGTCGTTCTCAGGACAAGTTCACGGCGTAATTGATCGCAGCCACGGCACAAAAGCATCGAGCACCGTCGGGGCATCCATCGTGCGCTCGCCGTCCCAACTGTCGAACATGGACAGCATCCGCGACGCAATATCACTGCGCTCACGGAGATGCCGAACAGGCGCCATTTGCACACGAATGGTGAAGAGCAGCGCACCCGAACGTGGAAGAGCGCGCAATGTCTGACGCTCGCTACGCAACCACAAAGGTGATCCGTCGTCTGTCACCGTGAGACCGCCAGGTTGTATTGGCAACGTCGGTGTCGGCAAGTGAAGAAACGCGTAGGGCTTCAGTGTCAAGTTGCGTCGCCACACCGGTGTCTCAGGTTTTAATCGCGAGAAGAAGGTGTCGACTCTGTTCGAGAGGTCACTCTCGTAATGACGTACCGGCTTGTGAACGGCACCGGTTGACTTTCCGATCTTGTCGCCAAGTCGCCACATGCTGGGAAAGCACAGTGATAGCGCATCGAGGTGCCAATCTCCGTCGCGGAACACCATGAGCGCAAGATCTTCCTGCACATGCAGCGACACCGCGGCAAGTGGGTGTGGGTGCACTCTCCAGTCGACCGCGACACCGGCATGCGACTCGATCCACTCGCCCACTAATTCAGCAGCCTCACGCGCTGCTGTCTCGCCAGTGGGCAGACAAGCGAACACTGTCTCATCGCGTTCGGCGAACAAACGACGCTTCACCGCGAGTTCGGTGTCTCGAAACTGATCTGGCGTCAACCAAGTGGACATATCTAGCGACCGAGTGCCCATCTTTAGATGCGGTGGGGCGGGCTTCAGGTCGAGCTCATCGAGCCATGTCGGACATGGCGCACTGTCGTACAACCCCGAATCGGGTGCGTACCGTGCAAGGTCGTCGTAAGTGGGAAGCGAGTCGCCGTTGCTCACGGCGCGAAACTACCTCGCCTCGCGTGAATCGTTGCTGGTGGTTAGCGACCGAGCAAAGACGACAGAAAGCCCTTCTTGGCCCCTGGTGCATCTGACGGCCCATCGCCGTCTTCGCACTTACAGCGTTCGTTCTTCGGGACATGGCCAAGCACCTGCTCGACATGAGCTCCGCATCCGGCCCAACCGGGCTTGCCACAACTATCGCACGTGATCTCTCTGCACATACCCCCTAGGGTATCAGACACCGTCGACTGGAAGCAAGACCACGAAGGCTCAGGGCATGACGGCGGACATCTGGCGCGGCCCCGCCGGCGCCTGACGCCGATTCAGAGCCAAGGCCAACGCACTGGCGATATGTCGGCGAGTATCGACCGGATCGATGAGCTCGTCGAAACCGAACCGTTCGGCAGAGCGCATGGATGCATCTGTCTCGAGTCGACGTAGGCGTTCGGCTTCGTCGCTGTCCGAGCCCAACGATTCGGCGAATGCACTCGCCCCCATCGCCCCCAGCGTCGCGCCGGGGTATCCGAACGTTGCTGTCTGCCCATCGAAGGCGGGCAGCGACATGACCATCGATCCGAACCCGTATGCCTTGCGCAACGTGAGATTCACCTTCGGTACTCGTGCACGTGTCTGTGCGGCGAACATACGCGCGCCACTGCGCAACACGCCGGCGCGCTCGGATGCCGAGCCCGGCAACATGCCGGGATTGTCGGCAAGAAACACAAGTGGAAGATGGAATGCATCGGCGACGTCGATGAAATGTGCCGCTTTGTCTGCAGCGTCTGCATCGACTGAACCCGCGAGCACCATTGGCTGGTTCGCAATGACCGCAACCGGGTGACCACCGATGCGCGCGAGCGCGCACACGATTGCGCGACCAAACTTCGACTGAATCTCGAACCAGGTACCGTCATCGACGATGCACGTGATGACCTCACACATGTCGTATGCCTGGCGACCATTGCGAGGAACGATGTCGATAATCGCAGCAGTGTCGCGACTGCTTGAATCTGTCGTCGGACGAACCGGTGGATATGACCACGCGCTCGATGGGAAGTACGACAAGTAGGCACGAATCTGCGACGCGATATCTGCGTCTGAGTCAGCAAGGTTATGTATGAGCCCACTTGCAAGTGCCACGCTCGGGCCGCCCAATTGTTCCTTGGTGACTTCTTCACCGAGGGAGTCCTTCACAACTGGCGGACCAGCGGTGAACACTGCGCCATGGGGCGACATGAGTGTGAAATCGCTCATTGGTGCAATCAGCGCACCGTGTCCGGCAGACGGCCCAACTATGGCGGTGACCACCGGAACAACTCCCGAGCACTTCGCCTGCATCATGAGATCTGTTGGTGAACGAACACCATGTTCTCCGGCACGATGCCCTGCGCCTTCGAGCAACATGATGAGCGGCACCTTCTCTTGCAATGCCAACTCAGCGATGCGATAACGCTTTGCATTGCTTCCCGCACCGATGGAGCCAGCAAGCACAGTGAAATCTTCGGCGCCAACCATGACGGGGCGACCATCGATAAGCCCCGTGCCTGTCACGATGGCATCAGCGGGAACTTCGCCCACCATTGTCCCGATTTCACGAAATGAACCTCGGTCGAGCAACGCGTCGATTCGCCCGCGCGCATCGAGACGACCGTCGCGTCGCTGCTTGGCGAGGCGTTCATCGCCTCCCATCGCCCGTGCGGCCTGCTGGCGCGCCGCCAAACCAGACCTCGTGTCGTTCCAGTCGGTCCCGTCCCCCACGGCCCACACCGTACAAGCCCCATCGCGACCGAGCCTCGGGGCAATTCACGCCATCGCATTTTCCCCGAAACATTCGGGAAATAGTCGCCGCCTACTTTCTGGCTTGCTTTCACCAAACCGAAATGCAACAACCCACCCGAAACGGAGGAATTAATGGAAAGCGGCAATCTTGCCTGGATCCTCATCTCAGCGGCACTGGTGCTGTTCATGATCCCGGGTCTGGCCTTCTTCTACGGAGGCATGGACCGGGGACGGAACGTACTCAACATGCTGATGATGAACTTTTACTGTGCGCTCATCGTGCCCATCTTGTGGGTTCTCGTCGGATACTCGCTGTCGCAAGTGCCCTTTGAGAACGACTTCCTGGGCAACTTCGACGCATTCATGTTGAAGAACATCACCGAGGCAGGTGACGGCTCGACCCTGGCAACAGTGGCATTCCTCGGAATGTTCGCAGCTATCACTCCGGCACTCATCTCTGGCGCGGTCGCTGACCGCATGAAGTTTTCGGCGTGGGCGATATTCGTGCCGTTCTGGCTGTTCTTGGCATACGTTCCGATCTTCAAGTGGGTGTACGGCGGCTGGCTCGGCCAGCGCGGCTCCATCGACTTTGCTGGTGGTACAGCAATTCACGTGAACGCAGGAATCGCCGCACTCGCTGCTGTTCTTGTTCTCGGTAAGCGCAAGACAGGTGCAGCACCGCCGCACTCCATGCCTCTCGTCATGATTGGTACCGGCATCTTGTGGTTCGGATGGTTCGGTTTCAACGCCGGCTCGGCACTCGCTGCAAATGGTCAGGCCGCCCAAGCATTCATGAATACTTTCCTCGCAGCAGCGGCGGCCGGACTCGCGTGGGTTCTCGTCGAATGGTTGCGTGACGGTCACCCAACC
Source organism: Acidimicrobiaceae bacterium UBA2093 (assembly GCA_002331255.1). GTDB lineage: Bacteria > Actinomycetota > Acidimicrobiia > Acidimicrobiales > Ilumatobacteraceae > UBA2093. Next base: position 19,431 of record DCZD01000043.1, on the reverse strand, counting down.
AACCTCGGAGCCGCATCTGGCATCGTTGCTGGACTAGTTGCCATCACACCTGCTGCTGGCTACGTGTCAGGCGCATCGCCAATCTTCATCGGGCTCATCGCTGGTGTGGTGTGTTGCTACGCCGTGAAGTTGAAGAACAAGGCCGGTTACGACGACGCGCTCGACGTAGTCGGTGTGCACTTCGTCGGCGGACTCGTCGGCTCGTTGCTCATCGGATTCTTCGCTGATCCTGACTTCTTCAAGGGGAGCTTCGAAAAGGGCCTGTTCTTTGGCGGCGACGCTGGATTGCTTCTCGAACAAGCACTGGCGAACGGTGTGGCCATCGTCTGGTCATTCGTCGTCACCTTGATTCTCATGCTGGTGTTGAAGAACACCATCGGAGTACGAGTCTCTGACGAGACTGAATTCAACGGCCTCGACCTCGCCGAACATGGTGAGACCGCGTATCACAGCTGATAAGAAACAGAAGAGGTACAGAAAATGAAACTCATCACTGCAATCGTCAAACCGTTCAAAGTTGACGACGTGAAAGACGCCCTCCGTTCGGCCGGCATTGCGGGGGTCACCGCCTCCGAAGTGCGCGGGTTCGGTCGTCAGGGTGGACACACCGAGACCTATCGCGGGTCTGAGTACGCCATCGATTTCGTGCCGAAGGTGAAGCTCGAAGTATTGGCATCGGATTCCGATGTCCAGCGCATCGTCGACCTCATCACCGGTGCGGCACAAACCGGCAAGATCGGTGACGGCAAGATTTGGGTGACCAGCGTCGACTCGGTGGTGCGTATTCGCACCGGCGAGACCGGCGAAGCGGCCATCTAGTCAGCTCGCGACAACTTTCCCCTTACAACGCGAACATCACTCACCGATGAGGCGACGAGCCTCGTCGGTGAGTGATTGCGTTCTATCGGTCGTCGTGCGCTCCCACTGTTGCAAGCGTTCAAGTGCTGCATTGTCACCTTGTGCTGCAAGACGGACGTCGGCAAAGTGCGTCGAAGCAATTCCGCTCAAGACTCCCGTTCGCCAGGTTGCGACATCGACCAAGCGATCTGTGGCGCCGACAAAAACATCAAGACCCGCCTGACACATCGCTTGGAGGCGTTCGGGGTCAACGTCGGAGTTCTTCACTGAGATTCCAGCGGAAGCGAGGGGCCCGTACCAAGACGGTCGCATCGCCGGGTAGTGCGACGGGTGATGGTACGCAATCAGTTCCATGCCGCGTTCACGAGCTCGAAACGACACCTTGATGGCATCATCGACCGGAACGTCATCTCCAAAGGCGACCAACACTGCGCGCACATGAGGCGCGAAGTCATTGAGCTCTGCGTCGGTCACTGTTCGTGGTACTCCGACAATGACAGGCAACACGGAACTCGCACGGGCTAATTGCACTCGTTCCTCGTGTCGCAAGCTCTTCCCACCACCGGTCGTTCCAGAGACAAGGACGATGTCACAGCCTTGACCCGCAAGTGCCGCCGCCAGGCGTTGGTGCGCACGAATGTCGATAACACTGCCGCCATCACGCAGAGTCGGCACGGCGGCACCAAACCCGCTCACCTTGGGCATTATTGACTGAGATGTCTTGGTGTTGTCACGTTCGGCTGAATGATGTGTCATCAACGGGTGCAACAGTTGCGCATCAGCCACCTATTCCACAACGACCTGCTTGCGAGCTGGACATCGGTCACATGACCGGGCCCGCATTCGACGTCGTCAGTTCTTTGTGACTTCGTATCCCGGGAAGTTTCCAGCAGCGCGCCACTTCTCAAGGATGTCGACGAACTCGAGCGCACTCGTCATGTAGGACGACCCCTTGCCGCTGCGCATGGTGCCGACACCACCTTCGTTGTTCAAGTACCCAGGGGTGCACACCGCGTTGTAGCGCGCCGTTCCCCACACCGTGCCGATGAGCACTTCGAACCAAGCATCTTGTGCCTCGACCGTGGGCTCGAAACTGGCAATGTTCTCATTCAACGCACGCTCAATGAGATGTGTCACGTGGATGGCGGTCTCGGTGATGGTGTGCACAAAGTTGATGGCCTGCCCACCTTGTGTGGCACTGATCATGAGCATGTTCGGGAACCCACGACCGAGCACACCATGCAGGGTGCCGGGTCCGTCCGCCCAAGCGACGCTGAGTGGCACTGCACCTTTACCTACTGGGTCAAAACCCAATCGGTGGTGGTAGTCAGACGTCACTTCAAAACCAGAGGCAAACACAAGAAGATCGCACGGGTATTCCGTACCGTTCACCACAACACCGGTCTCAGTGATTTCGTCGACGCCTTGACCTTCGGTGTCAACGAGATGCACATTCGGGCGATTGAACGTGGGCAAGTACTCGTCGTGGAAGCAGGCACGCTTACAGCTCTGGCCATACCAAGGCTTCAACTTCTCAGCAGTCTCCGGGTCGGTAACGATCTCTTCGATGCGTGCGCGGATGCCTTCCATGTTCTCGTAATCAATGCGATCCATGCGCTCTGCATCGGCCTCGTCTTTGGGCACACCCTTGGTGTCAATCCAAAGCATCTTGGTCCACGCGTCGTCGATCATGTCGACTTCGGGTTGACCACCGGTGACAACTTGCGTGAAGTTGCGCATGCGCTCCATTTGCCAACCAGGTTTCAACGACTTGAACCACTCCGGGTCAGTCATCTTGTTGTTACGAACACCAACACTTGCTGCGGTGCGTTGGAAGACATACAACTCTTTTGCAGACTCGCCCAGCTTTGGTACCACCTGCACCGCGGTTGCGCCAGTGCCGATGATGCCGACGCGCTTGTCGGCAAGTTTTTCCATCTTCTCTTGCGGAGCGCCGCCGGTGTACGAGTAATCCCAACGGCTGGTGTGGAAAGTTCTGCCCTTGAATTTCTCGATGCCCTTGATGCCGGGCAACTTTGCTTTGTGCAGAACTCCACCAGCGATGACCACGAATTTTGAAGTGATGACATCGCCACGAGAGGTCTTCGTTGTCCAACGCTTCGCTGACTCATCCCATCGCATGTCTTCGCACTCGGTTTGGAACAATGCGTTCGAGTACAAGTCGAAGTGGCGACCAAATAGTTGGCAGTACGCGAAAATCTCGGTGGCCTTCGAGTATTTCTCTTTCGGCATGTAGCCGGTTTCTTCGAGAAGTGGAAGATAGATGTATGACTCGACGTCGCACGCACAGTTCGGATACCTATTCCAGTACCAAGTGCCACCGAAGTCGCCGGCCTTCTCAATGATGCGAAAACTACGTACGCCCTTCTTGGTGAGGAACGCGCCGGTCAACATGCCACCGAAACCGCCACCTACGACGACAACGTCGACTTCTTCGACGCGTGAATCACGAGTGAAGTTCGGATCGGCGAATGGGTCACGGTCGAACTCTTCGTAATCACCCTTGAGCTCTTTGTACTGGGCGTTCCCCTCGGGTCGCTTGTTCAAACGCTTCTCGCGCTCGATGCGGTACTTCTCTTGAGCCTGTTCGAAAGTGAGCCTCGCCATGATTCCTCCCGGCCTCCACTAGGGCCTCATCTAATGGCTGACATTACTACCCAGAACGTAATGACCGAAGTGGCCGGCCTTCACTCGCACACCCCTTGCCTACGTTGGTTCCATGGGCAATCTCGGTAGACGTTCTGGAATTCTTCTCGTGGTCGCGGTGTCGGTGACACTCGCCGTCATCGGTCTGGTGCGGCCAGTCACCAACGCTCTCACCGGCGAACCAAACGCCACCCCCACAACTGATGTCACCTCATCTGCACCACCCAATGACACCGGGCAAGCCTCCTCGACTTCAACAACCACCAATGATGATTCAACCTCAGACGACAACGAGACAGACGATGATTCACAACCATCTGACGTAGACCCCACTTCAGACATCGAAGAACTCTTCGCTCGTGTTGACGAGATCAGCGCACAGATTGACACCCTCGGTTCAAATATCGACGACACTTCGACTATTGCTCGTGAAGCCAAGACTGCAGTACGCACGATCTCAGGCGAGGTCGACACATTGAAGGGCGACTTGGTAGCTGCCGTGGCCGACATCGGAAAGATGAAGCAAGACCTGGCAGTTGCAATCGACCAAATCGGCAATCTCACCGAACTTGTCGGTCGCAAGCTCGTGAAAATCAACAACGACGGGAATTACACGGGTTCTGTCGCACCCGCTCAGATCGCCCCACAGTTGCGCACAAGCGATATCGTCGGCGACTGGCCACTTGGTCGCACAACTGACTATCTCGATGCGTCAAAGGTCAACGTCGACTTTGGTGGTTGCAATTCGGATTACCGATACAACACGGTGCTCAGTGTCGATCCGTTCCGTCGACTGCAATGCCTACGACTGCCACGCTGACCCCTGTCTTTAGCTACGGCGCTGCAGAACCACCCACACGAAACTTTGCTCGGCATGCCACGGTGTGGTGTGCGTGGAACGCCACGACTCAACCAAAGTGAAGTCGGCTACGAAGCGTGCCGCAAGTGATGCCTCGTCGTGTCGTACGACCGTCAGTCCTGAACATTGTTCGGGACCATCAACCGAAAACGTCGCGACCACTGCATGACCACCTGGGTTCACTGCGTCAGCCATGGCCCCGGCATACGCGGCTTGCATGCGTGCATCCGTCATGAAATGGAACACGGCACGGTCATGCCATAGATCAAATGTGCGACCCGGCTTCCATCTGGTCAGATCAGCCACCACATAGGCAGGTCCAACTGATGAGGTCTCGAGTCGGCGTCGAGTGTTCTCGAGCGCGGCATCAGACACATCTAACACAGTGACATCTGCGTACCCGTCAGCGATGAGGTAGTCAACCAACGACGATGCTCCGGCGCCGACGTCAATGATTGAGCCGTCGTGCCCCACATGCTTCTCAATCACTTTGAGCGAGGTACGCGGAACCGGCTCGTACCAGCTGACGTCTCCCGGCTCTTTAGCGACATAGATGCTTTGCCAGTGATCTCTTGTGTCACTCGCGCCCCCAGCATCGCCCGCTGTGATGTTCACGGCAACCAAGTTATACGGCGTTCTCTACAATGCTCGCGTGGGAACCAGTCATGAGTGAATTCTTCCCTGTTGTCGAGAAGTCAATTGCTGATCTGCGCGAAGCACTTGACAACGGTGAGGTCACCTGTGTCGAGTTAGTGCGTTCCTACCTTCACCGTATTGAGGTGTACGACCACGCGGGAATTCGCCTGAATTCTGTCGTTGAGCTGAATCTGAATGCTTTGGCTGAAGCAGAGGAATCGGACCGTCGTCGAGCCATCGGTCTGTCTCGCGGGCCACTCGAGGGTATTCCCTTCACCGCCAAAGATTCGTACATGGTGAAAGGCATGACTGTCGCCAGCGGATCACCCGCATTCGAACATCTCATGGCATCGCACGACTCATTCTCAGTTGGGACGTTGCGCAAAGCGGGCTGTGTGTTCATTGGCCTCACCAACATGCCCCCAATGGCAAATGGCGGAATGCAACGAGGTCTCTACGGTCGTGCCGAATCGCCGTACAACGCTGACTTTCTAACGTCAGCGTGGGCATCTGGGTCATCGAATGGCTCGGGCACGGCAACCGCTGCGAGTTTTGCCACATTCGGTTTGGCCGAAGAGACATGGTCAAGTGGTCGTGCACCGGCATCGTGCAATGCCCTCTGCGCTTACACCCCGTCGCGCGGTGTCATATCAATGCGTGGCAACTGGCCGCTCATTCCCACGATGGATGTCGTCGTACCGCACACGCGAACGATGGCCGACATGTGTGAGGTGCTTGATGCACTTGTATCTGTCGACTCCGACGTTCGTGGTGACTTCTGGCGCATGCAACCATGGGTGACACTCCCCGACCCGATGACCGTTAGGCCAGCATCGTTCAGCGCTCTCCATGCCGATGCGCGCACACAGGCAGCAAAGAATCGCCCACTTGATGGCGTGCGTCTTGCAGTGCCACGCATGTTCATCGGTACTGACCCAAACCAAGGAACCGGCACCGGTGTCGGTGCATCGCTTGGTGCGCGCATCGAACCCCGCCCATCAATGCTTGAGTTGTGGAACGCAGCTCGTGCAGATCTTGAAGCAGCTGGTGCGACGGTCATTGAGTCCGACTTTCCTGCAGTGACCAACTATGAATCAGATCGACCGGGGGCGCCGAGCATCTTCAATCGTGGAGTCGTTCCACCAGAGTTCTTTGACCTCGAATTGTGGGATCTGTCGATGTGGAGCTGGGACATGTTCCTACAGTTGAATGCGCAGCCGGGCCTTGATTGTCTGGCCCTCGCTGACGGACCACGCATCTTCCCCCGACACCCCGAAGACACGTTGCCGCAATTGATGACCGACATGGACATCGATCTTGCCGACTATGTCACTCGTGCTCGCGAGCACGGCATCATCGATCCGTTTAATGGTCCGGAAGCCGAACT
>DCZD01000043.1:11835-12774 GCA_002331255.1 Acidimicrobiaceae bacterium UBA2093 | reverse complement strand
ATACGACGCCGTCATCATGCCAACACTCACCGACATCGCGCCGTCAGATGCAGACAAAAATCCGGCGTCTGCAGCGATTGCCTGGAGCAATGGTGTGTGGGTGTCAACGGGAACACTGGTGTTCCGTCACCTCGGAATTCCGACTATGACTGTTCCGATGGGAACAGCGAACGACATCGGCATGCCCTTTGGCCTTACGTTCGCCGCAGCCGCATACAAAGATGCGGAAATCATTCGACTTACCAGTGTGTTCGAAGCGCTTCGCCCTCGACGCACCACACCGCCACGCACTCCAGAGCTATAAGACCACCGGCGCGCATGCGCTTAAGGTCGTCACTTCTTGGTTGCGCGAAGCGTGTACGTGGCGGCAAGGCGTTCGGGTCGCTCGCGCAGTCGCCACTCACCCAGCGCTCCTTCCACCATCACATCGCCGAGTGCATTCCACGGAACTGAGTCGTGTTCCTCGAAGTACGTCACTTCGAAACCTGCAGACCACAGGGCATTGAAAATTTCGGCCAACCCATGATTGAACGAGATAAATGTCGGGCTATCGACAGCACTTTCGTGATCGACGTAACTGTGCTCCTCGGTGAACACTTCGCCGTTGGTCTCGAAGTACGGATAGTCGACGGTGACGAGACCATCGGGTCGCGGGTCGCACAGCGACCACAACATCGGATGACCTTCGCGGATGAACAACTCACCACCATGCTTGAGCAACTCCGACACCACCTCGGCCCATTGTGCGACACTCGGAAGCCAGCACAGTGCCCCGATTCCGGTGTACACGAGGTCAAAGGCACCACGTGGCAATACATCGGTCGCCGAATACACATCTGCTTCCACGAAGTCAACATCAGCACCAATATCGCGCGCCAACTTCCGCGCCACCTCTAGTGCCGGAGCCGAGAAGTCAAGACCGGTGACGTGTGCACCAAG
>DCZD01000043.1:11341-11573 GCA_002331255.1 Acidimicrobiaceae bacterium UBA2093 | reverse complement strand
AACATCGAAGGCAACCGTGTCAGACAGATTTCTCGAATCAGCAAGGAACTTTTCAATGCCGTAGTTCTCCACGTGATGGGGCACACGTGAGTTCCAGTTGGCCTTGTTCAATGACAGATAGTCACGGTCGGTCATCGCACCTGTCCTGTCCGAAATGTCAGAGTTCGAAGCGATACACGTTCGTCTCGCGCGCCTTGAAACCAATGCGCTGATACAAACGATTCGCCGCCTC
>DCZD01000043.1:9732-11086 GCA_002331255.1 Acidimicrobiaceae bacterium UBA2093 | reverse complement strand
GCCATGTTCAGTGCTTCACCGACACCATGACCACGCGCGTTCGAGTCGACCACCACATCTTCAATCCACGCACGAATTCCTGTGGGAATTCGAAACATTGCCAGCGTGAGTGACCCAACGATCTGTCCGTTGACGCGAGCTATGAACAATGTGCTGGCGTCAGATGACACCAAGTCGGTCAGTTCGGAGGCCGTCGGAGGCGGATTCGACGAGGACAACTGTGGAATCAGGCGCTCGAACGCAGTCACCAATTCGTCATCGACTGTCGATGCAATTGTGATGTGAACGGTCATGAATTCACTATAGAACCGGTTTGGTGCCCGTCACGGGGTCTCCCAAACGCCGGTAGATTCTGAAGTCAATGGCATCACCCGACCATGTCCGGTGGCAATCACAGCCCCAGTTGCGACGCCCCACTGTCGTCGCCGCATTTACCGGTTGGAATGATGCAGCCGATGCGGCGTCAACTGCTGTACGAACCCTCATCACGTCGTGGAACGCCCAACCACTTGCCGAAATCGTGCCGGAAGTGTTCACTGACTTTGCAACCATTCGACCAGTCGTCAAACTAAACAACGGTGTCACGCGCGAGATCGTGTGGCCATCAGTTGCCATGTGGCATGCCACCACACCAGGAAGTGACGTCATCTTCGTGTTGGGCCCAGAGCCCAGCCTGCGGTGGCGCCTTTTCACTGAACAAGTCATCAGCGTGGCTGCACATTTCGAAGCTTCCATGGTCATCACACTCGGAGCGTTGCTTGCCGACGTGCCACACACCCGACCCATTCAGCTCATCGGCACCGCATCTGACCCCGCAGTCATCGATCGTTTTGACCTGCAAAAGAGCCAGTACGAGGGGCCAACGGGAATCATCGGCGTGCTGCAAGATGCATGTCACCTCGCCGATGTGCCGGCTGCGTCGTTGTGGGCGGCAGTGCCAGCTTATGCCTCGCAAATTCCGTCACCGAAAGCTGCAGCAGCACTCATCGAGCGTGCATGCGAGATCATCGGAACTCCGGCGCCGGTCGCTGCACTCGGTGAGGCCATCGATGCATACGAAGGTCGCGTCGATGAACTCGTTAGTGAAGATGAAGACCTTGCTGAATACGTCGAGCGTCTCGACTCTATGGGTGACAACGTGTTTGAAGAAGATGACCGTCAAATGACCCTTGACTTCGATGAGGAAGAAGACGACGGCAGTTCACTGGTCGACGAAGTTGAACAGTTCTTGCGCGACCAAGAGGGCCGCTGACTCACCATTCATTCACGTGCGAGGTCAGCCACGCCAAATGTCAGGACGCGGTGCGTCGAACGTTGCAGCACCACGATTACCGGCGATAGCCCCAAAAGCCAT
>DCZD01000043.1:317-9474 GCA_002331255.1 Acidimicrobiaceae bacterium UBA2093 | reverse complement strand
AGTGGATGACCGGCAAGTTCACCACCGACAGCATGCAAGTGGAACACCAACATGTACATACCGAAGCGCGAGTACCCCATGCGCATGCCATCGACGACACCGAGTAGTTGCACCGGCTCAGCGATGATGCCGGCTTCTTCTTCTACTTCTTTCATTGCAACTTCGACTGGCGAGTAACCAACATCGGCCCAGCCAGTGGGATACAGCCACACTCCGCTCTCACGACGTTGCACCAGCAGAATGTCTCCGTCATCGTTCCCGACGATTGCTCCGACTGCGACCTTCGGGGTCACATAACCAGGAATTCCCTCGCCGATTGTCTCCATCCATTCCTGCACGAAATGGTCTTGCTCGCGTCGCGTCTCGATGGCATCTTCCATTGAGGCCTTGATGTCGCCGGCGACTTTCAGAACCTCTTCGTAGCGCTCTTTCTCATACAGACTCTGAGTGAAGGCCATGCCAGTGCGGGCAATGGCGGCCAAGGTCTCGCTCCAGCGAACGAGGTCGCGGGTCAACTCAATTTCGTCGCCGCCAGACACAGAATCGATGCTACTTCTCTAGTTCGTGAAGGAATTCAGCACGGCTGCACGAATGGACTCACCGTCGCGCTCGATTGAGACCTTTTCTCCGGTGCTGTCGCGCACGTAGAACGTGTCGACGACTTCGCTACCGAGCGTCTGCACGCGTGCATGGCGAATGTCGAGACCAGAATCAGCCAACACTTTCGTGATGCGATGAAGAATGCCAACCGAGTCTGGTGCGCGAACTTCCACGAATGTGGCGTTTGACGACACCGAGTTATCAAGGCGCACCACGGGCGCATCAAGGGTTCGTGCAGCAAGTACACGCCGTGGTCGCGCGGACTTGTTTCGCTCAGCCAGTCGAGCTTCGAGCGGAAAATCACCATTCAAAGAACTGACTATCTCAGCACGGACTTTGTGCCAGTCGAAGTCAGCGAATGGAGGCGCCGCGACTCGGAACTCTGAAGCAGCCATCGGAGCCTGATGATCTCCGCCATCGTCGGAGTATGCCTCGGCACCAAGAACATCGAGGTTGTTGAGCGACAGCACGCCAGCAACGGTTGCAAAGGTTCCTGGTCGGTCGGGACTGACCACGGTGACGCTGCCCTCTCCGAAAGTGACTGAAATGTCGCCTTCACTCATGAGACGCAAGACCTCGGCACTGGGGAACAATCGCCACGTGACGTCACTGACGTCACCCCCACCGAGCACATGCGACACGCGTTGTGCGAGCGAGGTGACAAGGTCTGACTTCCATGCACTCCAAGCAGATGGTCCGGTTGCAAGTGAGTCGGCTTCGGTGAGTGCGTGTAGCAATTCAAGAGTCGTGACATTTCCGGCGCGTTCAGCCACATACGTGATGGTTGCGTCGTCTGACAGATCACGATGGGTGGCGACATCAGCCAGCAACAAGTGATGCTCGATCATCGTCTGAATGGTGTGAACGTCATCTTCGGTGAGACCCATACGTCGACCAACCACGTCGAACAACTGCACCCCCACTTCCGTGTGATCGCCTTTGTATCCCTTGCCAATGTCGTGAAACAACGCGCCGAGCACAAGCAAGTCGGGCCGCTTCACGCGATTGGCCAGCGAAGCTGCATTTGCACATGCCTGCCACAAGTGTCGATCGACCGTGAAGCGGTGGTACGCATTACGTTGCGGCTTACTGCGTACGGACGACCACTCGGGCAACACTTTGACGAGCAAGTTGCGTTGATCGAGTGCCTCTAATACTGGAATGGCACGCTCACCTTCCAGCAGCAACGCAACCAATTCGTCACTCGCACCGGCCGGCCAAGGGTTTGGAAACTGTGGTGTTCGTTCACCCAGTCGATTCAGCGATTCTCGCGCGATTCGTCGCCCTTCGCGGGCAGCTGCGGTGGCCACACGCAATACCGCCGACACCTCGACGGCGGGGTCGACGTCGTCGGCCAGGTGCACCTCCCCTTCGCGCACCAACACACCAGCTGACAACGACCGTGGTTCGGCTTTTGCGTCAGCCGGCGGGTCGAGACGTGCCCACGCTTCGTCTGCAACCCATGCGATCTTTCGGCCGGCTGCAGACACTGATGCCATCAATGCATCGTCGGACGAGAACCCGATTGCCTTGGCGACAGTTGCTTGATCTTCCAGCCGCAACACATCGCCCGCCTTCCCCGCAAGTCGATGCAACTCGACACGCACACCGAGCAACACCTCATGCGCTTCGACCAGTGACGTGACGTCGCCACTTGCCAACTGCAAGCCAGCGGACAATGCCCACCACAATGCGTGAACGTCACGAAGACCACCAGAGCCCTCTTTCAGGTCGGGCTCAAGGCGAAATGCCACCTCGCCAGCTGACTCATGTCGCTCTTTCACGCGTTCATGCAGTTCCAGCAACCACTGTTTGCCACGTTTCTTCCACGCATCGCGTGCTCCCCGAATGACCTCATCGGCCAGCGAGGAATCACCCGCAACGAATCGTGCTGTGACCAACGAGGTCGCAGTGTCGAGATCTGTTGCACAAAGTGACAAGGTCTCTTTTGGTGTGCGCACCGCGTGTCCAAGTTTCAAGCCGGCATCCCAGATGGGGTACCACAGCTTCGATGCGACATCGTCGATGTTTCGAACACCTTTGTGCACCAGCAACAAGTCAAGGTCACTAAAGGGCGCAAGCTCGCGACGACCGTATCCACCAACGGCAATCAGTGCGACGCTTGACTGCTTTCGCTCTTTCACCAGTGTGATCGCTTGCTCGTACAGCTCCCGCATCCACTTGTCAGTCGCATCGGACAGCGCACGACAAAATGCTCCACCAGTCACTGACGCGTCGGTGATGACTTCTGCCCGGGTGCGCATCAGTCCAGCTTTCCTTCTGCACGACGGCGTGTCAGCACTGTGGCCGCTTTCCATGCACCCCATTCGATTCCTGCCTCGTGTACCGCCTCACCAAGGTCCATCCATGTCATTGGCCCAAGTAAGTACTCGTCGTTTGGGTCGAGGCGCTGCTGGAACTCGTCACGCGATGGCGATGGAACCTCCGTCTCGCGTAACACCGCGTTTGCAAACCGCGTGCTCGCTCGAAGAACTTCGAGGGGGTTCGACCGTTGATTGTCCACGTCGGTGGCGAGAAGGCCACTCAGATGCTCGCGTACATAAGCCAGTGTGTCGTGCTGAATACTTCCGATGTGACTCTTCACCTTGTCCCGCACAGCGGTCTCTGCGTCGTCGCACGCCAGCAACGTCACACGTTCGATCCACGTCGGCACCGTCGTCGAGACCACGTCGAACAAGCGCTGGGGATAGTCGGGAAGGTTTCCGCCCACGACAACGAAGGTAACGATGTTGCACCCCGATGGCCGTGCTGTAGCCGTTAAATCTGTGTGAACTGGTCACATGATGGCGGTGGCAAGCGCCAAGTAGATGACGATTGAAAGCACATCTTGTATGACCGTCGCAAGAGGCCCTGATCCGAATGCAGGGTCTGCACCGGTACGCATAAGTAGCCACGGCAGAAGTAATGCGATTATGCCCGCCATCGACGAGCTGACGAACAAGGCCAGGCTCACGGTGAGCGCCAGGCTTGCTTGGTCATACAGCACCAAGCAGAACGGATAGAACGCCACAGCGATGAGCACGCCGATCAAGACACCAGCAAGAGCTTCTTTGAAAAAGAAATCGCGCAGTGGAATTCCTGCAGAAAGTGACCGGACCACCAGCACCTCGGTCTGAGTTCCTACAGCATCTGCCATGTACACGATGGCCGGCATAAAAAACGCGAGGGCAACATTGCGTGCAATCTCATCCTCGGCTGAACTCACAATCCATGCAGACAACATTGCGCCAGCGAGACCCAAAGCAAGCCACGGCAATCGGTGACGCAAGCGCCGGGTGACTGGTTCTTCGGCACTCGAGATGATGCGCCATGAACCGAGGCCTGCATCACTGCGATTAACTGCCATCGTCTCTCAGGTTGTCACCACTCGATGAGTACGAATATCCCCTCTTCAGTCCCGATGAGAGAAGCAATGACCGCTGATTACCTCGCAGTGACAGGCCGCGAAGTAGTTGCGGAGAAGATACCGAGCAGCACAAATGCCGTGCCGGCCACGTAGCGACGCATGATGTACAGCGAACGTCCGCGAAGCAACACTGATCGCAACCCACTTGCCATCAGCGAATACGACCCATTGAACACAGTGGCCAGGAGCACGAACACCGCCGCGAGCACCAACGCCTGAACCTTCGCGTTCTCTGCCGATGTGTCGACAAATTGCGGAAAAATTGAGAGGAAGAACAACGCCGTCTTCGGGTTGAGAGCATTCACCAAGATTCCCTGTCGAAACGCCATTGCACTGGTGACGTGGGCTGCGTCGGTGTGCAAGTCACTTGGTCGTGTTAGCAACGTGCGCAAACCAGTGACGATGAGATAGATGACGCCAGCCCACTTCACGAGCTCAAACAACTCCACCGACGTTGCGATGACCGCGCTCAAACCCAGTGCTGCCAACAGCGCCTGGATGGTGTCGCCCACCTCAAGACCAGCAACTGCCGAGAGCCCGACAGTTCGACCATCGGCAAGTGATCGACTGATGATGTAAATGATGGCTGGGCCTGGAATGAGCAGCAACACAATGGTCGCACCGATGAACGCGAAGAGATTGGACAGCTCTGGCATGTCAATCCCCCGTCACACCATCGATTGCTTCGCGCAAAAGGTCTGCGTGCCCATTGTGTCGTGCGTATTCCTCGATCATGTGCACCATCACCCAGCGCAGATCTGGCTGGAAGTCAGCCCCATCGCGTACCTCGCTGCGCGCTGCGAGAGAATCAAGTGATTCACAAGCCGCTTCAAATCCGCGACTCGTGACTAGTTCGGCGTTGAACGAGTCGAGAGCTTCAGCAAGTGTCGCTGCGTCATCGAAGTTGAAGTCGAGATTCTCGTCTTCCCACGTGATGTAGATCGGCGCTGCCTGCACACCGCCGATGACCCACGTGAACCAGTACCGCTCGACCACCACCATGTGACGAAGCAACCCAAGTAACGACAAGTTGCTGCTTGCAATTGACCTAGCGCGCGCCTGTGCGTCGGTGAGCCCGTCGATTTTCATGAGCAACGTCGCACGGTGGTACTCGAGCCATTCGCGCAGAGCCGTGCGTTCGTCTGCCACTTGTTGGGGATCAACCCGCTTCACGTTCATCCGCTCCCCTTCAGCGCCCACATGGACGGGCCAACACTACGGCTAGTTGGCTAGCGAACCACCGTAAATCTGCCAGGCAAGGTATGACTTCGCAACAAGGCTGAGCACCAAATACACCTTCTCGCCGTATACGTAGTCATCCCATTTGCCGACACCCTTGTATTGCAGCCACTGATTCAAACCGAAACTGAAGAAGAAAATCTGCTCGAGCACGACGAGCACGAAAACAAAACTCGGAACAGTGTCGGCACCAACCACGTTGATCCAGATGCCAATCCATGGTGCAACACCAGCAAGTGTGCCAAACCAAAACGGCTTCATATTCGTCGAAATACGTCCAGGTGGGTTGATTGCCTCTTGCAGCCAACCGAACAGAATCATGGCCACGTTCGCACCAATCACAGCCACGAGGGCAGTGATGTCGGTGACTCCGGAGTACATACCGATGAGGAGCATCATCAACGTCGCGCTGAACGAATACTCGACCCAACGGAAGCGGTTGATGCCCCGACGCAGGTCACCTTCATAGGCGTCACGCATGACAGTGGCCGTCAGCAAGTGATCAACGGCCGCCATGAGCAGGAATAGCGCAACAGCAGGCCCAATTGCCAGCTCGAAGAATGACGACGGCATCTCCAGGCGTGTTCCTGGGGGACCTGCTGGGAAATTCGACGTGACTGTGATGGCGAAACTTCCAGCCATCAGGAAGATCATCACTGCCTGTGCGGCATGCAGCACAGTAAGCGCGAGGTTCCATTTCCTCAGGTTTTGCAGACGTTTTGGCGCGATGTCGTATGCACCAACGTTCGATGAGATGTTCATAAGCCTCACCCTAACGGAAGCATTGACGTTGCTCTCATGACCGTGTCGCAATGACAACTACGACGTAGGCGAGATACATGAGAATCAATACAAATCCACGTCGTCGCACCAACTCCCAGCTTCGACGGGGAATCGCGCAGAGCATGGCGACTGCGCCGAACACCAAGGCAATAGCTGTTGATGGTTGAGACACCTCTACTGGCTGAATCACCGTAGCGATACCCACGATGAACAACGTGTTAAACACGTTCGAACCAAGCACCGCGCCAACACCAATGACAAGCCAGAAGATGAACATGACGGATCCCTTTGAATACGCCGACCCGTCTTCCCGGCACGCCAAAATCAGTGTATGTAGATCAGTCTGCGAGTTCCACGCGAACTCGCCGGAATCCTTTGCCTTTGTTCTCCACTTTGGTCACGTGGAATGAGCCAACTTCTCGAGTAGACGCCACGTGCGTGCCGCCATCGGCCTGTTTGTCGAGACCCACGATGTCAACCACGCGAATCTCTTGCACTGATTCAGGAATGAGAGACACTTTGGTGCGGATAAGGTCTTCATCCATCACTGCGGTATCGCGCGGCAGAAAAGACACTTCGATGCGGTGGTCACGTGCGATTGCTTCGTTCACAAGTTCTTCGACTCGCGCAGCGAAGTTGTCTGGCAGCGGGTTGAACTCGAAGTCCATACGTGCAGACAATGGCTCCATGTTTCCGCCAGTCACTGGTACGTGCCATTCGTTCCAGATGACACCACACAGCACGTGCATGGCCGTATGGGTGCGCATCAACTTGTGGCGACGCTCCCAGTCGACATGACATTGCACCGTAGAACCCACCGATGGCAACGACGCCCCCTCGATGAGTGTGTGCACTACGACATCGCCGTCTTTGCGTACATCGACCACCAATTGACCGTCGATGAGCCCTGTGTCATGTGGCTGGCCTCCCCCGGTTGGGTAAAAGATCGTCGAATCAAGCACAATCGCGTTGGCGCGTACCTCGACCACAGTGGCTTCATGTTCCCGAAGGTACGCATCGCGTAGGAACACCAGATCTGTCGCCATGTTGGCTCGCTAGATCTGTTGGGCGAGTTGTTCGACAGGTGTCACCATGCCGGCGTAGAACCGACCAAACTCGGCATAGACCGCCGAGGCTTCGTCAAAACGCATGGTGTACACGACTTCTTTCAAGTCATCGGGGTTCACCGCAAACAACGTCACACCCCACTCGTAATCATCGAGGCCCGCCGAACCCGTGACGACTTGTACCACTCGACCAGCGAAGGTTCGACCGCTCTTGCCGTGTTCCATCATGAGCTCGGAACGCTTTTCGAATGGCAGGGTGAACCAGTTCTGCTCGGGCTCACGACGCTTCGACATTGGGTAGAAACACCATGCGTTCTTTCCTGGTGGCGGAAGCTGCGGGTACAGGCGAGCATTCAACATTTCCTGGGGCACGCCCTTGGCGTACTCGCTGATCTCAGTGAGCGACACGTACGAGTCGGCGATGGCTAGGCCCGCGTGTTGCAACGAAGTTTGCAGTGACTTCAACGGACGCATGTCTGCCGAGGTCGCCATAACTGCAACATCGGCCTTGTGACCAAGCATGGCGACAGTGACCACGCTGACGCCAGCGTTCTCGGCGTTCTTCACTGCGCCGACGAATGCTTCAGCGTCGTATGCCGGTGTGGTCTTGCAGAACAAGTGGACGACGGCAAGTCCGACTGAAGGCGACATTGGTTCGCTGGTTGCGCTCATGATGCGAAGGCTACCCAGCCACCCTGGCGAGAATCGCGTCGGCGTAACGATCTGCGGAACCTTCTGCCACATGGAAAAACATTGACGGCTCAGCCAGCTCGATTTCCATCACCAATGGCTTGCCGTCGTTGCCATCGACCATGTCAATGCGCGCATACAACGGTGCGACACCAAAACGTGACTTCAGCAGATCGAGCACCTTCCGGCCCACGTCTAATTCATCAGCACGGGGTGTGCGCGCTGTGATTTCCTCGACCACGAAAAGACCATTTCGTTCACTCTCACCTTGCGACAAGATTGCCGCTTTACAGAATGCATGACTGAACTCACCGTTATAGAACAACAAGCCTGTCTCGCCACGTTCATCGACTCGACCTTGATACGGCTGCACCATGGCTCTCTTTCCAAGCCCCAACACATGGCGAATGTGCGCACGCGCGCCAACTTCATCATCAATGAAACGCAATGTGTCGTTCGAGCCTGCGCTGACAGTCGGTTTCACAACCACATCGCGTGGCAACGCAACAACATCGACACCAGCTTCGTCAAGAACAAAGTCGGTCGGAATGACTGGCACTCCGAAGTCGACTGCATTACGCAAGTACACCTTGTCTGTGTTCCAGCGCAGTACATCGGGCGGGTTGAACAACTTCGTTTCGCTCGACGCACGTTCGGCCCACGCCAAGAATTCCGCCAAGCGCCAGTGATAGTCCCACGGAGAACGAACAATCGCCGCGACAAACCGTTTCCAGTCCGCCGCGGCGTCGTCCCAATTCACCAGTTCAACAGTTGCTCCGGCGCGCACTAGCGCATCAGCCAACAGTTGAAGATCGGTGTCGTGGTGGCGTGCCTCGTCAATGGTGACGAGGGCAATCACACCGTCCACGAAAAGTTGTGTGCTGAGTCGTTATTGAATCAGAAGTCGCCCATGTCGCCGCCGGGCATTGCCGGTGCGGATGGCTCGGGCTTGTCGGCGATGACGGCCTCGGTGGTGAGGAACAACGCTGCGATTGACGCTGCGTTCTGCAGAGCAGAACGAGTCACCTTCGCCGCGTCGATGACGCCCAACTTCACGAGGTCTTCGTATTCGCCAGTGGCGGCATTCAGACCCTGTGTTCCGGTGAGGTTCTTCACCTTCTCGACAACGACGCCGCCTTCCATTCCGGCATTTTCAGCAATCTGCTTGAGCGGAGCCTCGAGTGAACGAGCGACCATACGAGCACCAGTTGCCTCGTCACCAATCATCTTGTCGGCAGCAGCAATGACGGCTGTCTGCGCGCGCAACAATGCGACTCCGCCACCAGGCACGACACCTTCTTCGATGGCTGCCTTCGTGGTGCTCACTGCGTCTTCGATGCGGTGCTTCTTT
>DCZD01000043.1:0-134 GCA_002331255.1 Acidimicrobiaceae bacterium UBA2093 | reverse complement strand
ATGCGGTGCTTCTTTTCCTTCAGCTCGACTTCAGTGGCTGCACCGACCTTCAACACGGCAACGCCGCCGGACAGCTTGGCGAGGCGCTCTTGAAGCTTCTCACGGTCGTAGTCAGAGTCGGTGTTGTCGATTTC
>DCZD01000002.1:187276-192023 GCA_002331255.1 Acidimicrobiaceae bacterium UBA2093 | reverse complement strand
TGCAGATGCCCCTGACCCTCAGTGATGGAGATGACATTCGTCGGAATGTCCGCCGACACGTCACCGGCCTTGGTCTCAATGACCGGCAATGCGGTCAGTGAACCTGCGCCGTTCTCGTCACTCAACTTCGCTGCACGCTCGAGAAGACGTGAGTGCAAATAGAAGACGTCTCCGGGGTATGCCTCGCGACCTGGTGGTCGACGGAGCAACAGTGACAGCTGTCGGTATGCCTCGGCTTGCTTGGAAAGGTCGTCGTACACCACAAGTGCATGTTCGCCGTTTTCCATCCAATGCTGACCGAGTGCGCAGCCGGCGTATGGCGCCAAGTATTTGAACGGCGCAGGATCTGATGCAGGCGCTGCCACCACGACGGTGTATTCAAGTGCGCCAGCAAGACGCAGCGTTTCTACGGTCTGGGCGACCGTAGATCCCTTCTGGCCGATCGCAACATAGATGCACTTCACACCGAGTCCCCGCTGATTGAGGATGGTGTCGATTGCAACAGCGGTCTTGCCGGTCTTGCGGTCACCAATGATGAGTTCGCGCTGACCACGACCGATGGGGGTCATGGCATCGATTGCCTTGATGCCGGTCTGCAGCGGCTCGTGCACCGGCTTTCGACCCATGATGCCAGGCGCCTGAATCTCCATACGACGCAACGGCGCACCAACGATGTCACCTTTGCCGTCAATCGGCTCACCGAGACCGTTGATGACGCGACCAAGCAGCGAATCGCCAACTGGAATCGACAAAATTCGACCTGTTGCCTTCACCGTTTGGGTTTCTTCGATGCCATCTGCATCTCCGAGAACGACGGCTCCGATGCGATCTTCGTCGAGGTTTAGCGCCAGACCGATACTGCCATCTTCGAATTCGAGCAATTCGTTAACGGCACAATCGGGCAGGCCAGATACGCGTGCGATGCCGTCGCCGACTTCTTCGACGCGACCGACGGTTCGCGCTTCGAGTGATGGGGTGTACCCCTCGAGGCTGCGAGAGATTGCGGATGCGATGTCGCTAGCGGAAAGTGTGAGCTCTGCCATGTTTCTTCCTGTTCTTCTTTCCGAATGCCGACCTAGAGGCGGCTCTTCAACTGATCGAGACGAGTACGGACGCTGCCGTCGATGACGGTGTCACCGACAGTCGCGACGAGGCCACCCATGACGGATGCATCGACGACGAATTTCAGATTGATCTTCCGGCCTGTCTTTGCTGCCAAGGCACTGGCAATGCGTTGCTGCTGATCGGCCGACAGCGCTACTGCACTGCGAACCTCGGCGACCTCGCTGCCCTGCTGCGTCGATGCTGCTTGCACCAACTTGTCGGCAATTGCAGGCAGATCGCGTGCACGGCCTGCACCGATGATGAATGACACCAGTTGTGCGGTGACATTCGTGGAACGGCCGCCGAGCAAATTCTCGACAATCGTCTGACGACGCTCTACCGGAATCGTGGAGTCAGTGAGAGTGGATCGCAATTGGTCATTCGACTCGTATGTCCGCGCCACTCTGAAAAGCTCATCTTCGACTTCCCCGAGGACTCCCTCGGCATTGGCTATCTCGAGCAACGCTCGAGCGTAAGAATCAATACGTGCATCGCTCATCGTGCAGCTCCTACTGATGAGATGAATGATTCGATGAGCTCTTGCTGAGCACGCTCATCAAGAGCCGACGCAACAGCTTGCTCAGCTGCTCGCGCGGACAAGCGAGCGATCTCGCCACGCAACTCGTCGCCACTTCGTGCCGCGGCGGCAGCAATGTCCGCTTCAGCTTTGGCTTCCATGTCGCGTACTTCGGCTTCGAGACGAGCGCGACCCTCCACCAAGAGAGCTTCAGCCTGCTTATCGGCGTCGGCCAAGATGCGTGCTCTCTCTGCCGAGATGTCGCCAAGTGCTGCACGAATCTTGGATGCTTCCTCGTCGGCTGCGCTCTTCGAAGAACGTGCATTGTCGATGTCGGACTGAATTCGCGTCGTGCGGTCAGCGAGAGCTTTTTTGGCCATCGGCCCTGCGAACTTCACCAACAGAGACACGACGATGACGGATGCGATACCGCCGTAGATGATTTCTGCCGTCTCCGGAAGAAGCCAGTGGTGCGTCTGCGTGGGGTCTTCAGCTGCAAGCAATGAGACAAGATTTCTCATCGAGTGGCTCCTTCCATGACTGCGTCTACCGCGCGCTTCACAACCGAAGCATCTGGCGTCTTGCCAACCGCAATCGTCGTTGCTGTCGTCGCGACAGTGGTGACTGCTGCCGAAATCTGACCACGTGCTGCCGTACGAGCTGCCTCAGCCTGGGCCTCGGCCTCACTACGGCGGGTTGCGATTCGAGTATTTACTTCGCGCAGTTTCTCGGCCCGCTCAGCATCGAGCTTCACGCGAGCTGCGTCGACTTTTGCAGCCGCCTCAGCACGGACAGCAGCAAGTGCCTTCTCATAATCGGCAACATCGCTGCGAGCCGCGGCCTTGACCGCGTCTGCGCCTTCAATGTCGGCACGAATGTTTGCGTACCGCTGGTCCATCGCCTTCTTGAGACGCGGGAACAGAAAGACCCGCATGACGACAAGCAGTACGAGGAACGATCCTGCTCCCCATGCCAACTCTTTGGTTTCCGGCGCAATCGGGTTCGGACCCGTGCTTTCCGCCGCGGTGGCCTCGCCTGCTGCGGCGGGCAGCACCGAGACGTCAGCGTTGACGAGTTGAACTCCCGTCACGTGCCCACCCGATTGGGTGACGACTGCTCTCAGCATGTCTACTCCTGCACTCCGCTCACGCGGAGATCATCTACGAACTACTTGTACTTCTCGGTTCGACTGAGTGGATCAGGCGAACTTGAGGAGAATGAACACCACGAAGCCGATGAGCGCGAGCGCTTCGGTGAACGCGATGCCAAGGAACATGGTGGTTCGCACCATGCCTGCTGCCTCTGGCTGACGAGCCATTGACTCGACTGCCTTGCCAACGAGCGTTCCGATGCCGAGGCTCGGTCCGATGGCTGCGAGGCCGTACGCAAGACCGGCGCCAAGTGCGGTCAGACCGTCACCTGTGCTGGTAGCTGCGGCCTGCTCTGCCGCTTCGGCGGCGATTCGTGCAATTGCTTCCATTGTTTCTTTCTCCTGTTGTGGTTGGGTTGGGAGACCTTTGTGGTCGACTCGTCAGTGCTCCGGATGTGCGGCGCCACCGATGTACACGGCGGTCAACATGACGAAGATGTATGCCTGAAGGAAGGCAACGAGAACTTCGAAGCCTGTCAGGAAGAGCAGCATGAAGAACGGCAAGATTCCGACGGGAATCAGAATTTTGTCCTTTGCCTGGAAAAGAGCTTCCGAGAGCAAGGCAAAAGTCACGAGCAAGATGTGACCAGCGAGCATGTTGGCGAAAAGTCGCACCGCCAAGCTGAATGGACGCACAACGAGCGTGGAGATGAGTTCAATTGGCGACACCAAGATGTACAGCGCTTTCGGCACTCCTGGTGGAAACAGAACGCTCTTGAAATAACCGCCGACACCTTGATGTTTCATGCCGGTGGCGTTGAACACAACCCACACAAGCAGTGAGAGGAACATCGGAATCGCCATACGCGCGGTCGCAGGCATCTGGAAGAACGGAATAATTCCGGGAACGTTGCACAAGTAGATGAACATGAACACCGACAAAAGAAATGGCGTCCACCCAAGGCCATCGCGACCCATTGTCTGCATGATCACGCCGTTCTCGATGAACTCGACAATTACTTCAGCAAGATTGCGGGAACCCTTCGGTGCACCTGTGTCGTTCTTTCGAACAGCTGCAAAAAACAAACCAATCGAGATGACCGTCGCCAAGACAGCGATGATGGCGATCTTGTTGAAGGTCGGGAAAACATCCTGCCAACGCAGGATCATGTTGATGGGAGGGAACTCAAGCGAGAGCACGATGATTTAATCCTTCACTCATTGTCCGGGGAGGGGCCTTGTGCAAGACCTCTTGATTGTTGCGCATTTGGCTTCAATCCAGGAAATGCAAGAGACATTGCGACGAACTTCATCTCCCAGAACAGCAGACCAAGGTGGGTCACGATGACCGTCGCACCGAGGGCTTCGAGGGAGAGCCACTCCATATTTCGCAAGGCAAACACCGCCAGAAAGATGATGGAGAGCCGCAAAAGGTAGCCACCGAGCACCGCACCCATCATGAGCGATAGTGAAATTCGTGCGGTTGTGGAAATGATCGCCGCCGAAAGCGCAAAATTCACAAGAACCAGCAGGAGGCCAATCAGGGCTCCGGGCGCACCTTTCCACCCCCACAGCGCGAGAGCAATGAGGACCAGAATCGGTGCCACGATGAGTCCACGCCTGACGAGGTCTCGTGACACGGCTACTTCCGGGTCTACGAAGCCGTCAACACCAATACCCTCGGCAGTTCTGCTCACGGACGATGACCCTTCGCTGCGTCGGTGCGACGAGCCTCAAGTGACTCCATGCGAGCCGAATACACGACATAGATGCGCACGAATTGGGCCACAACTGCGAACACCGTCAGCACGATCATGAAGATCGGCTTCGTCCCGAACCACGCATCGAGACCCATTCCGATCAGGAAAAACACCACGAGTCCACCGACGATTTCAGCGCCGCTGGAAACTGGCTGGCTCATAGGCCGCTGGGAGGAGGACGAAGATAATTGCACAGGTGCTGTTGGGCTTGTGAAAACGCGAACAAACTACCTCACCTCTCGGCCGTCCTCAAAATCATGCCCAATCTTGAAAATC
>DCZD01000002.1:181349-187089 GCA_002331255.1 Acidimicrobiaceae bacterium UBA2093 | reverse complement strand
TCTTGAAAATCATGCCCAATCTTGATCTCTGCCTCTAACTAAGCCACTGGTTGTGGGACCCCCGGGGCCAACGACCACGTGACGGCGCCACTCACCAAATGAACTGGCTCGACTGCGTACCGAAATGTCGGGACTCCACCTTGGGCCACACGTCGATCGCGGCAAGTCACGGTGGCGGAAACCAGCACCGGCACATCAGCACCCAAACAGATCTGTGTCCACCTCGACCCATCCACTCTCCACACCAGATAGTTCGATGTGACTTGACCGAGACTCACCTCCGTCCAAGTGAGTTCCACGTTCGCGCCCTGTCGAATAGCCCGCACCGTCGGTGCCACATTCGGAGAGAACGTGGCACCGACGAATGACGTTGTGGACGGCGTACCTGTCGCCGCAAAGAGCATCGACACTTTCGCGGGTTTGACGTCAGAGACGAGAAGCGACATTGCGACACTGACCATGATCAATGCACGCTTGACGCAACCCATTCGTCATCAACTCCAGGTGATCGAGTTGCACTGTCTGCCAGCAACACACGAACCAATCGGTTGATTCGCTGATTGGACCGCATGAAAGGTCAACGTCACCGACGCCGCTCCACCTTGCAATGAATTCGGGGCAAGGGTCGGAAGCAGATAGTTGAGATTGAAAATCACGCTTGAGTTCTGAGTGGCCGGAGTCGCCGAAACGAGCAGATTGCTGATCGTCGCGCCGCTCGAGATGTTCGATGCTGAGCCACTCACCGTCGTGTAACTGGTACCCGTCACGAACGAAGTTGATCCATCGGCATCCAACTTCAACTGAAGACCACTACCGCTTCCGGTGTACAACGCCGGTGGTCCACCAGTCACGGCGATATCGACCGCCAACCACGCTGACGATGTTCCCGTATAGGTGACGTCATAAATGCATGGAAGCAAACTCTGCGATCCCGAACCGTAGTTGGCTGAAGAATCACCAGGAAGTATGTCGGTGACCGAGCAGACCCTGCTTGTCGAGCCGAGACCGACTTCTACTGAACCAGCTTCAAAAGTATTCGCAATGCTTGTTTGTGTATCGCTGAACAATGCACTTGTGACACCTAGGCCTACAGCACCCATTGCGAGCACCCCAGCCAGTGTCATCAGACGCTTCTTTGATAATCCATTTTTCATGAATTGTTTTTCCTTTCCATAGTCAGTCACCGCCATTTAGCGACGACCGTCAATCACCGTCGTGTGACGGTGAACCTTTCGTGTGTGGTCGGCCCTTTGAGGTCGACCATCCACGAGCGAACAACACGGTGAGAAACAGAACGACAGTTCCCGCGATCAGCAATCGCGATGACAATGCGGCCAATACGAGCCCAAGTTGCGGAATGACAGCGACAACTTTCCCGGTCACGCGTGATCCGGGAACCACAGCAGGTGCCGACTCCTCGACGGCGTCACCTTTGGTTTCGAATGCAATCTCGTTGTTGGAGGTTCTTCGAGCGACGACACGATGAGTAATCGACAAATTCGTGTTGTCGACTCCCGAGTAAGAGATGACATCGTCCACGCTGATGCCAAGCAGATCGGCCTCGATTGAACCTTGCCTCGGAATGTCGCGGGTGAGAACCATGTCTCCACGGCGAATGGCTGGCTCCATCGAACCCGAGGTGACGACGGCAAGTCCATGACCTCCGACGAGAGGCAACGATGAATCAAGAACTAATGAGGCCGCACCAACCACTGACTTCAAGCCGAAGACCACCGCGACAAGCGCATAGGCAAAGATCAACAGCGATCTACGAGCGAGTGTCGTAAACAACTGCTCTGCTCGCGTCATGCCACCAGTCAATGTGGCGGCACGTCAGTTGTCAGGAGTGAAATGTCACTCTCAAAGCACATCACCTAACGCGGTGAATATGTCCTGCTTACGACGACTCTGTCTCTACTGCTTCTGAGTCGCGTCGCATACGTTCTCGACGTATCCGTAGATCCGGATGCAACACTGTGTACAAAAATAGGACGATTCCGAAAAGTCCGAATGTCACGATGCTGTTTGCCGACGGATTGAATACCGGATACAAAACGAAACCTGACAACAACAAGGTCCACGCCCACAGAATGACCACAGCACGCCGAGGGCCGTGTCCGAGGTTGATGAGTCGGTGGTGTAGATGACCCTTGTCTGCCGTGGCGAGACCAGTTCCACGACTCACGCGTCGCACAATGGCGAACAACACGTCAAAAATTGGCACACCAAGGATGATGAGCGGGATGAACAGTGGTGCGAGAAAGAAATAGGTCTGTCCGCTGAAGCCCTGTGTCGTGGGGTCTGCCCTGCCTCCCACCACCGACGTCGACACCGACATCATGAGACCGAGAAGATAAGAACCGCTGTCGCCCATGAAGATGCGTGCAGGGTTGAAGTTGAACGGCAAGAAACCAATGCACACGCCACATGTGATGACAGCTATCAGTGGACCAATATTCGGCTCACTGAGAAGCCCGTTATCACTGAGATGCCAGCTGTACACAAAGAAAGCTCCCGATCCGATTGCCACGATTCCAGCTGCAAGACCGTCCAAGCCGTCGATGAGGTTGATGGCTTGCGTCATCACCAAGAGCCACAGCACAGTGACGATGGGAACCCAATCGCCTGAAATTTGGAAGACCCCGAGAAACGGAAGTCGGAAGTAGAACATGGTGACGCCGAACCAAACCAATACGAGTCCGGCGACGATTGTGGCTGCGACACGGCCAGGAGCACTCACCTCTCGCACATCGTCACGCAGACCGACTAGCGCGATGATGGCTGCGGCCAACAGCACTCCGACAAGTTCGCTATTGCCGGTGAAAAGCCTGTCGAACCGATCCATCTGCCGCGCAACCAGCAACGCAATTGCAAGCCCGCAGAACATGCCAAGTCCGCCAACGTTCGGAGTGGGAATTGTGTGAACAGTTCGCTCTCCGGGGATCGCCAACCAGTTACGAAGAGTCGCCAGTTTTAGAACCATAGGCATGATTGCCGCGGTCGTTCCCACAGCAATGATGAAGATGATGATGTAACCGCCGAATAGGCCCATGGCCGTCTCCTACGACAAGTCCTAGTAGGCCGGGAACTTGGCGCAGAGCTCGCTGACCCGCTTGCGCACGTCGGCGAGCGTGCCAGGGTCCTGCCTTCCACGAAGCGCCTCTGCAATGAAACCCGCGATCATCGACATCTCTGCCTCTTTCATGCCTTGGGTCGTCACGCTCGGTGTGCCGATGCGGACACCAGACGTGACGAACGGGCTACGTGGATCGTTCGGAACGGTGTTCTTGTTGAGGGTGATGCCCGCTTCGTCGAGTACGAGTTGGGCTTCTTTGCCGGTGCATTCGGCATCGAACGGACGCAAGTCAACAACCATCAGGTGAATATCTGTGCCGCCGCTCACAAGGCGGAAGCCATGTGAAGCAAGTGCGCCAGCAAGTGCCGATGCATTCTTCACGATCTGATGCGCATAGTCCTTGAATGACGGCTGTAGCGCTTCGTGGAAGGCAACAGCCTTGGCTGCCACGACGTGCTCGAGCGGTCCACCTTGGCTACCTGGGAACACGGCTTTGTCGATGGCTTGTGCATGCTCTTTCTTCGTGAGGATGCATCCACCACGAGGCCCACGAAGTGTCTTGTGCGTGGTGAAAGTAACGACGTCGGCGTAAGGAACAGGATTCGGATGCGCACCACCTGCAACTAACCCCGCAAGGTGTGCGATGTCGAACATGAGAAGCGCCCCGACCTCGTCAGCAATCGCACGGAACGGCTCGGGATCAAGGCGCCGTGGGTAACTGGTTGTACCAGCGACAATCATTTTCGGACGGTGCTCACGTGCCATCGCGCGCATTTCATCGAAGTCAATACGTTCATCACCCGGGGTGACCTTGTACTGCAGGAACTTGTACAGAATTCCGCTCGCGTTAGCTGGCGAACCATGCGTGAGATGTCCGCCATGATCAAGGCTCAACCCGAGGAGAGTATCTCCGGGCTTCAAGAGGCCGAGATACACGGCCATGTTCGCGCTCGCTCCACTATGAGGTTGCACGTTTGCGTGATCTGCTCCGAACAGTTCCTTGACTCGGTCGATTGCAATCTGTTCGATCTCGTCGACGACCGCGTTACCTCCGTAGTACCGCTTTCCTGGGTAACCCTCTGAGTATTTGTTGGTAAGTACAGAGCCCGTCGCGCGCATGACAGCAGGTGATGTGAAGTTCTCGCTCGCGATCAGCTGCAGACCCGAGACTTGCCTCTGCTGCTCGCGCTCGATGAGGTCGAAAACAAGGTCGTCTGGATTGGTGTCGGATGGGAATGGCATCAGCGTCCCGCCTCCTCATTTTCTATGTCGGTCAATTGCGCCACTCGACGTTCGTGGCGACCACCTTCGAAGGGAGTCGACAAGAAAATGGTGACGATCTCTTCGGCAAGACCGATGCCCACCACACGAGCACCGATGCTGAGGACATTCGCATCGTTGTGCTGACGCGCCATTCGGGCGGTGTACAAGTCATTGCACAATCCAGCGCGAACTCCGCGAACTTTGTTGGCAGCAAGTTGCTCCCCCTGTCCGCTTCCTCCCATGACGATTCCGACATCGGCTTTGCCATCGCGCACTGCACGACCCACTGCTGCACAGATTGGCGGATAATCACAACTCTCAGTGCTGTTGGTGCCGAAGTCTTCGACCACATGCCCTGCCGCACGGAGAAACGGAATGAGGTGTTCCTTCAACGGAAACCCCGCATGATCAGATCCGATTGCGACGCGCGACATCACAACGAGCGTAGTGGTTCGAGCCGACGCACCGTCGAAGTTGGGCGAGGCTGCTCACCTAGGGTCTAGGTGTGACTCTCGACCCCCGTACACCGGTGCTCATCGGAAGCGGTCAAGTACTCCAACATGAATCCGACTTGGCAAAGGTGCGTGACCCTGCTGCCTTGATGGCTGAGGCGTTGGTTTCTGCTGCAACTGATGCCGGGCTCACTTCACTCCCCGACCCAGATGCACTCTGGATCTGTGCACTCCTCTCCTGGAACTACGGAAACCCAGCAGCAGTTGTGGCTCGTCATGCACATGTGAGCCCGCGACACTTCGGGCTATCAGGCATGGGCGGCAATACGCCGCAGTCACTTGTCAACAAGGCTGCCAATCTCATGCAGAGCGGTGACATCGACATGGTGTTCATTGCAGGCGGTGAGACGGCACGAAGCAAGCGCCGAGCAAAGCAACTGGGTAAAGAGTGGAATTGGGCCACATCGAACGAACCTTTCGAACAAGTAACCGATGAGCTTGTGATGGTCTCGCCGGAAGAAATCGACCGAAAGCTCTACATGCCAATCCAGGTGTACCCGATCTTCGAGTCTGCAATCAGGTCATCGCTCGAACACGACATCACCGAACATCAGCAACACTTGGGAAAGTTGTGGTCGCGCTTCAGTGACGTAGCTGCGAAGAATCCGAACGCGTGGTCGCGTGTCCCACGGACTGCCGAGGAGATCATCACGCCGACGGCCGACAATCGCATGATCGGATTTCCGTACACGAAAATGATGAACTCGAACAACGATGTCGACATGGCGGCAGGCTTCATCATGTGCACCGTCGAGAAAGCGACATCACTCGGCGTGCCGCGTGACAGATGGGTGTTCGTGCATTCCGGCACCGATGCGCACGAACACCTCTTCATCTCGAATCGTTATCGTTTCGACGAGACCCCTGCTGTGCGTATCGCCGGTCGACG
>DCZD01000002.1:173119-181070 GCA_002331255.1 Acidimicrobiaceae bacterium UBA2093 | reverse complement strand
TTGTCACTTGACCGGCAACTCACTCGCACCGGTGGTCTCCAATTCGCCGGTGGACCGTGGAACAACTACGTGTCGCACGCCATTGCGACAGTCATGACCGACCTGCGTCATGCACCGGGTGAGAACGGCCTCGTATGGGGGAACGGTGGATTCACCACCAAACATGCCTTCGGTGTGTACTCAACTCGGCCACCTCTTGATGGCTTTACGTACGACTTTCCACAAGCTGAGATCGACGCGTTGCCGATGACTATTGCTGCCACACGTAGCGAGGCCATAGGCGCAGCCGTCGTCGAGGCGTACACCGTGATGCATGACCGCGAAGGTCAGCCCGAGCAAGTCATCGCATCATGCCTGCTTGCTGATGGTCGTCGAGCATGGGGTATTTCGACCGACCCTCAACTCGGGTCGGCCATGGTCAATGAAGAGCACATTGGTAAACCGTGCCATCTCGATGCGGACGGAGTTCTGCGAGTCGCGTGAATAATTCCGACATGGAGAACGACACTTTCCCTCGCCAGCACGCCAGGACACTGCGCCTCACCCTCGGTGAACCACGGAACATCACCGTGTCACCGGATGGTGAACGAGTTGTCTTTGCTCGTTCGTCGAGCGGACACGATCCCATCAACAAGCTTTGGGCGCTGAACATCGCAACCGGTGAGGAAAGATGCGTGTTCGACCCAAGCGTCGATGGTGAGCACTCTCGCACCACCGCGGAGGAAAGACGCCGTCGCGAGCGCATGCGCGAATCTGCGGGCGGTGTCGTTACCTACTCGACCGATGCAGCTGTGACGAAGGCGCTAACGACAGTCGGAAGCCAGACATACGAGATTGATCTGATCACCGGCTGCCAGAAGACACTTTCAATTGAGCCAGGCGTATTCGACGCACGATTCTCTCCGAGCGGTGACACGATCGCGTTCGTTCGAGATGGTGCGCTCTGTGCCATCAAAGATGATGGCAAGGAACACGTTCTCTGCTCTGACACATCACCCGACGTCACGTGGGGTCTCGCCGAGTTCATAGCCGCTGAAGAGATGGCGCGGCACCGTGGTTTCTGGTTCTCACCAGATGGGCAACTCATCGCCGTATGTCGATCCGACACGTCGAGAGTCCTGCAGTGGCACATCGCTGACCCATCACGACCCGAGAAGCCGGCAAGTATTCACAGGTACCCGAAATCGGGTTCCGCGAATGCATCGGTGAGCCTTCATATCGTGCCGGTCCACGATGGTTCAGTCGTCGATGTCGACATTCCTCACGACTACGAGTACGTGAATGCAGTGACGTGGTCTGCGAACGGACTGATTGTGCAGGTGCAGACCCGCGACCAACGAAACACTCGCGTGCTACGCGTGAATGAGCACAATGGCGAGTGCCACCTAGTGCACGAAGAGGTGGACAGACACTGGGTGGAACTAGTGCCGGGAACGCCCGCTCTTGCGGCGGACGGCTCTCTGGTCACGTGTGCAGAACGTGACGGCGTGCGTCGACTGATGATCGACGGTCGACCAGTCACCCCGAATGACCTTCAGGTACGCGGTGTGCAACATGTCGGCAATCATGTGTTATTCACGGCGAACCACATCGACGAACCATGGTTCATTCATGTGTGGCGTCACGACATCGAATCTGGTCAACAAGATCGACTGAGCCCAGACAACTGCGTGTCAAGCGGGGCCGGCAACGACTCGCGCTTCGTGCTGCGCACGACGTCCATCGAGTCACCGGTGGCCATCTACACAGTCGTCGGCGGACCGCATCTCGTGTCGAACGCCGAGACCCCACTCGTGTCGCCCAATGTGCGTTTCCACTTAGTTGGTCCCCGCAGAATTCCCGTCGCGATACTCACGCCACGAAATTCAGAGGCTCGTTCGCTTCCAGTGCTGTTTGATCCCTACGGAGGCCCGCACGCACAGCGCGTCGTGGCATCGAACCAATCTCTTTTGGTGTCTCAATGGTTCGCCGACCAAGGGTTCGTCGTGGTGATCGCCGACGGAGCAGGAACGCCAGGAAAAGGCTCAGCGTTCGAACGAGAGGTGGCCGGCGATCTTGCTGAACCAGTGTTGAGCGACCAGTGTCTCGTCGCATCGGTACTGCCTCAGCTTGAGCCGCGGGCAGACATGACCAAAGTGGCAATTCGTGGTTGGAGTTTCGGTGGATATCTCGCAGCGCTCGCAGTACTGCGAGCACCTGACGTGTTTCACTGCGGCGTTGCCGGTGCACCAGTGACGGACTGGAGACTCTATGACACTCACTACACCGAGAGATACCTGGGTGACCCCGTTCGTAACAGCGAGAATTACGAACGAACGAATCTTGTCTCCGAGGCATCGCGGCTCACGCGCCCTTTGCTTCTGATTCACGGGCTTGCCGATGACAATGTGGTCGCTGCACACACTCTTCAGTTGTCGTCCGCACTACTTGCCGCAGGTCGACCACACGAAGTCTTTCCACTGAGTGGGGTCACTCACATGACCCCACAAGAAGTAGTCGCAGAAAACTTGCTGCATCACCAACTTGACTTCATTCGACGTTCTCTCAGTCTCGACGGCGCCTGATTCGACGGCGCGTCAGCGTGGCGTGCGCGCTCTCAACACACGGTCACGACCAGCGATATCTTGCACAATTTCGATACTCACCAGTCCGGCACTAGCGGCAAGTGAGCGCACTGCCTCACCTTGACGCGAACCGAATTCGATCAACAACAGACCACCAGGAGTCAACCAAGACCGACACCCGTTCACGATTGTCGAGATGTCACGGAGTCCGTCTGGCCCGGCGAACAATGCGAGAGATGGCTCCCACTCTCGAACCGTCTCCTCGAGGTCTGGGTCGTCGTCTTCCACATACGGTGGATTAGCGGCGATCACATCGATCGAATTCTCGAGATCTTTCGGAAGCGCGTCGAACCATGAACCCTGCACAAGTCGTGCACCGATACCTGGCCGGCCAAGACCGGCGACGTTGGCACGCGCGACATCCAAAGCATCTTCCGAGACGTCGGTCATCCACACGGTTGAATGACCGATCGGTAGTTCGTCGAGAATCGCCAAGCCAATTGCACCAGATCCGGTGCCGAAGTCGACGACCATGGCTCCACGTCGTGATGCAACTTCGTCGACGACGAGGTCCACGAGCAATTCAGTTTCAGGGCGAGGAATGAGCACGCGACCGTCGACCATGATGTCGAGGCGGCGAAATGCCCACCGGCCGAGCACATATTGCAATGGCTCGCCTCCGAGAACTCGGCGTACCATCTCGTGAAGGTGGGTCGCCGCACGCGAGGTGACGAGGTTGTCCAACTCATTGATGAACTCCTCGGCTTCGTATCCGCTTGCACGTTGACACAGCCAGAGTGCCGAAGGTCTGTCTGCAACCACCTGTGCGGTCTCGGCGAGCATTGCCCGCCATGTGACGGTGTCGTCAGACATCGCCAGCAAGTTGTCGCGCACGCAAATCGGTCTGCAATGCCTCGACGACCGGGTCGAGATCTCCGGCAAGCACCGCCTGAAGCTGATACAGCGTGAACCCGATGCGATGGTCAGTGATGCGGTTCTCTTTGAAGTTGTATGTTCGGATTTTCTCGCTGCGACCCCCACCTCCGACTTGTGCGCGTCGCTCTGCTGAAGCTTTCGCGTCGGCTTGGTCCTGGTAGTACTTGAGTAACCGTGACCGAAGAACTTGCATCGCTCGCGCGCGGTTCTGCAACTGACTGCGTTCGTCCTGCATCGCAACCACAATTCCCGTTGGTTTGTGGGTAATGCGCACGGCCGAGTCGGTGGTGTTCACGTGCTGACCACCGGCACCTGACGACCGATAGATGTCGACTTGGAGGTCTTTCTCATCGATGTCAACGTCAACTTCCTCTGCCTCGGGCATGACCATGACCGTTGCAGAAGATGTGTGTATTCGACCTTGACTTTCTGTCGCGGGAACTCGTTGCACGCGATGAGGGCCGCCTTCAAATTTGAGATGACTCCACGCATCGTCACCTTTGAACATGATGGTGACCTGATTGATGCCACCAAGGTCAGATGCATCCAACTGAATTGTCTCGACGCTCCAACTCTTTCTGACTGCGTATGCGCGATACATCTCTAGGAGGTCGCCAGCAAACAAGTTCGCCTCTTCCCCGCCCTCTGCCCCTCGGATCTCCACGAGAACGTTCTTGCCATCGTTTGGATCAGAGGGCAGCATGAGCAGTTTCAGTTGCTCCTCCAACACTTCTCGCTTCTCGTCAGCTAACGCTGCTTCGGCCCGGAATGAATCACGTTCTGCACCTGACGTTTCGGTAGCCAATTCTCGAGCGGCCTGTGCATCACCCTTCACCATCCGAAGTGCACGGATGCATTCCACCAACGGAGTCAACTGCTTGTACTTGCGCGATGCATCTCGCAACTTCGCCTGGTCGCTGAGAATCTCAGAAGTCCCGAGGCTTGCTTCGAGCTCGACGTATTCCTTCTCTATCGCGTCGAGCCTGTCGTCCATGACCTTAAGGCTACGGCGACTACTTGTAGTCGAAGCGGAAAGCTGAGATTGACGAGTCGTACCACACCCATCCGCGAATGCGCGTGGAGCTGTTCCGATAGCCGACGCAGAAGACTTTGGCTGAGCGTGGACTTGGTTCAGGTTCGCTAATGGCAGTCACAGTCTCGCGACCATTGTCGATGACCATCCAATCCCATCGACACTGTGACTGCGGAGACCATCCGAATCCGAAAAATGATCCGAACTCCTTGGCAGAACGCCTCTCGCTATCTTTTGCGACGACGAAGAATTCCTTGATTCCGTCATTCGTGTAGTCACGGGTGTACACGCGTAAGTGGTAGTCACCAATGCCACCCTTTAGCTGATCAGATTTATCCACCCATTGCGAGCCATCCCACCAGTACCAGAACAGACCACCCTTCACGAATCCGTCGATGATGACGTCAGCTAGAACCATTGCGAACTTGCCACACGCACTGTCAGAAATTTCAGAAAAGTCCCTTGCTCCCATCGAGGTTGCGAGTGTTCTCAACTCTGCCGTCGCATCCTTCCCTGACTCGACGATGGTTGTGAGCGGAACAGTGGTCGTTGTCGTGGTTGAACGAGGAACTGTTGTCTCGACAATCGTGTCCTGAGTGAGCGATGTCGTATCGGAGGTCTCGTCGACCTCTGGTCGCTCGATGACTGCGTCGTCGTTGGGTGAGCCCGAGCATCCGACAGCGATGATTGCAAGAGATGCAGCGGCTATGAATTGCCGTACCACCTTCAGACTGCTTCGTGTAGCCACGACTAGCGGTCCTTCAGCGTGAAGATTTCGACAGGGACCACTCCAAGACTGGCAAGGCGGTCGATGGAAGCCACGTTGTCCTTCTCGCGCATCACCACGGTGACTCTTGCGGTTCGATCGAGGCGATGCCACGAATCAAGCGCAAATGGTACGACGTCGAGGTTCACACCAGAGACAAAAACAAGTATGCGACGCGTACCATCTGCTTCCTCGCCGATGGCAACGCAAGGAACCGCATCTTTCACGTTCTTACGAATGACAGGCGGCTCTGCGGCGACGACACTGACACAGCTCACCAACGATGGATTCTCTATCGCGCGTGCCCGTAAGAGTCGCTCTGCGCCGAATGAGTTGAGGGGATGTGGAGGCGCCCCATCGGCGCGATGAATACTCACCGACGTGACAACTCTTGCCAATGCCTCCGCAGTGGGAACGTCGCCGTGCAC
Organism: Acidimicrobiaceae bacterium UBA2093; assembly: GCA_002331255.1. GTDB lineage: Bacteria > Actinomycetota > Acidimicrobiia > Acidimicrobiales > Ilumatobacteraceae > UBA2093. The sequence continues at coordinate 175,343 of DCZD01000002.1, read as the reverse complement.
CAGAGCGAAAGCTTCACGATCGTGAGCTCCGGTACCCACCTCCAGGCGAACAACGCCGGTATGCACATCGTTGACTACTCGACATATTTCAAGCCCACGGACCTCGCCCACCACGACTCCGTGCTCGACCAATGCTTCCGCTCCGGCCTCACGTATTGCGCCGACGAACTCCAGATGTGGTGTCGAGGCCAAAAGCGACGGAAGTGGTGGCTCTGGCAGTGCTTGAAGTACGTCGCGCTCCTTCGCATGCCAGACATTCACAACGATGGTGTCATCGATGAGTTGGGCGCGTCGCGCAAGAACTCCGGAGCCGACCTCGGCGAGTAGGTGGACTGACGTGATGTCGCGCTGCTGCGCGAGAGTCCACGCCAAACTCGGTCCGAGAGAATTCGTGGCATCGTCGTCAATGAGCAACCACGCCGTGTGATTCGAGAACAATGCCGCACCAAGCGGACATGGGGCTGCGTCCAGATCGTCAGCGTCGACGTCAGGGAAATGATCGCGCACGAGTGCGCGCAGTTTCAGCGAGAGGAGTCTGCTGCGCCGCTCAGTGTCGGCGGGAACAGAGGCCACGTGTGTTCAGTCGGCCGTCTTTTTGGTGGTCTTGCGAGCACCGTAACGCTTGTTGAAGCGCTCCACGCGTCCACCGGTGTCGACCAACTTCTGCTTGCCGGTGAAGTATGGGTGACACTCGTTGCAGAGCTCGACCTGCATGACGCCACCCTTCGTGCTGCGAGTCACGAAGGAATTGCCACATGAACACTTGACCGTGGTGTCTTCGTATTTCGGATGGATGTCTGTCTTCATTGCGATCTCCTGGAAACAGTTGCCCTTCAGGTGCGTGCGGGCCGGCTGAGAAGTGTACCGGCGACCCGTCGGCCTAGGCGGTGGGTGATTTGGCGATTTCGTTGAGGAATTCGTCGTTGGTTCGGAAGGTTTTGAGGCGGTCCATCAGCATTTCGAGGCCCGGTGCCGGGTTGCCGTCAGCGGCGAGACCGGAGAGGACTCGTCGCAGTTTCCACACCAACTGCAATTGCTTGCGGTCAAAGAGCAGTTCCTCGTGGCGGGTGCTCGAGGCGTCGACGTCGATGGCAGGGAACACGCGTCGCTCGGCGATGCGACGATCGAGCTTCAACTCCATGTTGCCCGTTCCCTTGAACTCTTCGAAAATCGCTTCGTCCATTCGGCTATTCGTCTCTACCAGCGCGGTCGCGAGAATTGTGAGCGATCCACCCTCTTCGACGTTGCGAGCCGCACCGAAGAATTTCTTTGGTGGATACAGCGCGCCGGCATCGATACCACCCGACATGATGCGCCCACTTGCTGGTGCAGCAAGGTTGTATGCACGTGACAGACGGGTGATGCCGTCGAGAATGACGACGACATCTTCACCCATCTCGACCATGCGCTTTGCTTTTTCTATGGCGAGTTCGGCGATATGAGTGTGCTCGTCACTCGGGCGATCAAAGGTCGAAGCGATGACTTCACCCTGAACCGTGCGTCGCATGTCAGTGACTTCTTCTGGACGTTCATCGATGAGAAGAACGATCAACTTCACTTCAGGGTTGTTCTTCTCAATCTTCGTGGCGATCGTCTTCATAACTGTCGTCTTGCCCGCTTTTGGAGGAGACACGATGAGTCCACGCTGGCCTTTACCAATTGGCGAGATGAGATCGATGATGCGCGCCGTCATGTTCGTGGGATCCAAGGGGTCCTCGAGGCGCAGCTTCTCGTCGGGGAAAAGTGGCGTGAGGTCCTCGAAACGCGGACGCTGACGGGCCTTCTCGGGGTTCATGCCGTTCACTGTGTGAATCTCCAGCATCGCTGGGTTCTTCTCGTTGCGACCTGCAGGTCGCGACATGCCGGTGACGTAGTCACCTTTACGCAGTCCGAATTGGCGAGTGAGTTTCACAGGCACGTACGAATCGTCGCGCGATGGCAGATACCCATTGACGCGAAGGAATCCGTAACCCTCGTCTCGGAGGTCGAGATACCCAGACACTTCCACTGGGTCATTGCTAAACGGCTGGTCATCTTGACCATCAAAGCGATCGCCACCCTGCGGACCTTCATCGCGTCCATTTCGACCGCGGCGACGTCGACGGCGTCCGTTGCGATCTTGGCTGTCCCAATTGCCGCCCTGACGATCACCACGATCGTGACGTTGTTGACCGTTGTTGCGGTCCCCACCCCGGTCGTCTTGTCGATCACCTTGTCGATCACC
>DCZD01000002.1:171417-172945 GCA_002331255.1 Acidimicrobiaceae bacterium UBA2093 | reverse complement strand
ATCACCTTGTCGATCACCTTGTCGAGATTCACGAGCTTCTGCGGCATCTTCGGGAGAAATGCGACCCTCATGCTCTGCCAATTCGATCTCCCATTCGGCGAGTGGTTCGCCATCTGGTCCGAGCATCACCTTTTCCTTGCGAGTCGAGGAGCCGCCAGAGGACTTTGCGCCGTCCCCTTTCTGAGATGCAGGTGCATCTTTCTTTGATCCGGATCCATCGCGAGCGGAGGACTTCGCCGGTGTCGGCGTAGGTGCAGCCGTCTTCTCGAGGATCTTCTCGATGAGGACCGCCTTCGACGCGCGTGACACTGATGACACACCAAGGGCCTGGGCGATTGCAAGGAGCTGGTCCTTGTCTTTGTTTTCGAGTGCTGATTTCTCGAGGGCTTCTGCGGCCATCGTGTTGCCTGCTTTCATTTGGCCACGAGCGTCTAAGCGATCACTGGCCGACAATCTCAACCCTGCAAGTGCTGGGGAGAGCCCGGGAACCCGAGCAAGATGAACGATAGCGGATGGACTCTGCGCCCACAACTACCACCAGCGCCGCCGAGCCCCTCTCTCCTAGGCTCGACCACCATGGCCTGGCGACGTATCACCACTCACGTAGCGGTCGCACTCATTGCAATCGGTGTCAGCACCTCGTCGGGCGACTTCGCGCGCGCCGCAGATCAGACGCAGCCCGAGACGCAGTCTGTGCGCAAGGCCCGCCTCGTCACTCGCATCGACACCAAAGACCGAGTTGCCTTCATCACCATTGATGATGGGCGAAGTGTCACCGAGTCGATGGCCGACTTCATTCGCGAGAACAGAATTCCAGTCACCAGTTTCGTATTGCCTGAATGGCTGAAGAAGTTGTGGGAACCGACATATTCGACCTTCCCGAACATGACTTTTGAGAATCACTCCAACACCCATCGGCGTCTCGGACGAATGAGCCTTGAGAAGCAGACAAGAGAGTTGTGCGAAGCCAGCCGACTCATCACCAAAATCGCAGGTGATACTCCCCGATTCTTCCGCCCACCCGGAGGCGTGATGAACAATGACACTCTGAAAGCGGCCGGCGCATGTGGAATGCCGTATGTCGTCAAGTGGTCGGTCGACACCGCAGGAGGCGTCGTCAATCCGGTCGGCGCACGCACGACTCTGCAGCGCGGCGACATCATCCTTCTCCATTACATTCCGCAGGACACCGCTGTTTTGAAGCAAGTGATGAAGATGATGAAGGAAGCGGGCCTGAAGCCTGCATTGCTGCGCGACTATCTACCCTGACGACAATCATCGCATCACACGAACGAAAGTAAAGTCGTCGCATGTCCACCGTTGCATCACGGCCGCCAACTGACACCTCGAAGAGAACCGTCATTCGTGACGCTCGACTCGTTGATGGCTCGGGCGAAGGCGCCCGTGATGCCGACGTCATCATCGCGGGCGACACGATTCTTGATGTGACACCTGCCGGCAAGGCAGGTGTCGCTCACGCCCATCGCATCATCGACGCTGACGGATTACTTGCCACACCTGGCTGGGT
>DCZD01000002.1:79321-171172 GCA_002331255.1 Acidimicrobiaceae bacterium UBA2093 | reverse complement strand
AGCAGTTGGCATGGCGTTACGACAGCAATCATGGGCAATTGCGGCGTTGGCTTTGCTCCGGCACTCGAAGATCGCCATGAATGGTTGATCGAATTGATGGAAGGTGTCGAGGATATTCCGGGGTCAGCGATGGCCGAAGGCATCACGTGGCAATGGCGTTCCTTCCCCGAGTATCTCGATGCTCTCGAGCGTCGTCAACGGGTCATCGACATCGGTGCGATGATCGGCCATGGCGCACTACGTGCCTACGTCATGGGAGACCGAGGCGCCGCAAATGAAGATGCGACTGCAAGCGACATCGCAGCTATGGCCGTACTCGTAGAAGAAGCCATGCGTGCTGGTGCGCTCGGGTTCAGCACAAGCCGCACTCCAATTCACAGGAGCAAGAGCGGTGAACTCGTCCCGGGAACGTCTGCATCGCCTGATGAGTTATTTGGCATTGCTGAGGCGATGACAAGTGCCGGCGGTGGAGTCTTTCAATATGCGCCAGAACATGTGCGGGTTCCCGATGATGAATGGCCGTGGATGATGGAGATGGCACGCCGCACTGGCGTGACAGTGAGCGTCAACCTGAACCAGCCCGATGAGGGACCTGAACTATGGCGTCGCGTCGTGAAGCAACTCGACGACGCACATGCACAGGGACTTGACATCATCGCCCAAGTTGCTGGACGCAGCATCGGAGTGTTGATGTGTCTTGAAGGCAGTCTGCATCCACTGCTCTTCCATCCTGCTTATGCAGAGATCGCACACCTTGGCCTCCATGAACGAGTGCGCGCACTTCGTGAGCCCGCTCGTCGCCATCGCATCATCAATGACATCCCCAACGACGGGGGCCTATTCCAGAACGTGGTACTCGACAAACTCTGGAAGTTCTATCCGGTAACAGACGCAAACATTGATTACGAGCCACACCCCTCAAAGAGCATTAAGAGTTTGTCGGAGCAGCGCCGCGTTGCACCAATGGAAATGGTGCTTGACCAACTCCTCGCCAACGAGGGTCGAGGCTTCATCTACTTGCCGATATTCAACTACGCCTACAGCGACCTCAGCATGACGTACGACTTGCAACGACATCCACGAACCCGCATGGGCCTGTCAGATGCAGGAGCGCATTGCGGTGCGATTTGTGACGGAGGAACACCCACCTTCATGCTGACCCACTGGACACGAGATCGCTCACGAGGACCTCGCTTACCACTTGAGTGGGTAGTCCATCGCCAGACGCGTCAAACTGCCGAGGTATTCGGCCTCACCGATCGTGGCCTCATTGCGCCTGGAATGAAAGCCGATATCAACCTCATTGATTACGACCGCTTGACATTCGACATGCCCACGATGGCCTACGACTTTCCAGCAGGTGCACGTCGGCTGGTGCAGCATGCAAAGGGATACGTCGGTACGTTTGTCAGTGGCGTGCAGACGGTCGATCACGACGAGTTCACCGGTGAACTGCCCGGGCGCTTGCTACGGTAAATGCATGGCTTCAGCGAAGAACCGACTCCACCTCACCATCACAGTTGTCGGAATCGTGATTGGCGGCATTCTCGCAGTCGTGACTGGTGGAGACGCTTTTGCGCTCGCAATCGCCACAGGTGGCGTGACCGGTGTCAGTTACTGGGTCGGCGCACTTGCACAACACCGCCACCACAAGTCCAACCACTGACCTTGCAGTTCTGCAGCCACAGTCGTGACTGCAATTCAACTTGTTGGTAGTTCGACCGTCGTCAAGTCTGTGAGTGCACCACGCGGATACACGCCATACGCGGGCAATCTGTTGCGCCAGTTATCTGGACAGAACTCTGGGGCAACTTCACTGAGTGGCTCGAGCACGAACCGACGTTCTGCGAATCGTGGGTGGGGAATCGTCAGGTCTTCACTCTCGAGATGGAGGTCATCGTAGAAGAGCATGTCAAGGTCCAGCGTGCGTGGGCCCCAACGCACTATCCGAATACGTTGGGCTTCTGCTTCGATCGAGAGCAGACGACGCATGAGTGCATACGGATCTAGGTCTGTGTCGATGACTGCGACCATATTGAGATAAGGACCTTGATCATCAGGCCCGCCGACTGGGTCGGTCTCGAACACCTGTGACTGGGCGACAACGTTGCGAAGACGGTCGAGGCCGAATTTCAGATATGCGACTCGATCACCAAGATTGCTTCCGAGAGCAATGATCGCGCGGTGGCGACCTGGCACTTTCATGTCGACACGTGTTCGCGTGATGCGTACCGCTGTCGAATCGAGGTCTTCGGGTATTGGTGGACGAAGCTTGGTGAGCGTGACGTTTGCGACCTCGACGTGGGGAAACTGCAACACACGCTCAGCAATGCGCGCCACCAGACGTTCGAGGAGCAGGTCTTCAGACAGTCGTGCGACGTCGACGACTGCCTCGGCAATGGCGCCGTAATTGGCGGTGTCGTCCAGCGCATCGGTGATCCCCGCTTCGCTGAGGTCGACTTCAAGGTCGAGGTCGATCTGAAGTGGCTGGTCAGACTCGCGCTCATGCGGAAGGACGCCGATGCGAGCGAGCGTCCGCAGACCCGAGATGTATATATGGTCACGCGCCATGGGCTCTATGTCTATCGCCCTCTCGCTAAGGTGCCCACCGATGGCTCAGGTGGACTACAACGAGTTCGGCTTCTTCCATGAGAACGCCGGTGAATATGGAATTCCCTATCCAGGTCCACCGAATGTTCGACGCGAGACGATTGCCATGAGAGACGGACGTGTCATGTCTGCACTGGTGTGGGGTAAGCCATCGCCACGACTCGCGTTTCTGCATGGCGGCGCCCAAAATGCCCACACCTGGGACACGGTGATGCTTGCGCTCGATGTACCAGCCGTCTGTATTGATCTTCCCGGTCACGGGCACAGCGGTGCCGTAGCGTCTCTTGCTACAAGTGGTGACCCTCTTGAAGGCAACGCGAACGACATTGCAGAAGTCATCAAACGACTGACGCCCAACGTCGAGGCGATCATCGGAATGTCGCTCGGCGGCATGACGACGATTGCACTGTCACATCATCACCCCGACCTCGTGAAAAAGATGGTTCTCGTTGACATCACCCCCGGCATCGACGGAGACAAGACAAAGGCCATCACTGACTTCGTCAACGGCCCTGCAACATTCGACTCATTCGACGATCTGCTACAGCGCACGATTCAGTTCAACCCATCGAGATCCGTCAGCTCGCTTCGGCGCGGGATTCTGCACAATGCTCTGCAGAAATCCGACGGTACATGGGTGTGGCGCTATCGCCGCGACGATGCACCACCACTTCAAGAAGTTGAAGGCCAGATACGCAAACCGAATCTGGACGTGCTCTGGAATGCGATTTCGGCATTTCAAAATCCGCTCATGCTCGTGCGTGGAATGCGGCCTCAGTCGGTCGTCAGCGACGAGGATGAAGCAGAACTTCGTCGCCGAGCACCTCATGCGCGCATCGAACACGTCGTTGAGGCCGGTCATAGCGTGCAAGGAGACGCACCGCTTGAACTTGCGGCGCTCATCCGCGACTTCGCACTTGCATAGACTTCATCTGACGCAACACATGGGGGTGTGCAATGACTGGTGACGAGACGTATCGACAACTTGCAGGTGAAGGTTCGCACTCACCGAATCTTGGGGGTGCACTCATCACCTGGGTTGAACCGACCAAAGAACACGTCCATGGATACAACCGTTGGTACGAAGATGACCACATGGTCACTGGCGCCATGGACATGCCGTTCATGTTCGCAGCACGACGCTGGGTGGCACCCAAATGGATCCAGCACCTACGCTCGCCGCAGAACTCGCGTGTTGCTCAACCTCTTGATGCGGGCAAGTACATCGGCGTCTATTGGATCAGCGAGGGACGACTCGAAGATCACGAGCAGTGGGCGCTTGGCGCCAATTATCGACTGCGTGAAGCGGGACGCCTCAGTCATCGCGGCAAGGATGCCAATCTCCTCGAAGAGCGATCACACGTTTTCACGTCGTTCAGCGATCACATCGGTACTACATATCGAGACAACGAAGTTCCCCTGAATGTGCACACGCTCATGCAGCCTTACCAGGGAATGATGGTCCAGGTGATTGATGCAAAGTCATCTCGCGAAGAGTTGAGTGACTGGCTGACCCAGAGTTACTTGCCCAAGGTCGTCACCGGCAAGGTGGCGCTCGCCATCAAGTTCGCTCCTCGTGCATTGCCGAAGGACAAACTCGCCCATGTCAAACAGCTCGAAGGCGTCGAAAAGATCGTGACCGTGCTCCACTTCCTCGAGTGCGACCCACGTGAAGCATGGACCAGTAATTTCTCGTCAGCCGAGGATGACATCGCATCTGGCGGAGTTGCGACCCTCGGAGTTCAAGCAGCATTCATTCCGACAGTGCAGGGCACAAACAAGTACGTAGACGAACTGTTCTGACGACGAAGCGCTCGTTGTCGCGACTTGAATCAGTTCTTGTCGGCTCCGACGATCCACATCGCGAAGAACTGAGATCCGCCACCGTAGGCATGACCCATTGCCTTGCGTGCACCGTCGATCTGATGCTCGCCGGCAAGTCCCATGACCTGCATGGCGGCTTCGCCGAACCGAATCATTCCGCTCGCACCAATCGGGTTCGTGGAGAGCACACCACCTGACGGATTGAATGGAAGTTTTCCGGTCATCTCAGTGACCCCGTCCTCGACAAATCGCCAACCATGGTCGCGCGGTGCGAACCCGAGGTTTTCCAACCACATCGGCTCGAACCATGAGAACGGCACGTACACCTCACACACGTCGATTTCTTCGAGCGGATTAGTGATGCCAGCTTTGCGATAGAGGTCTTCGGCACACAATTCACCAGCCCGAGGCGACACCTGATTGCGACCGGCAAACATGGTGGGCTCGCTGCGCATGGCAGTCGAGTGCACCCATGCCTTCGGCACATTCATCGTGTCTGCGACGTCTTCGCTGACCATGACCAGTGCCGCTGCTCCGTCGCTTGACGGACAGGTCTCGATAAATCGCACGGGGTCCCACAACATTGGAGTTTCAAGAGCTTTTTCGAGCGTCCAATCAGGCTCATGAAGGTGGGCGTACGGGTTCTTGCACGCGTTGGTTCGATCCTTCACCGCGACCATCGCGCCGATGTGGGCCGGTGCACCGCTTCGACGCATGTAGCTGCGGATGATCGGCGAGAAGTATCCGCCAGCACCTGCGTGAACAGGCACACCGAATGGAGTGGGAACTGACAAAGCCCACATGGCGTTGCCGTCACTCTGCTTTTCGAAAGCCACGGTGAGCACGCGCTTATGTACACCGCTCATGACGTGCTGAGCAGCGACAATTGCTGTCGAGCCGCCGACGCTTCCTGCTGTGTGCACACGAAAGACCGGCTTTCCAGATGCAGCGAGGGCATCTGTCAGCCAGAGCTCGGGCATCATGACACCTTCGAGCATGTCCGGAGCTTTACCTATGACGATCGCATCGATGTCGGCGAGCGTCATACCGGCTGCCTCAAGCGCGCGATCGACTGCCTCGCGAACGAGTCCGGCGATACTTACGTCGGCGCGGACACTCGTGTGATTCGTCTGACCGACGCCGACCACTGCGCAACGATTTGCACCCATCAGTTCCCCTCCAACACTGCGACGATGTTCTGCTGCAGACATGCACCCTGTTGTGCATGTGCGACTGCGCGGTCTGCACTACCTGAAAAAATGGAACGGGCGGCGTGCCCGAACCGCGAAAGACCTGCAGCCATGAGCGTGTTCCCGACCAATGCTCCGCCGCTTGGCGTGATGCTGGTTGCATCGGGTCGCAGCTGCAATGCGTTGATGAGAAGTTGCTCGTGATGACTGAAGGTGGTGTGCAACTCGGCAACGTCGACTTTGTCCTTGTGCACACCGACTTCACTTGCTGCGATTGCGGCACTCGTCGAACGTGCGAGGTCACGCCATCCGAGGTTCTGATGATCGATGCGATGATCGATGGCTCTTATCCATGCTGGACGCTTGGCAATTTTCTTTGCCACATCACCTGTTGCAATGATGACCGCGCTCACGCCATCTGCCATCGCAGGTATATCGTGGTCACGAAATGGTGCGGCCGTAACAGGACGCGACAAGAGTTCATCTGCCGATTCATTCCCTGACACCAGGACGTTGCCATTCTTGGCACCGTCACGCCGTGCACGAGACGCGGCCTCTGCCATCTGCCGCTCGGTCACCGTGCCGGCCTGCAATGCGGCGCACGCACCGAGACCCTCCATCGCCGTCATTCCGGGCCACAGTGGTGCGACGGTGTATGGATCTTGTTGCAGGCTCAACGCCCTGTTCATGTCGCCAGCACTGCTCTTGCCGTTTCCAAATACGAGTGCCACTTCAGCCTCGCCGGTTTGGATCTTGATCCATGCTTCGTACAGCGCCCACGCACCGTCCATCTCGACGTGGCTCTCGATGATCGGTGGCCATGCACCGAGTGCGTCGACTGCCGACACGAAACTGAACGGCTGGCCGGTCATGTAGTCACAGCTGCCATGACACCAGAAGTCAACGTCAGTGCGTTCGATTCCGGCTTGCTTCAGAACGTCATGGACGGTCGGAACAATCATCTCGACCGGAGTACTCGTGCTACCGAAAGTCACTGGACCTTCGGAAAACGCGACAATCGCTACATCACGCATCAGAGGTGCCTCTCGTAATCGTCAAAGGGTGCATCGGGTTCGCCCGATGGTTTGAAGTACAAGATGTTTTCGAGCGAATAGTCCCACTCGGCTTTGTCGCGCCATACTGGCTCGACGCGCATTCCCATGCGTACTTCGCTTGCTTCGCACTCTTGAATGAGGTGCGAGAAGCCGAGATGAGCGCCATCGAGAATGATGGTGGCAGCAACGTATGGAAGTTTGATCGTTTGTCCGAGAAACGGAACGTTGACGATGCAGAACGTCGAGATGGTTCCTTTCGGGCCTACTTCGACTGACTCACCGAGCATGACGCCATCGCGCGCACATACGCCGTTACGTGGGGGGAAATACACCAGCTCACACACTGGGCACCGGCGTCCGAAGAGCCGGCCATCTTTCAGGCCTGTTAGATAATCAGTCGACGCCGGACCGGCACACCACTTGTAATCGATGCCGATGGGCATACGAACACGAAGAGGTTTGTCACCTGTTTTTTCACTCATGGCTCAACCACCCACCGGTTCAAAACAACGAATTGCAGATATCTCAGGCGTTCGATCCTCGGCCCACACGGCCTTCACTCTCATACCAATAGACATCGTCGCAGCAGCTTTCGCTTGCACCGCATGCAACATCGGCACGTCGGCTCCGTCGAGAAGAATGAGCGCCCATGCAAAAGGCTGGTCAAGTGTGTTGTCTTCAAATGGCGCGGGCTGCCATGACCACTGCACGACGGTTCCTTCGTCGCCCACCTGCACCCACTCAGTGAGAGGTGTGCCAGTCGAGGGGTCGAATTCTGCTGGCGGCACGAAGACCCGACCGTCTTGGGCTTTAGTACCCTCGATGCGTTTGTCGGCCAGAGACGACAGGAAGCGCGCAACCGTCGTACCCAGCGTGCGGTTATAGGGATAAAACAAGGTCAGCGGGGCGGAAAGCGACCCATCTGCCTCGAATGTCACCTGCAGCTTGTCTCCCGCCATGTGCTCCCCCGTCGACTTCTGCCACGAATGATTTGCACCCTGTGGGCGCGTGCATTTTCTACTACGCGCCTGAAAGGAGCGACGAACCGACCTGCTACCGTTTCGCTCAACGTCAACTCATGGGGGAAACATGCGACGTATTGCAAGTGCCTTTGCCGTCTCCAGCCTTCTCGTGCTCGGTGCCTGTTCAGCCAGCGGCGGAGACTCCGCCGACTCTGGGTCGGACACAACCGCAGCATCCGACACGACTGCAGCAGCTTCGACTGACAGCGGAAAATTTGGCGATCTCGATTCACCGTGCGGCCCCGGAAACGCAACTGTCGACCCGGCACAGAATGGTGGAACAACTCTCAAGGTCGCAACCCCGACCGACAAGGGCTTCACCGTGTTGCCGGGTCTTGACATTGAACTAGAAGATGCCGCCAAAGCATTCATCGGCTGGTGCAATGACCAAGGAGGCGTGCAGGGAGTACCTCTCGAGCTCGTCGAGACCGATGCCGCTTTGCTGCAAGTTCCAGCAGCCATGGAAAAGATGTGCGATGAAGCATTCGCGATGGTTGGTGGAGGTCTGGTCTTTGACGACCAGGAATTCCCCCGCTTCCACGAATGCAAGATGATCGACATCCCCGGATACACCGTCACGGCCACCAAAGCTGAGTCCGATGGCCAAGTTCAACCCGTCCCCAACCCGTCGAATGTGAAGCCGACGGGCTGGCTCTTGTGGGCGAAGGAAAATCGCTCGGCCGATCTTGCAAAGCCTCTCTTTCTTGCTGGCAACGCTGTCACTACGAAGAATGTGGCTCTACAACTCGCTTCAGCATGGGACGTTGTGGGTGGTCTCGGTGCGGAGCCAGAGATCATCGAATACAACTCGGCGGGCGAAGCGTCATATGCGCCATATGCGCAGCAGATCAAAGACAAGGGCGTCACGTACCTGAGTTTCATCGGAGCTCCGGACACTTTCATCTCAGTGCTGAAGGCGCTCGATGAGATCGGTTATCGCCCAGCGCTCATCATGAACGACGGAAACTTCTACGACCAGCAGTTCGCCTCGAAGGCAGGTGCTGTGGCTGACGGCGTCATTGCGCGCACGGCGTACGCGTCGTTCGAGAATCCAGACAAGTTCCCTGCGATGCAACAGTTCTTGGACATCATGGAGAAGTACAACCCGAGTGGCAAGATCGCCGGCCTCGGACTTCAGTCGTTCAGTGCATACCTCTTGTTCGCGACAGCGGTCAACAAGTGTGTTGAAACCAATAACAACGTCATTGAGCGAGAATGTGTGTTGAAAGCAGCCAAGGCCGTCTCCAGTTGGACGGGCGGGGGCCTGCACACCGAGACCAACCCAGGCGAATTCAAGCCTTCTGCATGCGGTGCGCTCATGATCGCCGAGGGAGGCACGTTCAAGCGCCTCTTCCCCGAGATCGGTGGGGCCGACGACAACTCGAACGGTTGGCATTGTTGGGAGAACGGAATTGCGAACATCACCGGCGACTTCGGTGATGTGAGCAAGGGCAAGGATCCGACCCGCGGAAGCTGACGAACACAGCTGACCGGGGCCGTCCACGCCTCATCCAACATGCAGCAGTTCATCGCATACACCATCATCGGTCTGACGATTGGTGCCATCTACGCGCTCGCCTCGAGCGGGCTAGTGCTGACCTATGTCACGTCCGGTGTCTTCAACATCGCCCATGGCGCAATCGGAATGATCTCGGCATTCGTGTATTGGCAGATCAGATTCGACTGGGGGGTGTCGGCGCCGCTCGCCTTGCTGATTGTTCTCGGAGTGTTCTGCCCGCTACTTGGCATGTTCATCGAGCGTTTCGTGTTGCGCGACCTCGGCGCAGCAAACGAGGTGACGCGACTCACGGTGACGGTCGCGCTCATGGCCGGACTCATCGGCGCTGCGGCATGGATTTGGCCACCTGATGCCCGGTCGGCGTTTCGCGGATTCTTCGAAGGGAATGTCATCACAGTTCTCGGCGTGAACATCGGGATGAACAAGATCATCGCACTCGTTAGCGCCGTGATCGTGGCGGTGCTGCTGAGATACCTTCTCTTCAATACACGGCTTGGCGTACAGATGCGTGCAGTAGTCGATGATCGCGACCTTGCTGAACTGAACGGCGCGCGTCCGAATCAGATCTCAAGCGCATCGTGGGCCATGGGTTCGGTACTGGCGGGGTACGCCGGAATATTGCTCGCTGCTGAAGTACAGCTGAACATCATTCCGCTGACGCTGCTCGTCATCAATGCGTATGCAGCGGCGATTCTCGGACGTCTCAAAAGTCTGCTGTACACCTTTGTCGGCGCAATGGTGCTCGGGCTTCTCGAGGCATACCTGTTGTGGACCAGCGGATCGTCGTGGTTCCCCAAATCCTTCTTCGGATTCAACACAGGGGGCCTTCGTCAAGCAGCACCCACGATCTTTCTATTCATCTGTCTTCTCGCTCTCCCACAGGCCAAACTTCGCGCAGGCATGGTGCGAGTCGCGCAGCGATCGCGCGAACCAAAGTGGTCCACTTCCGTGCTCGGTTCCGTCGTGCTCATCGTGGGAGTTATCGCTCTCACCGCATTGCTCACTCGCGCGAACACCATTTTTCTCGCACAGTGTCTTCTCTTTGCACTTGCCGTGCTCTCACTTGTCCCTCTCACTGGTTACTCCGGTCTCGTGTCGCTCGCTCCGCTCACTTTCGCCGGACTCGGCGCCGTCTTCATGGCGAAGTTGCCTGGCAATGGAAGTGTTCTCACGCTTGTCGCCGCTGTTGCGATCGTGGCGCTCATCGGAGCAGTCGTTGCTCTTCCAGCACTGCGACTCGAAGGCATCTACCTGGCATTGGCAACGGGTGCATTCGCGCTTCTTGTCTCGACATTGATCTTCAATCAACAGAAGGTCTTTCCAAACGGATCACTTGATGTTCCGCGCTTGCGATTCTTTGGCGTCGACTTTCAACAACCCCGCGAGAAAGTAATCATGTTGTCCGTTGTCTTCGCTGCGGTTTCTTTGATGCTGGTTGCAATAAGACGAAGTGGCCTCGGTCGCCAAATGGTGGCGATGAAGGATTCGCCATTGGCCGGTGCAATGCTAGGAATGAATTTGTTGAAGGTGAAGACGGTTGCTTTCGCCTTGTCTGCTGCCATCGCTTCGCTGGCGGGAGCACTTGACGCGGGCAAGGTTCCACCAGATCGCTACAGCCTTGACAGCAGCCTTCCGATCTTGTTGCTCGCGATCGTCGGCGGAATCAGCTCTATCGGTGGTGCTTTCTTCGGCGGCGTGATGCTCGGAACAAACACCGTGATGGCCACAGCAATCCCCTCTTTGGCGAACATCGCGAAGGTGACTCCCGGTTTCATCGGCATGACTCTCGGACGAAATGTGAACGGAGTGTCGGCCCAGATCGGAGACGGATTCAGACCGATGGTCGAGCATCGCCCGTCCGTGATCGTTGCAATAGTTGGACCAGTGGTTTTCTGGACGCTTACAACTGTTGACATCGTCTCGAATTGGCAGTTCTTCGGTTTGTTGTTCATGTGGGCTCTGGGCACGATCGGACTTCTGCCAGCAATTCTGGGAGGCACCTCAGAGATGCGTCGAGTGCTCGTGCCACTCACCATCGCGGGACTCATCGCCGGGTTTGTGTCGACGACGGTAGATCTACCGACGGGTGGACGAATGCTGTGCCTCATCGTGGCTGCGACAGTCGTCGTACAGGCCGCTCGGCGCAAGATGGAGCCGAATGCTCCTGCCGCACCGGTCCACTCACCGGACTTTGCCGGACTAACGACACCATTTTCTGCCCGTGAACTTCAGGAAGTCGACGATGCCATCGGGGTCGTGCCGTGAGTGCATTGCTCGAGGTTCGCTCCGTCACACAACAGTTCGGTGGCGTGACCGCGCTTGCACGCGTGGATCTCACTGTCAGACGTGGCACTATCACTGGCCTCATCGGCCCGAATGGTGCGGGTAAGACCACCTTGTTCAACGTCATCTGCGGCGTGCGCCCGCCGACATCTGGATCCGTGCGATTTGACGGCATCGAGATCAACAATGCTGGAGTACATGAACGCAGTGCAATGGGCATCTCGCGCACGTTCCAACGTCTCGAGTTGTTCTGGACATTGTCCGTCTACGAGAACGTTCTAGTCGCTGCGGAATTGGCCGCGCATCCGAATGCCGACGAAGTAGCGCGACAGAATCTCGAACTGCTCGGCATCGATCACCTTGCCGACTCAACTGCGGGAGAGTTGTCGACTGGCTCAGCCCGACTACTCGAGGTGGCTCGCGCACTCGCAACATCTCCGAAATTACTTTTGCTCGACGAGCCGGCATCGGGACTAGATGAACAAGAAAGCGAACAGCTCGGTCAGCTTCTTCGACAGCTCCGAGACCGTGGGATCACAGTGCTCGTGGTGGAACATGACATGTCGCTCGTCATGGGTGTATGCGACGAGGTCTATGTACTGGATCTGGGCGTGAATATCGCTTCTGGAAAACCAGAGCAGGTGCGCACCAACCCCGAGGTCATCCGCGCATACCTCGGCGCACAAGTTGGCGAGTCATGAGCATCGACCCAATACTTGAATTACGAAGTGTCTCAGCGGCTCATGGCTCGATCGAGGTTCTGCACAATGTCGACATCCAAGTTGGCAAAGGAGAAGTCGTCGCGCTCCTCGGTCCAAATGGTGCTGGTAAGACCACAACCATCAAGGTTGCCTGCGGACTCATGCGGCCAACTAGTGGTTCGCTTCATGTAGCCGGACAAGATGTGACCGGAGTTCCAGCCAATGCTCTCGCGCGAGTGGGTGTCTGTACCATTCCAGAAGGTCGCGGAATCTTCCCGAACCTTTCGGTGCGCGACAACATCATCATGGCTGCGCGAGATCGCGCTGGAATTGCTGTCATCGAGGATCGTTCCTACGCCCGATTCCCCATTTTGAAAGAACGCCGCGACCAACTTGCCGGCACGCTGTCAGGCGGTCAGCAGCAGATGTTGTCACTTGCTCGTGGCCTCGCGACCGACCCCGTGGTTCTCATGCTCGACGAGATGTCAATGGGCCTCGCGCCATTGGTCGTGGCCGAGTTGTATGAGCAAGTCACCGCAATCGCTGAGTCTGGCGTGAGCGTGCTCGTGGTCGAACAATTCGCTCGGACAGTGCTCGGAGTCGCCGACTCGGCAGTCGTGCTCTCGCATGGCCACGTTCGCTTTGTCGGTCCTGCCGGCGATCTCGACGACGAGACATTGTCGCGGGCCTATCTCGGTTCGTGATAGAGAATCAACCGAAGGGGGAACAATGAACGAAGGAAGAGTTGAGGAATTCACGCGCGAAATCGCTGCGTTGAAAACCGGTGGGGCAAAAGGTGACACCGAGAAGCGACTTCTCGCACTCGGCAGCCTGTTGATGGTCGTAGGTATTGTTTTGGCCGTATTTGGCGGCATCCAAGTCGCAGGCACCACGAACGCGGCCGACCAAATGGCGGCCATCGCTACGGGCGGATTGCTGGGATTAGTCCTCGCAATTGTCGGAGCAGCACTGTTTCTGCGCTACTCGATCGGTCGCTTCCTGCGGTTCTGGGCTATCCGCCTCATTCACGAGCACCGCAGCGAAACCGACAGGGTCATCGCCGGCAAGTAGAGCGATTAACCGAGCACCAACTCGGCCATCGTGCGCAGCGTGTCCACGCTGCCACCCAGCACAATCGTGGTGACTCGCGAGTCTTTCCATGCCTCTAGGTCATGTTTGATTTTCGCCTTTGAACCGACGAGGCAGATCTCATCAATCATCTTGTTCGGCACGCTCGCAATTGCTTCGTTCTGTTTGCCGTTCAGAAACAAGTCCTGAATGATGTCGACATCTTTTTCGTAACCAAGACGACGAAACACATCGGCATGGAAATTCATCTCTTGGGCGCCCATTCCCCCGACATACAAAGCAAGCACGGGACGTAAAGCGTCATAGGCCTTTTCGATGTCTTCATTGATCGACACGTTCACCGTGGGAAGGATCTCGAACTCGCTCTCATGGCGACGTGCGGTCGGACGCGCCCAACCTTCCTTCAGATGCGACAGATACAACTCTTCATGACGCGGTGCGTAGAAAATCGGAAACCACCCGTCCCCTATTTCTGCGGCAAGCGCCACGTTCTTCGGGCCTTCTGCCCCCAAAAAGATCGGGACATCGGCTCGCAGTGGATGTGTCATGACGTTCAAAGCTTTTCCGAGTCCCAATCCGTCACGAGCAGGGATCGGATATTCCGGACCGTCGTTCGTCAGGCGATCTTCGCGGGCAAGAATCTTGCGAATGATGTCGACGTACTCTCGCGTACGAGCGAGTGGTCGGTTGAATCGCTGGCCGTACCAACCTTCGACCACTTGTGGCCCGCTGACTCCGAGGCCGAGCACGAATCGACCACCAGAGAGATGATCGAGCGTGATCGTTGCCATCGCGGCGGCAGACGGTGTGCGTGCCGAAATCTGCATGATGTTCGTACCCAGACGGATTTTCGAGGTCATCGACCCCCACCAAGCAAGTGGTGACACAGCATCGCTTCCCCAGCTCTCGGCCGTGAATACCGAGTCGAATCCGAGTGCCTCGACCATCTTCATGGTCTCGGGCACGTTGGGGGGCATCGACCTTCCCCAGTAACCGATGTGCCAACCGAGTTTCATTGGCGAATCGTACCCTTCACCTTCTCGCCGAAGCGCACCCCGAACTACCCTCCAAAGTGGACATCGTGGACCAACCACCTTGGGGGTAGTCAGTGGACATCGGGTACACCGTCGAACAAGAAACGCTGCGTAAGGAACTTCGCACGTACTACGAACACCTGCTCACGCCAGAGGTCGTAGCGGAATTAGGAAAGAGTCACGGCATTGGCAAAGAGCCGCGACGCGTCTGGAAGCAGATGTGCTCCGATGGTTGGGCGGGTATCGGCTGGCCCAAGGAATACGGTGGGCAAGGTCGCTCTGCGATCGAGCAGTTCATCTTCTTTGATGAGTCAATGCGTGCGGGTGCCCCCGTTCCAATGCTCTCCATCAACACGGTCGGCCCGACGATCATGAACTTTGGCTCGCAAGAGCAGAAGGATTTCTTCTTGCCAAAGATTCTCGCCGGTGATCTTCACTTCTGCATCGGTTACAGCGAACCAGGTGCCGGTACCGACCTTGCCTCACTACAAACTCGCGCAGTACGCGATGGTGACGAGTACATCATCAACGGCCAGAAGATGTGGACGTCACTATCAAGCGATGCCGACTACTGCTGGCTCGCGGTTCGCACTGGGCCACTTGAGTCTGAGACGCCCGCTGGTGAGACATGGAAGAAGCACAAGGGCATCAGCATCATCATCGTGCCGATGAATACACCCGGTATTTCCATTCAGCCGCTGCGATTGATCGGCGAGCACGACATCAACGCCGTGTACTTCGACAATGTGCGCGTTCCCGTGGCTAACTGTGTCGGTGGCGAGAACCAAGGCTGGACCCTCATCACCAACCAGTTGAACCACGAACGTGTGACACTGTGCAGCACAGGTGTCATCGAACGAGCATTTCAAGAAACCAAGTCATGGGCAGAAGAGACCAAGTTGCCCGATGGACGTCGCGTCGCCGACCAAGAATGGGTGCAGTTGAACCTGGCCCGCGTCTACTCCACCATCGACGTGTTGCGCCTGATGAACTGGCAGAGCGCATGGGAAGCGACGCAAGGTGTACTCGACATCGGCCACTGCAGCGCTATCAAGGTGTTCGGCACCGAGGGCTACCTCGACTCGTTCCGTCTTCTCTTCGAGATCTTCGGGCCAGTCGGCTACCTACGGGACGGCACTGCAGGTGCACAGATTCGTGCACGACTCGAATCGCTGTATCGCGGAATGCTCATTCTCACGTTCGGTGGTGGCACCAATGAGAGCCAGCGCGACCTCATTTCTATGTTCTCTCTCGGATTCCCAAGGACGGCTCGCTGATGGACTTCTCACTCACCGCAGAGCAAAAAGAACTGCAGGGTCTTGCTCAGCGCATTCTTCGTGACGGCACCGACACCGAGCGCTACAACGCTGTGCTCGCCTCATCGTCTGGCTTTGATCTCGAGCTTTGGAAGACTCTCGCTGCTTCTGGCTGCGTGGGCATTGCACTTCCGGAAGCAGTCGGGGGTGGTGGTCTGTCCTTCCTCGAAGCAGCCGTCGTGCTGCAAGAAGTCGGTCGCACCGCAGCACCAATTCCTGCCTTCGCCGTGATGGCGCTCGGCGCACCTGCACTGACGGCCGCTGGACGCGACGACCTGCTTGCCGGCGTGGCTGATGGCGATGTCATCGTCACTGCTGCGATACACGAAGCAGTTGGCGATGCCTATACACCGACGACATCCGTGAGTAGTGGAAAGATCACCGGAACCAAAGTATGTGTTCCAGCAGGGACTATCGCATCTCGATTCGTGGTAACCGCCGTGGACGGCTTGTATGTCGTCGAAGCGGGCGCCCCCGGAGTCACTGTGACACGACAGGACACCACCACAGGAATTCCTGATGCGATGGTGACATTCGATGGCGCACCAACAGAGAAACTCGGAGGCGAAGCAGCTGTTCGCATGCTGCTGCGTTCAGGAACTGCAGGTGCGTGCCTGGTGAACTCGGGTGCATGCCAGGAATCCTTGGCCCTCATCTCGTCGTACACCACAACGAGAAACCAATTTGGCAAGCCGATCGCTAGTTTTCAAGCTGTCAGTCAGCGTGCCGCAGATGCCTACATAGACACCGAGGCAGTGCGCCTGACGGCGTGGCAGTGCGCATGGCGACTTGCCGAAGGTGTGCCCGTTGATGAGCAGTTGTATTCAGCGAAGTTCTGGGCAGCAGAAGGTGCAGGACGAGTCGTTCGCGCAGCTCATCACTTGCACGGCGGCATGGGGGTTGACCGTGATTACCCATTGCACCGTTACTACTTACTCGTGAAAGAGATGGAGCTACAGATCGGCTCGGCAACTCCGTCACTGCGACGGCTCGGAGCCTCGCTGGTCGGCGTCAAGTGAAAGACCTGTTCCCACCCGATCCGGACGGATTGTTAGAACTTCATAATCGACAGTACGAAGTACGTGCATGGCGAATGTCGAACGACAAATTGCTCCTTCGTGGTGCAGTTCGCGATGACAAACCAAGTGGCCTCTACCTCGAACAAGATGCTGAACCCCTGACAATCCATCACATGATTGTCGACCTCGAAGTCGAGTTTCCGTCCATGGGTATCGCTCGTGTCGACGTCGTCTTTGAGTCGCACCCGCATGATCAGTGCACCGGCATCATCTCGGCATACCAATCACTCGTCGGCGTCTCCATTGCCCGAGGATTCACGAACAAAGTGAAGGAATTGTTCGGAGGACCGCGTGGCTGCACCCATGTTGGGGCGCTGCTCAATGCAATGGCACCGGTTGCAATTCAATGCGCGTGGTCGATGCGTGTTGCAGCCATGCGTGAAACTGGTGACACGAGCGAGATACGGCCGAGCACGCCAGAGGAATTCGACAAGGCCCTAAAGTTCAACATCAACACGTGTCACGTCTGGGAGGAAGACGGCGAGACCGTCAACTTCATCCGCAACGGCGGCGACCTTGGACCACCTCTTCCGGTGCAACGACGATTGGACGAACTAGGCCTTGGTGAAGATGCCTGGAAGAAGATGCGCGGTTAGGCGCCGACCAACGACGCAGCCTCGGCCACGGCCCACTTGTAGTCCACTTTGCCCACGGGTGTGCGCTTGATCTCTGGGACGATGAACACCTGCTTAGGCACCTTGTAGTCAGCGATGTGCTCGCGGCAATGGGCACGAATTTCTTCCTCTGTCACAGACGCTCCAGGACGAACCTGGACCATGGCAGTGACCTGCTGGCCCCAACGCTCACTCGGCGTGCCGGCAACGGCCGCATCGAAGATTGCTGGGTGTTGCTTCAGTGCTGCTTCGACTTCTTCTGGGAAGATTTTCTCGCCTCCGGAGTTGATGCACTGACTACCGCGGCCGAGCAACGTGATGACATTGCCTTCGATCATCGCGAAGTCACCTGGAATGACGTAGCGCACACCGTTGTACGTGGGAAAGGTATCTGCTGTCTTTTTTTCGTCCTTGTGATATCGCAACGGAATTGGGCCGGTACGAGCCAGCTTGCCGACTACACCCGGAGGGCAGATGTTGCCGTCTTCATCAAGAACCGTGCAATCGGCTCCGACTTCAAACTTCAGATCACGTGACTGCTCGCCTTGGTCCATGCGTGCTGCGGCAGCGCCAGTCTCTGACGCACCGAAACTATCCATAATCATGATGTTCGGCATGGCCTGTCTGATCTGGTTCTTCACTGCCAATGTCAAGGGTGCCCCACCATTGCCGATGCTGAAAAGATTCGATAGGTCATACTTCGGCGTGTCGGGGTTCAGGAGATCTTCGGCAAGTGGCCGTCCCATCGCATCACCGATGGTGCTAACGCTGTTTGCCTTGGCCTTCGACGCAAGCTTCCAGACCTCGTTAGCGTCAAATCGCGGCAGCGTGTACAACACGAACGCTTGACCCGACACGTAAGCATTGCCCATCACCCACTGCCCACCACCGTGCATCATCGGTCCGAGCGCCATGAGACGTAACTGCATAGGTGCAGCCAAAGCTTCTTCACCGACTTTTTCGGGATATTCAAGAGGCTGAAAGAAGCGACTGGCGTTCATTGCACCGAGAACTGCATCTTGGTTTCGCCACACGACGCCTTTCGGCATTCCTGTCGTGCCACCGGTATAAATCACGTATGGGTCGCCAGGGTCGCGCTCTCCGAAGTCGCGCTCTGATGACGCTGCGGCCACAGCAGCCTCGTACTCGTCCCCCATCACGAGAATGCTCTTCAACTTCGGAAGTTCCTTCTGAATTTTGCGAACAACATCGGAATAATCAGACGACACAATCGCCGCCGCACAATCTGCGTTCTCGTAGACGTAGCGCAATTCAGACTCGACATAACGGAAGTTGATGTTGACCGGCGCAGCACCCAACTTGACGCAGGCATAGAAGCTTTCAACCCACTCATGTCGGTTCATCGAGTGGATTGCGACCCAGTCACCACGCTTAATACCCATTGTTCGCAGGTGATTCGCAAGCCGCGTCACTCGCTCATCGAGTTGGGCGAATGTGTACTCGACCTCATTGGTAAACAGTGCTGGTCTGTCGGGAATTGCGTCAGCGAGGATCTCAAACAAATCCGCCATATGAATGTGTCGCTTTGCTGCCATTGTTAACTCCCGTATCCGTCGAGCATGTCTTTGAAACCGTATTGCTGATGTGGCCCGATTGCCATGGTCTCGAAGAGACCGTAACCGACGTGTGTTCCTCGCTCGTCTTCATAGATGAAGCGTGCACCTGCGTCGCAAATTCCAAACAGTCGCGCCTTGCCGTCTGGTGTATTGGTGTCGAGGTGAAAACCCTCGACCTTGAGTGGACCTTGCCACATGCCATGGCGCCAGTCAGCGTCGTATCCGTAGCCCGTTCCAATTCCCACGTACACAGGCACCAAAGGTTCGACCGTCATATCGATGCCCCCGCCGCGATGATCTCGCGTCGAAACGACACCTCCATCGGGATACCGGGTGCCCTTCACATAGTTCAGCTTGTGTGACGGAACGCCAAGTAATTCATGGCGGCCGTCATGCCACACACGCTCGGCTGACTCCATGACACGTGATCCATCTGACCGCTCTTGCATGATCACCAGAATCGAGTGGTCTTCGAATCGCACCGGTGTGTAGATCCAGAACCAACTAAATGGATCACTCGCACGGATGCCTGGTGGCTCGCTCTCACCGACTGGTCGCACCCCCCAACTGCGGTCGCGTGTGCCCCAACACACGTCATCTGTCAGGTCAAATGTCTGCCCATCGACCGCGACAGTGCCACTCCAGCCACCAGTTTGGGCGAAGCGTGACGAGTCGAAAGTAACTCGACCGTGTTCGCGAATGAAATGTCGTGGCTCGAGAATCGCGGGCATGGCGCCGTTCCATGTGGCGTCCATAGTGATACCAAAGTCGTTCGGCGAACACGTCACGCGGATTTTCTGCAATGGTTCGACCACGTCGAGTGCAATCGGGCCGATGCTTGGATGCAGTCGATCAGCACCATCAAGCGCACGTGATGCCCGCACCACCCGATGTTGTCCCTTGTTCATCACCAAGATGAACGCGTCCATCACGCCGAGATTGACATAGCAACCTAAGCCCACGATGAACATGTAGTCACCATTCTTCGAGAAGCCATTGAAGTAATAGCGGTCGTAGAAGTTGCGATCACTGGTGACTACATGAGCCATCGGCTCAGCTGATTGGTGAATTGGATATTCGTCTAGATGACTGAGCACGCTTCCCCCAAGTTGCTCGACCGCAGTTGCGGGCTAAATGATCGTCACTAATGGTGCTACATCGCGGGCGAACGCAACCAACTGGTCGCACTGTTCGGCGCACGACCTGCTCTTGAACCGCACCTGTAGCTGGTTCACACCCTTCGCGGTTCCTGCAAGCAACTTCTCTGAAATTTCCTGGGCACTACCTGTGATGACGCCCTCACCCACATCCCATCCAGGCGTCCCCACATAGATGAACGGCGTGATGTGGCCCACCATGAAGTCACCGTCGCGGCCGGCTGCTGTGCGCTGAGCGAGAAGTGAATCGACCATGTCCTGGTTCGACGGACCTTGCGGCAACCATCCGTCACCAAGGCGGGCCGCCCGAGCTATCGCAGACGGCGATGACCCTGCAACCCAGATTGGAGGACGAGGCGACTGCACCGGACGAGGTTTTGCGCCAAGGCCGTCGACCCATTCGTTCTCGAGGGCACGGGCAAGAAGTGGTATCCCATCGTCCATCGCTTTTCCTCGTCGATGAAAGTCGACACCCAGAACTTCAAACTCACGTTGCACGTGGCCTGCACCGAGTCCACAGATTGCCCGGCCCTTTGACACGTAGTCGAGAGTGGCGAACTGTTTTGCTGCGACCAATGGATGTCGATACGGCAAGACATAGACGTGGGTGAGCAAGCCGACACGCGATGTGACCCCCGCGAGCCACCCAAGTGTCGAGATGGGATCCACCCACTGGGTTCCCATCGTGGCTGCTGATGGTTCTGGCAACGCCACGTGGTCGCACACCCCGATGTAGGCATAACCGTTCTCATCACATGCCTTGGCCATCGCGGCTATCTCGTCGACACCAGCCAACCTCTCCCACTCTGCGGCGTAGTAGGTGCTCTGCGATTGAACCGGAAGTTGAATTCCGTAGATGCGTCGACCGGCGGGAACCGTGATCACGCAGGTGTCCGGCTATTCAATGACGTCACGTTGTCGAGAAGAATCCTCTTCTGATCTGCCGGTGCGAACTGTTTGTAGTCGTTCACCCCATCGAGTGGGTTCGGAAGAGCTTCAATGTGTGGCCAGTCGCTTCCAAACAGCACTCGATCAGTTCCCATGAGCCCCGCAACTTCCTCGACATCATCTTCCCAGAATGGATTGATCCACCAATGACGCTTCAAGGTCTCGACTGGGTGCTCGGCAAAGTAGCCAGGCATCTTGTGATGCGTGCTTGTCAACTTGCTTTGCAGGTCCCCGAGGAACTCACTGCCATTCTCGACAGATGCCATGCGAATGTTCGGAAATCGATCGAACAATTTCTCGAATACCGACGTGATGATGAAGTCAGAAGCCGCACGCTCGATGGCAAAACCGCGAATGGAAGGCTTGAAACCACCCGAGAATGCGGAGCTGAACTTGTCATTTGCGTAGCCCTGCGACGAGTAGCCGCTGTCCCCGGCATGGATGACAACAGTGATACCAGCCTCATTGACTCTCGCCCAGAACGGATCGAACCGTTCATCGAATGGCGAAAACTGTCCGAGTTCTGTGGTGGGCGCTGCCGCGCGCATGACGACGGTCCGAGCATCGTTGTCTAGTGCCCATTCGAGCTCCTGACACGCCCATTCGACGTCGGCGAGAGAGATGTACGGAGCGGCAAAGATGCGGCCCTTGTAATTGAAGCCCCAATCCTCGAGCACCCAGCGATTGAATGCAGTGAAGGTAAGTGCGACCGCACCCGGATCCTCCTTCAACACTTCTTCGTACAGCATTCCAAGTGTCGGGAACATCCAGACGGCTGAAAGTCCGAATTCGTCGAGTGTCGTGATGCGCTCGTCACGGTCGCGATAGCACGGCCGGATTCGCTCGCGCTCGGTGAGAAATTCCCATGGTTGGCGCCCATCAGGATTCCCACGGAAATAGTCGTACATCGCTCCCGGTTTCGCAATTGGGTCGAAGGTTGGGTTGACGACAGCCCGGCTTAATCTGCCACCAACGACGTGGTACTTGCGACCGTCTACTTCGGCCCATTGAACACATCGCGGACCGTTCATCGGGTTCAGGTGGCGAGTGAACGCGTCAAGCGCCTCGTAGTAATGGTTGTCGCAGTCGAAAGGCTGAAAGTCGAGCGAGGCCACGGTGGCTCCTTTACGCAATCGGGGTTCTTCGGTGCGGCCGACCGATGCTTCGGCCCTACCAACTACGGTACCTTCCGTGCTTCGAACGAACCATCACGGAGCGGTCACCGTTCTCACATTTGACCGGCCAGAGGCAAGGAACGCCTTCAACCATGCCCTCTACTGCGCGATCTCAGATGAGCTCGACCGCGCCAGAGCAGACGACGGCACAAACGTCGTGGTTCTCACCGGCGAGGGCACCGCCTTCTGTGCGGGACAGGACCTTATAGAGATGACTGCGATGGCGCGCGGTGAATTGGTGTTCGCCGGGGGTCACGGTTTCACCCGCCTACTCGAGAGTCTCGAAGCGTTCGACAAACCTCTCCTTGCTGCTGTGAACGGACCTGCTGCGGGTATCGGACTCACGATGTTGCTGCACTGCGACATCGTTCTCGTTGCAGAGTCAGCGCGCCTGCGTGTTCCGTTCGCCGAGATGGGAGTTCCTCCGGAAGCAGGATCAAGTGCCTTGCTTCCGTCACGGGTTGGCTGGCAGAAGGCGTGTCAACTGTTATTCACATCAGACTGGATGAGCGCCGACGAAGCAGTCTCGTGTGGTTTGGCATTAAAGACGATTTCCAACGAACGACTCACTGACGAGACACTCACTCTCGCCATCCGCATCGCTACCCATGACGGAAAGGCTATGCGCACGACAAAGAGGCTGCTGATGGATGCTCGCGGTTCGGCATCTCAAGATGCCCGGGCACGCGAAGAGGCTGCATTTGCTGAACTATTCCGATCGACGCGAGAGGCTCAGCAATGAATGCAGAAGCAGTGGTGAGTGACTTCTTTGCGGCAGTCGAGCGAATTGACATCGACGCTGCAGTCGAACATCTCGCCGACGACATCTCCTACGAGAACATGCCCGTGCAACCCGTGAAGGGTAAAGAAGATGTGCGCAACCTGATGAACGGATTTCTCGCTGCATCCAGTGAAGTCGAGTGGCGCGTACTTCGTCAACATCAAGTCGGCAATGTCGTGTTCAATGAGCGCCTCGACCGTTTCAAGATGAACGGTGGATGGCTAGAGCTACCTGTCGCCGGAGTATTCGAAGTCGATCATCGCGGCAAGATCACCTTGTGGCGCGACTACTTCGACATGGGAACCTATATGGACCAGCTCACCACACTCATGCAGAGCCAGTGACTACGCTTCCCGTCAATTGATTTCGAGCTAATCAGAGCCTCTCGATGATTGTGACGTTGGCCTGACCGCCACCTTCGCACATGGTCTGCAGCCCATAACGGCCGCCGGTGCGCTCAAGTTCGTACAGCAAAGTTGTCATCAGGCGAGCACCAGTGGCGCCAAGTGGGTGACCAAGCGCAATTGCACCACCGTTGACATTGACCTTTGAATGGTCCGCACCGAGCTCTTTCATCCACGCCATGACGACAGGAGCAAAGGCCTCGTTGATTTCTACGAGGTCAATGTCGTCCATCGACAAGCCAGTCTTCTCAAGTGCGCGACGTGTCGCAGGAATCGGAGCAGACAACATCATGATGGGGTCGTTCGCCAGAACCGAGATGTGGTGGATGCGTGCACGTGGCTTGAGGCCGTGTGCTTTCACTGCTTTCTCGTTGGCGATGAGAAGTGCAGCAGACGCATCACTGATCTGGCTGGCGCACGCCGCAGTCAGCTTCCCGTCGGGAGTCAATGTCTGAAGTGATCGAATCTTGTCCCAGTTCGGCTCGCGTGGACCCTCGTCGTGTTGCACACCATTCATCGGAGCAATCTGCGTCTCGAAGCGACCTTCATTTCGGGCCTTGATGGCTCGAATGTGGCTTTCGACGGCGAACTCCTCCATCTCTTCGCGTGTCAGTTTCCACCTCTCAACCATCATCTCTGCACCAACGAACTGGCTGACCTCTCCGGTTCCGTATCGCGTGGTCCAGCCGGGAGAACCCGTGAATGGGTCATTGAATCCGAGTGCTTGACCTGCAGTCATCGCAGATGAAATCGGAATCATGCTCATGTTCTGCACGCCACCGGCGACCACCAAGTCCATGGTGCCACTCAGCACAGCTTGCGCTGCGAAATGAATTGCTTGTTGAGCAGAACCACACTGACGGTCAATCGTCGTGCCTGGCACGTGTTCGGGAAGGCCCGCAGCCAACCAACACGTGCGCGCGATACAACCAGCTTGTGGCCCAATCGAATCGACGTTGCCGAACACCACATCTTCGACAGCATTCGGATCGACGCCTGTCCGCGACATCAGCGCGGAGATGCTGTGTGCTCCGAGATCTGCAGGGTGCACTTGGGCAAGTCCCCCGCCGCGCCGGCCGACTGGTGTGCGTACTGCATCGATGATGAAAGCCTCTGTCATGAAAAACGACCTTAGTTGGTCGCCACCGATCGGCCTAGATGAGAAATCCGCCCTTCAGGTCGTTACTGCGGAAATGTTGCATCACCGGAATAGAACTGCAGGTCATCACGACTCTGCATCAGCTCTTGTGAACCATCCATGCTGAGCGCGACACCAAAATTGTCTCGCACATCTTCTGGCGAGAGAGTCAGACCCTTGTAGTACCCGGGCGCCCCGACGGTTGCGGTGCGTGCAACTCTGCCAGCGCCAGTGTTGATTAGTTCACCCGAGCACGGCACGTCGTCGTGCACCAAGAACACTGCCGTCGGAGCAACGACAGACGGTGGGAAGTTCTGTTCCATCCACTGGCGAGTGTCTTCGTTTGGGTTCAATGCGGCCGAGCGCGTGTAGCCAATAGGTAACAATGCATTCACCTTGATGCCATGTTCAGCACCTTCGAGAGCGAGCGACCGCGTGAGCCCAAAAAGAGCGGCCTTCGCCATTGAATAGGCGATGCTGAACTTCACTCCTAGGCCACTTCCCGAAGATGTAACCAAGATGCGTCCGAAATTCTGACGCTTCATATGCTTCCATGCTGCCTTGCATACATTGAATGTTCCTTCGGCATGCGTTGACATGATCATCCGCATCTGCTCATGAGTTGTGTCCTCGACGAGTCCAGTCGGGCCACCGCGACCAGCGTTGTTCAATACGATGTGAAGTCCGCCAAATTCGCGCAAGGTAAGTGCCACCATCGCTTCACATTCGCCTGGGTCGGCGACGTCGAACACCACAGCCATCGCACGGCCACCGCGTTCACGAATGTCAGCGACGGTCTCGTGCGCGTATTTTTCCGATGAGTCATTGACTGCGACGGTCGCACCGCGCGCTGCCAAGAGTAAAGCGTGTTCCCGACCTAGACCACGTCCGGCACCGGTCACGATTGCCACGCGGTCATCGAATCGCATTATCCCTGACGTCATACATCGAAAGTACCCTGTGTTAGATGGGGACGGATGAACGACCACGCGCAGTATTGGTGACAGGTGCAAGCCGCGGCATCGGAAAAGAAATCGCTCTCGCCCTCGCGTCCGCTGGACACGATGTCGCCCTCACCGCACGAGCCGTGAGTGGCGGACTTCCCTACGGTGGATCAAGCACTACCGACGACCTTGCCGGAGTCGTGTTGCCGGGTTCCGTCGACGAAGTTGCCGAAAAATGCCGAACATTCGGAGTTCGAGCCGTGCCGATTGCAATGGACCTCACCGACCCTGCATCAATCGAGTCTGCTGCCAATACAGCCATCGATGCGCTCGGGCACATCGACACATTCGTCGCGAACGCCATCTACCAGGGACCGGGAATCAATGACCGCTTCGAAGAACTCTCGATCAGTCTTTTACGAACAGTCATCGAAGCCGACGCGATCGGACCGATGATCTCACTGAAAGTGTTGATGTCCTCCATGGTCGCGTCAGGACGGGGCCTCTTCATCAATGTCACGTCGGGTACCGCAACTCTCGTGCCACGTGCACCGGTGGGAGAAGGTGGCTGGGGTATCGCCTATGCGATGGCGAAGGGGTCAGCTCACCGAATCGCTGGAGTGTTGAACGCCGAATACGCCGATCGTGGCGTGCGTGCATACAACTTGAACCCAGGTCATGTCACAACTGATGCGATGCGCGAGCGCGCTAAACGCATGGGAGTCGAGCCGACGGGTCAATCAGCAGAGATTCCGGCAAAAGCT
Source organism: Acidimicrobiaceae bacterium UBA2093 (assembly GCA_002331255.1). Lineage (GTDB taxonomy): Bacteria > Actinomycetota > Acidimicrobiia > Acidimicrobiales > Ilumatobacteraceae > UBA2093. The sequence goes on along the minus strand of DCZD01000002.1, from coordinate 144,948 downwards.
GCAGCATGGATTGTCGCCGGTTCACCAGATGCCGTTGCACTCGCCGGCAAAGAAGTCGTCGCTCGCGACGTGGTGACTACTTTCAACTTGTGAGTTCGACCATGTCTGGAGACGTCACGCGCGTGGTGTCACAACCCTTTGAACTAACACCGACCTTGCAATTCGGCGATTGCCGGTGCAAGAAGTGCGTCGTACTTCTGGTCAGGCGGTGGGGCAATCAGTAGTCCGTCGCACAAACCACTGAACCACTGCCGTGCCACCTGCGGCAACTCGTCATATGTGGCCTGCGGCACCAACGTGTCCAAGACGTCGTCACTGATGTGATTTCGAAGGTCGTCCCACTTGTTCTCTCGGATGATCGACCGCAAGACGCCTGCTAGATCTTTCCAACCAAACAATTCAAGTGTGCGTTCATATGCAGGCGTGGAATACAGGAACGCAAGTAGTTGCCGATTGTGCTCGCGTCTTCCCGCAAGAGCCTCGACATCACCTTCGAGTATCCACTGCGTACCGGTGACTATCTCGATGTCATTCAGTGCACGACGAACTGAATGTGCACCTGATTCAAGACCTGGGCGACACACCTCCGCTAGATATCGCGGGTGACTGTTCGTGGGGTGTGTGACAAACCCTTCTGCGAGTTCACCTGCAGCTCGCAGAAGAGATGAATTCACACCGCCCATCCAGATCGATGGGCGTGCGATACCTTCGGGCAAAGGGTCAGGGGTGAAGTTCGGGGTCAACAACGTCAACGAGTAGTGCTCGCTCTCAAAGTTCAACTTCTCGATGCCGTCGAATGCACGCCAGCACGCCTTCACCGCACCTATGTGCTCCCGCAATCGGCCAACCGGATTATCGAAGGGCATACCGAATCGACGCTCGATGTGTTGGCGAATCTGTGTGCCGAGTCCGAGCTGGAAGCGACCTCCGGAGAGTGCAGCAAGATCCCATGCGGTGTACGCCACCGCCATCGGACTGCGCACGAGTGCAAGCGCGACCGATGTCCGCACGACCAGGTTCTTCGTGGCCTGAAGTGCGGCCATCGACACGAGAAATGGGTCGTGCACGGTTTCAGCGATGTGCAGTCCGTCGTAACCGAGCGCCTCGACACGTCGCGCATGTTCACCCACCGCCGAAATGGGCAGTCGGGGATCCATTCCGGCGTACACCTTGAATGTCGTCATACTCACCCGGACCTTCGTTGCACCCATGTGCGCGCACGCATGTTTTCGTCCTCGAACGCAGCGTCGACGACAAATTCACCGGCGAGAATCATCTGTACCGCACGAGATGGGCCGATGAGACGCAACCCCTTGCCGAATGACGATGCGGGCCGCATCGGTCATGGAATCCAGTTGCCCTCTTGCGTTTTCTTCCAACCACGTGCAGCGTCACTTCCACCATTCGTTTGCAAGGTCGTGCCGGTGAGATACGCCGATGCTGATGATGCGAGGAAGATCGCCGAGCCGGCGGCGTCGTCTGGCTCTCCCCAACCGAGTGCGAGAGTCGCCCCGTAGTCGTGGTCTCCCACCAACAAGTTGGCATCACCCGGAGTGTGCATGCCGTCTGGTGCAATCGTGTTCACCCGAATTTTCTTGTCAGAGAGTTCGAGCGCCAATGTTCGGCTGAGATGTTCGACCGCGGCCTTCATGGCCCCGTACACGCCAAAGCCAGGCGATGCCTTGTAGGCCTCGACTGATGTGATGTTGATGACTGATCCACCGCGCGGCATCTTCGGCACGCACGAACGCACGAAATTAGTGACGCTCGTGAAGTTCTCATCGATGACGGACCGTTGGCCCTTGTCATTCACATCCATGAACCATGCGTAGAAAGTGCCGCCTGCATTGTTGACAAGGATGTCGATGTCCGGCAATGAACTGACCCACTTGTCAACCTCTGCAGTGTCGCGGACATCTAATACCGAGGTAATGCACGTGCGACCCATCGCCCGGATCTCTGTGGCGACTCGCTCCATGTTCTCTTCATCACGGTCACAAATCGCAAGGTCGGCTCCGTAGTTCGCAAAGGCGAGCGCGATGGCTTCGCCAAGACCTTTGGCGGCGCCTGTCACGATGGCAAACTTGCCGTCGAGTCTGAATGCGTCTGCTGCAAGCACCATGTCAGCGGGCCCGCCACTCGATGCGCTTGCCGCTACGGAACATCTGTAGTCCCTCTTCGATTGCATCTGGCTGGTTGCCGAGACTTACGAGATGCGGAGCCATGGAAACTGCCTGGGCACGGCCCATTTCGCGCGCCACCCACAGGGCTCTCAGGGTCGCCTGCACCGCAGCGGCAGGCATGGATGCGAGATCACTTGCGATGCGCATTGCGGTGTCGAGCAATGATTCTGCGGGCACGACGTCCTGAACAAAACCAATCTGGTGTGCTCGCTGCGCTGACATGCGTTCGTAATTGCCCATCAATGCGATGCGGCACAACTCACCGAATGGCATCTGTCCGTACAACAAGATTGGCTCGAAACAAGCGGCAAGCCCGTACGTCGTGTGTGGGTCGAAGAATGTCGCGTGATCAGCAGCGACGATGGTGTCGCTCTCTCCGAGAAAATAGAAAGCACCACCACACGCCATACCGTTGACGGCCGCGACAACTGGTTTCCATAAGTCGGCGGTTTTCGGACCAAGCTTCATTAGTGGATCATTGATCGCAACTTGACTGTTCGGCTGCGGTGGCGACCATGACCTGTCGATGCCCGTGCAGAACGCTTTCTCCCCCGCAGCTGTGAGAACAATGGCGCGCACTGAATCGTCCATACGTAACCGCGCCCAGATGTCACCGATCTCGGTGACGACCGTTTCCGTGATCGAGTTGTGTGCCTCGGGCCGGTTCAAGGTGACGACGGCAACTGCCCCTTCAACCTCGTACGACACTGACTCGTAGCGATGTCCACCTGTCATTGGTTCCCCCTATTGCCCTCAAGAGCACTCGCATCGGCTACCCGAGCGCTCTCCCATCTTCCCTGATGCCGGGAGATGAGCCAAAAGGCGAGGCCCGTCTCCGACGGCATCCCGACCGCCCTGGGGGTTCCAAAATCTTCTCTGGGCCTATTGGGAGATGGATTCTGACGGACCGTCAGAAACCAGTGATACAGTGCCGAACATGCGCGAGCTTCCAAAGATCATCTCTGTCGATGACCACGTCATCGAGCCACCGACCGTCTGGACCGATCGTGTGTCCAAGAAGTTTCTCTCCGAGGCACCTCGCATCGTGCGGGCGCCCGTCAAGGAGATGACCTTCATCGGCGGCAAGTTCACTGCAATTCCTGGTGACCCTGGTGACCCTGGTGAACCAGTCGATTGGTGGTTCTACGAAGATCTTCGTCGCCCACTCACTCGCCTCGACACCGCAGTCGGGTTCGATCGCGATCAAGTCACGTTGACGGGCATCACATACGAAGAGATGCGTCCTGGTTCGTTCCTTGTGAAGGATCGTCTTGCCGACATGGACATCTCTGGCATCGAAGCATCGCTGTGCTTCCCCACATTCCCGCGCTTCTGTGGTCAGACGTTCTTCGAGGCACACGACAAAGCTCTCGCGCTCGAGTGTGTGAAGGCATACAACGATTGGATGATCGATGATTGGTGTGCGTCATCAGGTGGACGTCTCATTCCGCTCACCATTGTCCCGTTGTGGGATCCCGTGGCTGCTGCTGCAGAGATTCGTCGCAACGCGGCGCGCGGATGTCGAGCCGTGTGCTTCTCTGAGATTCCACCAAACCTCGGCCTGCCGAGCATCCACGATGCCGACGGATACTGGGACCCATTTCTCGATGCGTGCAACGAGACCGGAACTGTCATCAACATGCACATCGGTTCAGGCTCGAAGATGCCATCGACATCGGCCGATGCGCCTGCAGCTGTCGGCTCAGTGCTCACATTCGCGAACTGCTGTTTCTCGATGGTCGACTGGCTGATGAGCGGCAAGTTCAACCAGTTCAAGAACCTGAAGATCGCCTACAGCGAGGGCCAGATTGGTTGGATCCCATACATCCTTGAGCGTGCCGACACGGTGTGGCGCGAGAATCGTGGTTGGGGTGGCGTCGCCGACAAGGTGCTCGAGCCACCGGCCGAGCTATTCCGTCGCCACATCTACGGCTGCTTCTTCGATGACGCCTTCGGTTTGAAGAACATCGAATCAATCGGGGTCGACAACGTAACCTACGAGAGTGATTATCCACACTCCGACAGCACATGGCCACACACGGCAAAGATCGCCGAAGAACAAACTGCCGATCTTCCCGATGACATCGTCTACAAGGTGCTGCGCGGCAACGCCATCAAGATGCTCGGTATCACGCATCTCTCCTGATGCGTGCTGATCTCGAGTTTGGCACCATCGCCAACCTCGTACGACAAAACGCCATACGTTTCGCCGACCTTGAAGCTGTCGTAGATAACGAAAAGCGACTCACTTACCCTGAGCTAAACGACGCTGTCCGTGAAGCTGCGCGTTCCTACATTGCGTGCGGCATTCAAAAAGGTGACCGAATTTCGATTTGGGCTCCAAACATTTGGGAGTGGGTCATCGCAGCCCTCGGTGCCATCACCGTGGGCGGAGTTCTCGTACCGCTGAACACCAGGTTCAAGGGAGAAGAGGCCGCGTACATTTTGTCCCGAAGCCGTGCACGAATGTTGCTGTGCGTGAACGGTTTTCTCGGCAATGACTACGTCACATGGTTGCGTGCAGCTGAGACTCCGACACCGTCTGTTGAGCGCGTCGTCGTCATGCGTGGCGACGCACCCGAAGGAACCATCGACTGGCAACAATTCCTCGACCTTGGAAAGAACGTCGCTGACTCAGAAGTCGACGCACGCATCGACTCACTGTCGCCCAATGATCTCTCTGACATCTTCTTCACGAGCGGCACCACTGGTCGTCCGAAGGGCGTGATGACAAACCACGCGCAGAACATCCGCGTGTTCGACGACTGGTCGCAGACGGTCGGCGTCATCCGTGGCGATCGATTCCTCATCGTCAATCCGTTCTTCCACACCTTCGGATACAAAGGTGGCATCCTTGGTTGCCTCATCCGAGGTGCGACCATCATTCCCGAAGTGGTGTTCGACGTGCCGACCGCTCTGCGGCGCATCTCGACCGAGAAAGTGTCGATGCTTCCTGGACCACCGACGTTGTTCCTCTCAATCCTCAACCACCCCGAGCGCGACAATTTCGACCTCTCAAGTCTGCGTCTCGCGGTCACTGGTGCTGCCGCCGTGCCGGTTGAGATGTTGCGTCGCATGCGCGAAGAACTGACCTTCAAGACCATCATCACCGCATACGGACTCACTGAATCGTGCGGCACTATCAGCATGTGTCGCCCCGAAGATGACTACGAGACAATCTCGCTCACTAGTGGTCGAGCACTCGTGGACGTCGAAGTAAAGATCGTCGACGACGATTTCAATGAAGTACCGCGCGGCGAGGCTGGCGAGATCGTGTGCCGTGGATACAACGTCATGCAGGGCTATTTCGAAGACGAGGCCGCCACGGCTGAGGCAATCACCGACGACGGCTGGCTGCACACTGGCGACATTGGCACTATGAACGACCGTGGGTACATCAACATCACCGATCGCAAGAAAGATCTGTTCATCGTCGGCGGTTTTAACGCCTATCCCGCCGAGATCGAGAACTACCTGTTGGGTCATCCCGATGTCGCCCAGGTTGCGGTCATTGGTGTGCCAGACGAGCGCCAAGGTGAGGTCGGTTGGGCTTTTGTGACCGCACGACCCGGCTCGACCATCGACCCCGAGGAAGTTGTGGCCTGGAGTCGTGACCGAATGGCGAACTACAAGGTGCCGCGAAGGGTGGTCGTGCTTGACGTACTTCCGACCAATCCGAACGGAAAGGTCACGAAGTTCGAATTACGCGACCTGGCTGCGAAGTTTTCGCAATAACCACCGCGTCATCGCTCGCCGTTCCCCTACAGCCGAAGTAGGAGACACGACTAACCTTCCCTTCATGCGGGGGATCATCTACAACGGAACATCGACTGAACTCGTCGACGGAATCAAGCTTCGTGAACCGGGGCCACGAGATGTCGTCGTACGAATCGCGGCAGCAGGCTTGTGCCACAGCGATGTGAGCTACATGAACGGGCTCTACCCCGTGCCGTCGCCAGGTGTGTGCGGACATGAAGGGGCGGGCATCGTCGAGCGCGTCGGTGATGCTGTCACCCACGTGAAGCCCGGCGATCACATTGCGATAGCGACTTTGTCGGCATGTGGCATGTGTCCACCTTGTGCATCTGGCCGTCCGACCGCATGCCGCGCCACCCTCGGTAATGCCACTCAACCATTCACATTTGACGGTGACCCCATCTGGAACTTCGCAGGCGTATCGACATTCGTGGAACAAACAGTTATTCGCGACATCCAATGCGTCAAGCTTCCCGACGACGTGCCGTTGTCGTCTGCAGCAATCGTCGGTTGCGGCGTGATCACCGGAATGGGTGCGGTGTTCAACCGTGCGAACGTGAAGCGTGGTCAAAGCGCAGCTGTGTTCGGAGTCGGTGGAGTCGGGCTGAACGTCATCCAGGCATTGAAAGTGCAAGGCGCAGAAAAAATCATCGCCATCGACACTGTTCCAGAGAAAGAGGCGCTTGCTCGCAAGTTTGGTGCCACGCACTTTCTAGACGGCAAGCGCGAAGACATCGTCGACGCTATTACCCAGATCTGCCCAGCCAGCGAATCTGCGGTTCGTGGACCGTTCAATGCCGGTGGCGTCAACTGGGCATTCGACTGTGTCGCCCACCCGACCGTCACGTGGAACGCACTCGAGTCACTCGAGTGGGAAGGCAACGTCGTCGTCATCGGCGTCGCCTCGCAGACCGCCGAGTTCAAGGGCCTGTACGGCCGACTCACGCAAGTGGACCGCGGCATCATTGGTTGTCGATATGGCAGCTCGTCGCCGCATCGCGACTTCCCCTACATCATGAACTTGTACCGCACAGGACAAGTCCTGCTCGACGAACTCGTCACGGCTGTACGACCGATCGACAAGTGGCAAGACTCGATCCACGAAATGGAAACCGGTGCCGTCGCACGCGGTGTCTTGTCGTTCTAGACGTCGCATCTCGAACACACCTGACAATTTCAGATTCAACTCATGCCCGTTCCTTCTTCTCCCATTCGTGGTGATTTCGAGAACTTGCTCGACCTCTTCGACGAGGTGCTGAAAGTCGCACCGGAAATTGAGGCGTACGTCCAACCAGTATCGGTCGGCTCGACATTGCGCATGACGTTTCTTGAATGGGCCACTCGCGCCGATTCACTCGCCGGATGGCTAATTGAAAAAGGTGTGAAGAAAGGTGACGTCGTCGGGATTCGTCTTCCGAGCTGCATCGACTATGTGGTCGCGTACCAAGCAATTACTCGCGCGGGTGCAATCGCCACTGGCATCAACCCGCGTTACGGGCAAGGCGAGGTCGACCACATAATCAATCGCTCGAACCCGGTGTATATCTTTGATGGACCATTGCCTGAGACCTCGGGTGGCGATCCGTTTCGTCGTCGAGTGCAGCTCTCACATGACGACCCACTTGCGATTGTGTGGACCGGCGGAACAACCGGATACCCAAAGGGGGCGTGGTTCGATCATCGCTGCTTGGAGGCAATGACTGGTGGTGCAGGCGATCTCTCGCATGTCGGAGATCGGCGGCTCTCACCACTTCCATTTGCACATGTCGGCGCGATGACCAGGTTGTGGGACGAACTCATGCATGTCATCACCACTGTCATAGTTCCGTCCCCCTGGACCGCCGAGGGTGCACTAGCGGCGATCAACGACGAGCGCGTGACTGTCAGCCAAGGCGTGCCTACGCAGTACCGCATGATGTTTGATCATCCCCGATTCGCCGACACCGATGTCAGCCATCTCCGGGTCGCCGGCATCGGAGCAGCACGCATTCCACCGGAGCTGGTCATCGAGATGCGTGAGAAACTCGGCTGTAATGTGCTCGCTCGCTACACCAGCACCGAAGCATGCGTGTCGACAGGAACGAGTATCAACGACGACATCGACACCATTTGCAGCACTGTCGGTAAGCCGAGTGCGACTGTCGAGCTACGCCTCGTCCAAGAGGACGGGCACACGTGTGCCGAGGATGAGGTGGGTGTCGTGCAACTGCGTAGTCGAGCGATGATGCGCGGCTACTGGAGAGACGAGGAACGAACCCTTGAAGCGTTCACATCAGATGGGTTCCTCATCACCGGTGACTTGGGTTTTGTTGACACTCAGGGCAACTTGCACCTCGTCGGGCGCAACACCGAGATGTACATCCGCGGTGGCTACAACGTGTACCCCGTTGAAGTCGAAAATCATCTTGGAACTCACCCAGACATCGCCGCAGCAGCCGTCGTGGGAGCAAGCGTCGATGACCGCCTCGGAGAGATCGGTGTGCTTTTCGCAGTTGCCCGTCAGGGAAGAACTCTCACGTTGGAGTCTGTGCGCGACCACATCAGAGCATCGCTCGCCAGCTACAAGGCCCCAGACGTGCTGGTCTGTGTGCCCGAACTTCCGCTGACCTCGCTCGGCAAAGTAGACAAGAAGCAACTTCAACCGCTTGCAGACAAGGAGGCAGCCGAGTGGCAGCGATAGAGGGACTCATCGACACGACCGGAAAGACCCTGTGGGAACTCGTCGAAGAACGCGCCGCAGCGACCCCGGGGAAACGCATGGCCATCGACGAAGCAGGTCGAACACTCACGTACGGAGATTTTCGTAATTGGTGCCTGCGAGTCGCAGCCGGTCTGCACGACATTGGGGTGCGCGAAGACTCTCGCGTCTCTTGGATCTTGCCATCACGATTAGAAGCACTAGTTCTCACTGGTGCTCTCTCGCGTCTAGGTGCCATCCAGAACCCGATTCTTCCCATCTACCGTACGCGCGAAGTGGGCTTCATCGCCCGACAAAGTGGTTGCGAATTGATGGTTGTGCCAAACATGTTCCGTGGCTTCGAATATCCACCGATGGCGCGTGAAGCAGTAGAAGGACTCGGCACAAGAATTCTCGTTGCCGACCCCGATCTTCCCGAGGGTGACCCGTCAACACTTCCGCCCTTCAGCCCGAAATTTGAAGCGTTGCGCTGGTTGTTTTATTCGTCGGGTACAACTGCCGACCCGAAGGGTGCGAAGCATTGTGACCGTTCGATGAGCGCGGCAAACACGGGCATGCAATGGAGCATGGAAGTTGGTCCTGATGACAAGGCAGCAGTTGTCTTCCCCATCACCCATGTTGGTGGACTGGTGTGGATGTTTAATGCCATGCAGACCGGCGTGGAGTTGCTCATGGTTGAGACCTTCGCTGCTGACCAAACTCCAGAGTGGCTCGGCAAGAACGGTGTCACGTGTGCCGGTGCTGGAACCGCGTTCTGGTTGATGTATCTCAACAAACAGCGCCAGTTGCCGAAGGGCGAGAAGTTGTTCCCTGATGTGCGCATCTTCAATGGTGGCGGTGCAGCAAAGCCTAAGCCACTGCACTTCGAGATGATGGAAACGTTTGGTGCCCCACTCATCAACGGCTGGGGACTCACTGAGAGCCCGATCAACATAATGGTGCACGTCGATGATCCCGACGTAAAAAAGGCCGAGACCGATGGTCGCCCGTGCCCCGATGTGCTTGTGCGTACCGTGTTGGATGGCAAGGACACTCCCCGCGGAGTGGAGGGTGAATTGCGTGTCAAAGGGCCCCAAGTCTGCATGGGATATCTCGACTCATCGCTCGACGTCGAAGCGTTCGATGAAGATGGATGGTTTCGTACTGGTGACCTCGGCGTCATCGACGAAGACGGCTACATCAGCATCACCGGACGGCTAAAAGACATCATCATCCGCAAGGGCGAGAACATCTCTGCGAAAGAAATCGAAGACTTGCTGTACACACATCCATCTATTGCTGACGCTGCAGTCATCGGACTTCCCGATGATGCAAGTGGTGAGCGTGCATGCGCGGTCGTGGTGCTGAAAGAAGGCGCCGCGATCGATCTGGCGGGCATGGTCACATTCCTCAAGGCACAGAAGTTGTCCATGCACAAGGTGCCCGAGCAGCTCGAAGTACTCGAATCTCTACCAAGAAATCCCAGTGGAAAGGTGCTGAAGAAGGACCTCCGGGTTCAATTCGGTGGCAAGGCATAAAGGAGACAGACATGGGCAGGTTTGACAACAAACGAATGATCATCACCGGTGCCGGCTCGGGCATTGGCAAAGCGACGGCGATCAAGTTTGCATCCGAAGGAGCGAAAGTCGCTTGTGTCGACCTTCGCGGAGCGGCAGACACCGCTGCTGAAATCGGTGGTTCGGCTTTTGCGTTGGACTGCAATGTTGCCGATTCAAGCGCTGTCGAGAAGATGGTCGCGAACGCCGTCGACAAACTTGGTGGTCTCGACATACTCGCGAACATCGCCGGCATCGGACACTTCAAGTGGAGTCACGAAGAATCACCAGAGGACTTCGACCGCATTCTCAGTGTCAATTTAAATGGCACGTTCTACTGCTGTCGCTATGCGCTTCCCCACATGCTTGCTGCAGGTGGTGGCATCATTCTGAACACCGCGTCGACCGCTGGGCTCATCGGCCAACCATGGAGTGCTGCGTACTGCGCCAGTAAAGGTGGGGTCGTCATGCTCACCCGCTCGATGGCCTATGAATACCGTGACAAGAACATTCGTGTCGCAGCAGTCGCACCTGGTGGCACAAAGACGAACATCGTGAAGTCATTCACCGATCTTCCAAAAGATGCTGACTACTCGTTGATGTCGAAAATCATGTCGCCGGTGGCGATTGCAGATCCGTCAGAGATCGCATCGGCATTCGCATACATCGCATCCGACGACGGTCGGTTCATCACAGGTTCAGTTCTCACAATTGATGGTGGCATCGTCTGCTGATGACTCCGCAGGTGATCCTGTGCGACCTCGATGGGGTCGTCTGGCTCGCACATACTCCCATTCCAGGTTCTGTCGACGCCATACAACGTGCGCGCAATGCCGGCACACGAGTTCTGTTCGTCACCAACAACTCGTTTTCAACTCTTGAACAACAGTACGCAGCGCTCAGCGCTGTCGGAATTGAAGCCCGTGGCGATGTGGTCTCCAGCGCACAAGCAGCGGCGCTTCTCGTCGAGCCCGAAATGCGTGTGTTGGTGTGCGGTGGTGAAGGTCTTCGCGAAGCTGTCGCTGGCCGCGGTGCTCACGTCGTCACGCCGCATCTCTCCTCTGAGCCTGACGGTCGATTCGATGCCGTCGTGGTTGGTTTTTACCGCGAGTTCACGTGGGACATCATGCGCCGGGCCGCGACCGCAGTGCGCGGCGGCGCGACACTTATCGGAGCTAACTCTGACCCCACGTACCCCACTTCTGAGGGGCCAATTCCGGGTGGTGGTTCGATTCTCGCCGCGATCGAGTGCGCATCGGAGACAACTGCCACGGTGGCAGGAAAGCCGCATGAACCAATGGCGCGCCTCGTTGCTCACATGACGAACAACATCGCTGCCGAACACATGGTGATGATTGGAGATCGAATCGACACAGATGGCGCGTTCGCCCGAACCCTCGGATGTCGATTTACTCTCGTACTAACTGGTAGCACCCCTACCAACTCAGCACGGCAGGAATTGAACGTTGCAACTGATCTTGACGCTGCGGTTAGTCGCCTGCTTGCATGAAGTGTCAGCGGAACGGCTTGTGGCCGACGATACTCGCGCGTTCCATGATGCGGATATCAGGCCAATAGTCACTTGCGGCGTAATGCTGCACCGCGTGATTGTCCCAGAAGGCGACTGAATCCTTCTGCCAGTGAAATCGACATTGAAGCTCGAGAATGTCCGACTGCCGACTGAGGTAATCGCGAAACTTCATGCCTTCTTCGTGTTCGAGTCCATTAAAGCCAGTGCAGAAGTTGCGGTTGACATAGAGATAGCGACGCCCAGTCACAGGATGAGTCGGTGCAACAGGATGATGTTGAATCGGGTACTCAAGGCGGAGCTTCTCGAGCATCTCGGGGTCCTTCACGTTCCGACCAAATGACGGCATGAAATCGTGGGTGGCTGTCATGCTCTCGATACGTTCCTTGACATCGTCGGGAAGTCCGTCGTATGCCGCATACATGTCGCAGAACAACGTGTCGCCACCAGACTCAGGAACTTGTAGTGCATGAAGAATCGCACCCATCGAAGGCACTTCGCGCCATGTCACATCGTGGTGCCATAAGTTCTCATAGCCACCAACTTCTGCAGACTTGGTAAAGCGCACCAACTCGGGCATGTCACTGTTGGACGTCAAGAATGGATGTAGCTCGAGTTCTCCGAAGCGCCGGGCGAATGCCACGTGCTGCTCCGGAGTGAGCGGCTGATCCCTAAAGAAGATCACCTTGTACGCAGCGAGTACTCTGCGGATCTCGCTGATGACGTCATCGGACAACGACGTAGTGATGTCAATGTTGCCGATGACGGCGCCGACCGTGGCGCCAAGTGGTGTGACAGTGAAGTGTTCCCATGTAAGCGAGCGGAGATACTCGCGCTCTTTGGCTAGGTGCGAGAGAGGGCCCACGTGGGTGTCGCCAACTGTCAACCGCTGATTCTTGAAGCGAGCACCGGCCTCTTCGGCCTGACGTGAAGTGTTGACGATGTCGTCACGAGTCACTGCCGACACGAAGCCTCCTTTAGAGCCTGTTCACGGGCACACTATCTGACCCTCAACCGCGCTACTTCTACTTTCTGACGGTTCGTCAGATAATGTCAGGCGCGCATGGACCTGAGATATACAGACTCCGAATTGGCCTTCCGGGAAGAACTGCGGGCGTGGCTCCGCGAGGTGCTTCCGTCAGTGCCACCAGAACCGCACCGAAATGATTGGGAAGGTCGTCGCGCCTGGGACACCGGATGGCAACGCATGTTGTTCGATGCCGGATATGCCGGCATCAACTGGCCGAAAGAATTTGGCGGACGCGGTGCGACCCCGACCGAACACTTGATCTTCTTGGAAGAAACCGAGCGCATGCGTGCACCATATGTCGGCATGAACTTTGTCGGTTTGCTGCACGCCGGACCGACACTCATCGCTGAAGCAACAGACGAACAGAAGGCATATCACCTTCCCGGAATTTTAAAGGGCGAGCACGTGTGGTGCCAAGGGTTCAGTGAGCCCGGTGCAGGCAGTGACCTTGCAAGCTTGCGTTGTCGCGCCTTCCGTGATGGCGATGACTACGTCATCTCCGGTTCGAAGATCTGGACCAGTTTCGGACACACCGCCGACTACTGCGAGATGTTGGTGCGCACCGACCCGGACGCACCGAAACATAAGGGCATCACATGGCTCATCCTTCCGATGAAGGCGGCCGGCATTGACATCCGCCCGTTACGCACGATGGAAGGCTCCACTGAGTTCTGCGAGGTGTACTTCGACGAAGTGCGCGTACCTGTCAAGAACCGAGTTGGTGACGAAAATGACGGATGGCGCGTCACCATGGTGACTCTTGCATTCGAACGTGGCACGGCCTTCGTGAGTGAGATGTTGCAGTCGATGGAACTCGTGCGCGACCTCACCGACCTCGCAAAGAAGGTCACGCGTCACGGATCAACGGCATGGGAAGACGCTGGGTTGCGCCGCGACCTCGCTCATCTTTCCGGGGAACTCGACGCGCTTTGGGCACTCACCAAACGCAACATCAGCGAGGCACAACGCAAAGGATTGGTCGGGGCCGGTGGCAACGTCTTCAAAGTCGCTTACACCGACTTGCGCCAGAAACTCGGCGACATCTCAATGCGCCTGCTCGATCGTGCATCATTGTCGCTCGACGACATGTCTGGACTTCCCACGGGCAAGCACGTGAAGGGTCGCATCCACGCGCTCTCCATTGGTATCGCCGCCGGCACGTCACAGGTGCAGAAGAACATCGTCTCAGAGCGCGTGCTCGGACTACCGAAGGATCGCTGATATGGACTTCTGGCCGACCGACGACCAATTGGCACTTCAGGAAGGCGTTCGCTCCTTCTGCCAAGGTCGTTTTCCCTTTGACACGCTCCACGAGATCGAGGCAGCCAACGGTCGCATTGAACGCAGCGCCTGGAAAGACATCGCCGACATGGGAGTGTTCTCTCTGCGAAACGACGGGTTCGGCGTCAGCGACGCAGCGCTGGTGTTTGAAGAACTTGGTCGTGCGTTGGTCCCAGGACCACTCGTTGCTACGTATCTCGCCGCCACACACCTATCCGAAGCCGGTGCCGCATCGGGCGACACGATTGTTGGTCTTTCTGAGGTTGCAGAGCCGGTCACGGTCATCGAACATGCAGACGACCTCGACGTGTTACTACTGCTCGATTCAAGCGGACTGCGTCGCATGGCCCCCGATGCACTGCCGACCGACAAAGTCGAACGACCTGTCGAACCGCTCACGCCGCTTCGCGTGGCTCACGCAGTGACAGCGGGCGGCGAGTTGGTTCTCAGTGGTGATGCTGCGCGAGCTCTTCGACTTGAAGGAACTCTTCTCACTGCAGCGATGCAAGTAGGTGTTGCCTTCGCCTCTATCGATCTTGCAGTCGAATATGCGAAGGGCCGCGAACAATTCGGTCGTCCAATCGGACAATTCCAAGCAGTCAAACACATGTGTGCCGACATGCTGACACGTGCTGAAGTTGCACGTTCAGCGATGTACGCAGCGGCGGTGAACCTGGAGGGCAAGGGTGAAGATGACGCAGAACACACGGTGCGTGTCGCAAAGATGCTCGCTGGTGATGCAGCCATCTTCTGTGGCAAGACCGGTATTCAGGTTCACGGTGGCATGGGTTTCACATGGGAAGTGAATGCACAGCGTTACTGGAAGCGCGCAACGGTGCTCGACACCCACTTTGGCAACAGCGACGATCACGCTGATGCAATAGCTGCAGCAATGTGACACCCCATCGGTCAAACGGTGAACTAGATCTACAACAACTGGAGGGACAACATGGGAATCTGTGACGGAAGAGTCGTCATCATTACTGGTGCCGGACGCGGTATCGGACGGGCACATGCGTTGGCATTCGCTGCAGCGGGCGCCAAAGTCGTGGTGAACGATGTCGGTGCATCACTCACCGGTGAAGGGGCCGACCTCAGCCCTGCACAAGAGACAGTGAACGACATCATCGCCGCCGGCGGAGAGGCAGTAGTCAACAGCGACGATGTGAGTGACTGGGAAGGTGCTGGCCGCATGATCAAACAGGCAGTCGACCACTTCGGCGGACTCGACTCATTGGTGTGCAATGCGGGCATCGTGCGCGACCGCATGCTCGTCAACATGAGCATCGAAGAATGGGACGCCGTTATGAAGGTCCACCTGCGAGGAACCTTCTGCCCCGTCCGTCATGCCATCGGTTATTGGCGCGAAGAACACAAGGCTGGTCGCGCTCGCGACGCACGCATTGTCACCACCTCTTCAGGAGCAGGCCTGTTCGGCAGCGTCTCACAAGCCAACTACTCGTCTGCCAAAGCAGGAATCGCAGCCTTCACTATCGTCGCCGCCGCAGAACTGGCTCGATACGACATTCTCGCGAACACCATTGCCCCGTCTGCACGTAGCCGAATGACAGAAGAAGCATTCGCAGACATGATGAAGAAGCCAGACAGTGGTTTCGACAAGATGGCGCCGGAGAACATCTCGCCTTTGGTTGTCTGGCTCGGAAGCTCGGCATGCACCGTGAGCGGGCGTGCATTCGAGATAGCCGGTGGCGAATTGAACTTGTGTGATGGTTGGCAACACGGAGTGTCCTTCGACAAAGGAGCCCGCTATGAACCGGAAGAAATCACGTCGGTGGTTGCTGATCTGCTGAGCACTGGACCGGCACCAGCACCGGTGTACGGAGCGTCCTGAGAGAACCTCACTGAGGTTTCGACCAATGGGAACGAAAGTGCAAGCAACTGACGGCCGAGTGATCGGCACGAGGGCAACCCAGACACGCGCTCGCCTGCTTGAAGCCACTGCCAAGTTGTTAGAGGAACGCAGTGCACTCGATCTCAAAGTGATCGATGTGACGCGCGAGGCCCGCACATCGCCTGCGACCTTCTACCAATACTTCTCAGATGTCTCTGATGCCGTCTTACAACTTGCTCGACAGGCAGGCGAAGACGCTGTGCCGATGATCGCGTACCTTGAACATGAATGGACCGGCAACACCGGAAAACAACACGCCCTCGACTTCGTCAGTGCATTCATCGAATACTGGATGGGCCACTCTGCCATCCTCCGTGTCCGCAATCTTCAGGCAGAAGAAGGCGATGATGCGTTCCGACGAGCTCGTGGTCGTGCGCTGAAACCGTTTCTCGATGCACTGGTCTCGAAGATCGAAGCGAATCAGAAGTCAGGACGTATCTCGACAGAACTCAGTCCGTACGCGACGGCCAGTGCGATTCTTGCAACCCTTGAGCGCTTGGTGTCTTACATCGACATTTTCGAGCAACGTGGCGTGTCACAAGACGACATGAAACGCACCCTCGCAATTCTCATTTTTCAAATGGTCACCGGTGAATCCTGGTGATGTTGTCGTCACGCCACTGAGCCGTTGCGTCGTTCGAGCGACGACGTCGATTCACATGGACAAACTGCCGAATGGCGCAACGTCAGTAGACGAAACACCCGCGAACAATTGATTCTTGTTCGCAGTAATGGCTTCGAGGGTCCAGCGCTGCTCACCAGCACGAATAGTGGTCGCCACGATGTGTTGCTGAATGCGGTGAATCTCCTCACCCGTGACGATGAACACCTGACCATTTACTCCGTCCGAATCTGGTGAACTCAGCCAGCCGACCATTGGCGACACATGGGCCGGGTCGTAGCGATCAAAACCTGCTTCCGGCTTGGCGAACATCGGGCTGTTCTCTGTCATCGGCGTGCGTGCGCGCGGCGCGATGCAATTGACATCTACTCCGTACTTGCCAAGCTCGCGAGCATGGATGACGGTCATCGTGATGATGCCGCCTTTCGCGCTTCCGTAGTTGCTCTGTGCCGTGCCGCCAAAGAGGCCCGATTCACTCGAGGTGTTCACAATCTTGCGACGCTTCAGGGCGCCGCCATCCCCTGCTGCTTTGGCTGCATTACGCCAGTGCATTGCTGCGAAATGTGAGCAGGCAAAATGCCCTTTTAGGTGCACATCGATGACAATGTCCCATTGTTCTTCGGTCATGGAGAACACCATCGCGTCACGCAAGATGCCGGCATTGTTCACAAGGATGTCGAGATCGCCGTACTTGGCGATTGTGCCATTCACAAGTTCCTCTGCGTCGGACCACGAGGCAACACTTCCTTTGAACGACGATGCCTTACCACCTGCCGCAGTGATGGCTGCTACGACCTCGTCGGCTGCGTCAGTCACGTCGTTCACGACGACAGTCGCACCATGTTTGGCGAGGAGTTCAGCATGACAGCGACCGACTCCCTGACCCGCTCCGGTGACGATGGCAACTTTCCCGTCGAGTGCTCCCATGGTGATGTCCTTTCGGTCGGCGACAAGTGTTTACACACGGCGCCATGGCTCGGCGCACGAAGTCCGACTCTATAGTGAGCACGTGCGCGTCTCCGTAGGCCTACCGATCGACAGACCCGACCCAAGTGGGCAGTTCGTGTCCGCCGAAGGCATCGGGCTTAGTGCCCGTGCCGCCGAGAGCGCTGGGTTCGATGCAGTGTTTGCCACCGACCACCCCGCGCCCGATGCGAAGTGGCTCACTCATGGGGGCCATCCAACCCTCGACCCGTTTGTTGCACTCAGCTTTGCTGCAGCGAACACGTCGCGACTCAAAGTTCACACCAATTTGATGGTGTTGCCATATCGCAATCCGTTGCTCGCTGCGAAGAATGTCGCCAGCCTCGACGTGTTGTCCGGTGGTCGTCTCATCCTGGGTGTCGGCGCTGGGTACCTTCAGTCAGAATTCGCCGCACTTGGCGTTCCGTTCGATGATCGTGCCGCTCGCTGCGATGACGCTCTGGACACCATGATCAAAGCATGGTCCGGCGTGCCGTTCGACCACGACGGACTTGACTTCGTTGCAAAGAACATCGTGGTGCAGCCTGCCCCGACGCAACGTCCGCATCCCCCAATCTGGGTGGGCGGTAACTCCATGAAAGCGATCGAACGCGCCGTTCGTTTCGCCAACGGCTGGGCACCAATGCCCTCACCGAAATCAAGCGCGAAGTTTCTCGGTACTCCTGGCATGGAAACCGTTGATGACCTGCGTGTGCGCATCCAACGTCTCCATGAACTGCTCACCGAGGCAGGGCGCGATATCTCGACGTTCGATGTTGCGATGCTTCCCGCACAGCAGACTCACTTTGGCGACCAGAACGCCTCGCCACAGGCCGTGATCGATGAGGCACACCACTTGGCCGAGGCAGGCGTCACAGTGTTGGTGGTGAATGTGGCTGGTGAGCACCCAGTGGAATTCGCTGAAAATGTGGCGAAATGGGGGGCTGAGATCCTCCCGCAACTGCCGAAGTGAACGCCCGTTAGTTTGCTGCTCCCCTAGCGGCTCCGGAAAAGTTTCTGATACCGTGTCAGAAAGTACCAACCACAAGCATTTCTGACGTTTCGGAAGTTGTGGTGAGCGCGAAGGGACAGTCATGGCTGAGAACACCGCAGGCGACAGAACGAGCGGACGCGAGATTCCAAAAATCATCAGCGTCGACGATCACGTTGTTGAACCTCCGCACATCTTTGAGCGATGGATCGACCCGAAGTTCCGCGATCACCCGAACCTTCCGCGCGTCGAGCGCCGCGGAATTGGCAACATGGTCTACAAAGGCGGCACGCAATACGACATCGAGTGGGATGACTCGAAGCCGAAAGCCGACACCTGGTTCTACGAAGACTTGGTTCAGCCGCACAAGCGCCACGTAGCAGCAGTTGGTTTCGAGCGTGACGACATGACACTCTCGCCCATCACCTACGACGAGATGCGTCCTGGTTGCTATGACCCGAAAGAACGGCTCAAAGACATGGACGCCGATCACGTCGAAGGTTCCCTGTGCTTCCCCACCATGCCCCGCTTCTGTGGTCAGACATTCGCAGAGCGCAAAGACAAGGATCTCGCACTTGCATGCGTCCGCGCATACAACGACTGGATGATCGAAGAGTGGTGCGGAGACTCTGATGGTCGCCTCATTCCACTTCCGCTCATCCCACTGTGGGACGTGCAACTCGCTGCCGAGGAAATTCGCAAGAACGCCGCGCGTGGCGCAACAGCCGTTGCCTTTTCGGAAATTACCGCGAAGCTCGGACTACCCACGCTGCATAGCGGCTATTGGGAACCATTCTTCGAAGCTTGCGAAGAAACCAACACCATCATCTGCATGCACATCGGTTCTTCCAGCCAGATGCCAGCAACCTCGTCCGACGCTCCGCCCGCAGTTGCAGCCACACTCAGCTTCGGTAACGCGATGAGCTCGCTCTCGGACTTCCTCTTCAGCGGAGTTCTCGTACGCCATCCGAATTTGAAGTTGGCGTACAGCGAAGGCCAGATCGGTTGGGTGCCCTACATCCTCGAACGCGCCGACGATGTGTGGCACGAGCACCGTGCATGGGGCGGAGTAAAGGAACTCATTCCTGAACCACCGAGCACCTACTGGCACCGTCAGATCTACGGCTGCTTCTATCGCGACCGTCACGGTCTCGAGAGCCTGCACCGCATCGGCGAAGACAACGTCACGTTTGAAACGGACTACCCACACACCGACAGCACGTGGCCATTCTCGAAGAAGATCTTCGAAGAGCAGGTGCAAGACCTCTCCGACGAACTGGTCTACAAGTTGGCACGTGGCAATGCCATCAAGATGTTGAACCTCGACCCGGTCACGGGTCGTTGGCGCAAGCCTTAGTCAGAGAGTGCGGTGACGGGGGTGCCGCTTCCTGAACATGTCGAGGTAATAGCCAAGAAAGTCAACAATTGGGGTCGCTGGGGTAGCGACGATCAACTGGGTACATTGAACTTCGTCGACGATGCCGCGCGACTGCGCGGAGTGAAATCAGTGCGAACCGGACGTGCGTTCGCACTCGGACTTCCACTCGACGAGAACGGTCCACAAATGGGCTTCGTCAAGGGTCGTGACAATCCTGTGCACACGATGGTGATGGTCAACGAACCATCGCAACCCGGAAGCACCGGATGTTGGAACGATGATGCGATCACGATGGGCGTGCAAGCGTGCACGCACTGGGATGCGTTATCGCACGCAAGTCTTGACGGTCACTTGTACAACGGCCACCCCGCATCGGCTATCACCTCTGAAGGTGCTGACCTTTGCGGTATCGATGCAATCTCAACAATTGTCAGTCGCGGTATTTTGCTCGACGTCGCACGCGCTCGCGGGGTAGACCGACTTCCAGGTGGTCACGCCATCGGGCCCGATGATCTCGATGCTGCACTGGCACTCACCGGACTCACGGTCCAACCAGGCGACATCATTCTGTTGCGTACTGGCCACATGCAGGTCTTTCTGAGTGGCGACAGACTGAATTACGCCATCACGGCCCCTGGTCCAGGAATTCATGCCGCTGAGTGGATGCATCGCCACAGCGTCGCTGCCCTTGCGCTGGACAACCTCATCTTCGAGGTCTTCCCGTGCGAGAGCAAGGAGGCCTGGCTGCCTGTGCACTTCCTACACCTCGTGCATATGGGGATGATTCAAGGCCAGAACTGGAACCTCGAAGAACTGGCTGAGGACTGTGCCCGCGACGGGCAATACGATTTCTTGCTGAACGCTTCACCAGAGCCCATCACCCGAGGAACGGGGTCGATGGTGAATCCGGTGGCGGTCAAATAGCGGCAAACAGTCGTACACAACACGGGGGAATTCGCATATGGCGTTGAACGGAATTGATCCGACGTCCATTCCGACGGTCGCGTCGCAACTTCGTGCCCGACTCGGTGATGACCGCATGGGTTACGTACTCGACAATGAGCGGTACACCTGGAACGACGTAGCCCTGCAGTCGGCAGTGCGCGGCGCGATGCTAGGCAAACTTCTTCGGCCAGGAATTCCCCACATTGGCGTACTGCTAGAGAACACGCCTGAGTACTTGTTGTTGGCCGGTGGTGCAGCATTTGCTGGCGGAGCAATCGTCGGCATCAACCCCACGCGTCGAGGTGAAGAACTCGCCAAGGACATCAGACACGCCGACTGTCAACTCATCATCACAGACACTCAGAGTCGGCATTTACTCGAAGGCCTCGACCTCGGCGCAGTGCACACCACTTTGTTCGTCGACTCCGATGAATACCGCGCGCTGCTCGCCCAACATGCAGACGTCGGCGTGCAGGCTCCGGAAGACGACCCGAGCCCTGCGGCACCTCTCTTCCTGCTGTTCACCAGCGGCAGTACCAGCGCTCCAAAGTTGGTCGTGTGTAGCACTGCACGCATGGCCATATCCGGCATCAGGGCGTCCGAGATCACCGGCGTCACCCGTGATGACATCTGCTACTCACCCATGCCACTCTTCCATGGAAATGCACTGATGGCCTTGTGGTCATCGGCTCTGCATTTCGGCGCAACTGTGGTGTTGCGTCGCAAGTTTTCTGCGTCGAAGTTCCTCGATGACATTCGTGAACACAACGCAACGTTTTTCACCTATGTCGGGCGAACCATCGCTTACATCCTCGCCCAACCCGAGACTCAGTTCGATGCGAAGAACAACTTGCGCGCAGGTTTCGGAACTGAAGCGAGCATCCTCGACCGGAAATTGTTCGAAGAGCGATTCAAGTGCAAACTCATCGAGAGCTACGGCAGCAGTGAGAACGGCGTCATCATCGGCCTCACCCCAGAATCGCCGCCAGGGTCACTAGGTCTTCCTCGTAATCCTGTCGATGACATTGCGGTCGTGAACTCGGAGACCGGCGAAGAATGTGCACGAGCAGAATTTGATCAACATGGCGCGTTACTAAATCCCACGGAAGCCATCGGCGAGCTTGTCAACAGAAATCCAGGACAAGCATTCGAGGGCTACTACAACAACAAGGAAGCCTCCGAGTCGCGCATGCGGGGTGGTTGGTTCTGGAGTGGCGATCTCGGCTATCGCGATGCGGCTGGCTTCTTTTATTTCGCGGGTCGTAATGCCGACTGGTTGCGCGTCGACAGCGAAAACTTTGCATCGTCACCGATTGAGGAGATTCTCCGTCGCTTCCCCGGTGTCGTCATGGTTGCGGTCTACGCAGTGCCGGACCCGCGGACAGGCGATCAGGTCATGGCGGCATTAGAGATGGCTCCGGGGGCGACATTCGATACTCGGGCTTTCGACTCATTCCTCACTCAGCAAAAAGACCTCGGCACGAAATGGGCACCTCGGTTCGTGCGGGTCGCGACGAGCATCCCGTTGACGGCCAATAACAAGGTTAATAAGCAGCCACTGCGGGTCGAATCGTGGCTGGTCAACGAGCCTATGTATTGGCGCGCCACTCCTGGGGCGCCGCTCGAGCCGTTCAGTTCCGAGCTGAAGGATGCGCTACACCGCCAGTTCGTGGACAATAGTCGCGTCAGTTTCCTTCCCTCTGGAGCAATCTCATGACCTACGTCATCGGCGATACCAACTCAGACGTGCTGCTTCCCGACCCGGAAGCGCGACCGGTGCATTACACACTTATCTCCGTCGACGATCACTTGGTTGAGCCACCTGACATGTTCGACGGACGCTTGCCATCCCAGCTCCAAGCGGACGCTCCTTCGTTGGTCGTGAACGAGCACGGACACCAGGTGTGGCAGTTCGACGGACAGACTTTTTCGCAAGTGGGCATGAACGCTGTCGCCGGGCGTCGGCCAGAAGCGCGGTCACTTGAGCCAACGCGTTTCGAAGACATGCGTCGTGGCTGCTGGGATATCCATGAACGTGTCAAAGACATGGACGTGATCGGGTGCTGGGCGTCACTCAACTTCCCATCGCAGATTGCCGGCTTCGCCGGTCGAGTCTTCAGCGCGTGTGCCAATCCTGACTTGGGCCTCGCTGTGACGCGCGCATGGAACGATTGGATGCACGAAGAATGGTGGGCTCCGTACCCAGAGCGCATCATTCGTTGTGGCATCACCTATCTTGCCGACGCACACTTAGCGGCTGAAGAGATTCGCCGAAATGCTACGCGCGGTTTCACAACGGTGACGTTGCCTGAGCGTCCGCATAACGTTGGACTGCCGTCAATTTTCACGGGTTGGTGGGATCCTGTCATCGAAGCATGCGTTGAGACCGACACCGTCATCTCCTTGCATGTGGGCTCAAGCGGTATGTACCCACTTCCTGAAGCGGCACCCGCACTTCAACTTGGCGCCACGATGTTTGGTCAACTGTCATTGAATGCTTGTGCCGAATGGCTATGGAGTGGATACGGATACCGATTCCCGACACTGAAGATAGCGATGAGCGAAGGGGGCATCGGATGGGTCCCGATGCTGATCGACCGCCTCGAAAACGTCGTCGATCGAAGTGGTTACGGTCGTGGTTGGGACCTACGACCAGCAGAGATCCTGCGCCGCAACTTCTACTTCTGCACCATTGATGACCCGAGCACCATCGACTTGTACGACGTCATTGGTGAGGACCACATCATGGTCGAAGTTGACTACCCACACGGTGACAGCACATGGCCAGACACTCAGGCAGAACTAAAGAAGGCATGGGGCCATCTACCTCCACAAGTGCTTCGCAAACTCTGCAGCGAGAATGCATCCCGCCTATACCGACACCCACTTCCACTTGAAGTGTTGCCGGCGGTCAATTGATGGTCGCCTTCTCGCCCGCTCGCCTCTTGCCCGATCTTGGCCCGCGGCAACTCGTTGTATTGCTTGCACGCACACTCATGCAGGAGGGATACGACGATCATCTAGCTGGTCACATCACTTACAAACAGCCAGATGACACGTACCTAGTTAACCCGTGGCCACTCGTGTGGGATGAGTTCGGACCAGATGACGTGTTGGTGATGGACAAAGATGGCAACAAAATTGCCGGAAAATGGGACGTTCCGCTTGGAATTCCGTTGCACGTTGCTCTTCATCGCCTACGCGATGATGTCATCGTTGCCATGCATAACCACCCGTTATACGGAACGACATTCGCAAACGCTGGTCGGGTGCCGCCACCCTATGACCAGTCAAGCGCGCTTGGCGGAGGAACTGTAACCCTCGTTGACGAATACAAGTCGGCAGTAAATGACATGGACTCAGCGATGGCTGCGGCGACCGCAATGGGTGACGCTGATATGGCTCTTCTCGCCAATCACGGAGTCTTCGTGACAGGCAAGAGTATTCGCGCCGTTCACCAGCGTGCCGTTGCGCTCGAGCAACGTTGTCAGCACGCTTGGTACGTCGAATCCATCGGCGGTGGGACGCCACTCGCAAGTCAAGTTCAAGAACGCTTCCGTAACAGCGATGGAGACGGTTTCATCGGCTTCTTCGAAGCGATGGCTCGTCGTGAACTTCGGAAAGATCCGTCGATTCTTGCTGGTGGACCTCGTTAACGGATCACTTTCAAACGTTCACAACGCCAACAATCGAACCATCCACTGGAGGGACCATGGACCAACTACTTACTTATCCCGAAGGCACTCCCTTCGTCGGCAAGATCGGCGAGACGCTGGCTGACAGCGTGCCGGCATGGCCGCTGCCACCACGCGCGAATGCGAAGTCGCCGAACATCCTCATGATCGTCCTTGATGACGTGGGGTACGGCCACTTCGGTTGTTTCGGCAGCCCAATGCAAACACCGCATCTCGACGCTCTTGCCAAAGGTGGGCTGCAATACACCCGTTACCACACGACAGCGATGTGCTCACCCACACGCGCGTGCCTCCTCACTGGCCGTAACCACCACACCTGCGGCATGGGTGGCATCGCCGACTTAGCAATGGGCTTCCCCGGTTTCCATGCGCGCATTCCGAAGAGCTGCGCATTTGTAAGTGAAGTACTGCGACAGAACGGATATTCCACCTTTGCTGTCGGCAAGTGGCATCTTGCGCCCGCAGACGAACTACATGCCGGCGCACCGCGCGATCGTTGGCCACTCGGCCAAGGGTTCGAGCGCTATTACGGGTTCATCGGCGCAGAGACAAACCAGTATGCGCCAGATCTTGTGATGGATAACACACTTCTCCACTCCATTGAACACCGCGAGGGATATCACTTCTCTGAGGACATGGTCGACAAAGCAATCGGCATGATCAACGACATGCGTGTCGGCGAGCCAGTGAAGCCATTTTTCATGTACATGGCGTTCGGCGCATGCCACTCACCCCACCAGGCGCCACGCAACTACATCGATGCATACAAAGGTCAGTTCGATGATGGATGGGATGCATACCGCGAACGCGTGCTCGCTCGCCAGAAAGAGCTCGGCGTCATGCCGCCATCGACATTGCTCAATGATCGTCCGACATGGGTTTCGGCGTGGGACTCATGCCCACCCGAAGACCGGCGCGTGTATGCCCGCATGATGGAGGTGTACGCAGGAATGCTGACGCACACCGACCATCAGATCGGCCGGGTCGTCGAGTTCTTGAAGAACACCGGCGAATTCGACAACACGCTCATCATGGTGAGCAGTGACAACGGTGCATCATCTGAAGGTGGTGTCCATGGCACGTTCAACGAGAACTTCGTCTTCAATGGTTTGCCTCACGACAAGGCACGTACATTCGAGTTGATCAACGAACTGGGTGGACCCGACAGTCATTCCCATTACGCATGGGGCTGGGCGATGGCGGGCAATACACCGTTCAAGCGCTGGAAGCGCGAGACCCACGAGGGTGGTGTCGGTGACCCACTTCTCGTGTCGTGGCCTGCACGCATCGATACCGCTGCCGGTCAACTGCGTCACGGTTACGTACACGCCGTCGACTTGGGTGCAACTGTGCTTGCCGCCGCCGGAATTGACTTGCCCGATGCAGTCAATGGCATTGACCAAGACCCGTTGGCTGGCGCAAGCATCATCCCGTCGTTCGAGACAGCCAACCATCCGGGACGCGGCACTCAGTACTACGAGCAGTTTGCATGTCGCGCGATTTACCATGAGGGATGGAAAGCAGTCACCTTCCATCCACAGTTGAAGTACGTCGAGACCGACGATCCGGACGCACCATATTCACAAGACGTGTGGGAGCTCTACAACGTCGCAACCGACCCCGCCGAGACCAATGACCTCGCTGGGGCAGAGCCGGGGCGGCTTGAGATGATGAAACAACTCTGGTGGGACGAAGCATGGAAATACGGTGCACTGCCACTGCAGGCTCGTCGTTCCGTGGCGACGAAGCGGCCACCAGGACCGATCGGCGACACGGTGCACTTGCGTCAAGGTGCGGCACCTCTGCCAGAAGCCAACGCTCCTTTCTTGCACCGCCGCACGACGCGACTAGTTGCCGATGTCACGTGCGACAAAGGAGACGAAGGCGTGTTGATTGCAGCTGGTGGTCGTTTTGCTGGCTTCTCCCTGTACATACAGGACGGGCACGCGTGTTTCACTTACAACTACCTCGGAGTTGACGAGCACACCGTGAAAGCTCCGATGCCAGACGGCCGACATGTGGTGACGGCAGAGATCCGATTGATTGAGCCCGATCCGCAAGCCGCCGTTGCTGCGCGAGCGAACCCTCGTGTTGCCGGACCGTCTGACATCTCGATCATCATCGATGGAAAACCCCTTGCGACCGTGCACATGGAACGGAGCCTTCCCGTGAGATTTTCACTCGCAGGTGAGGGCATCTGCTGTGGCTACGACGACTGCACACCGGCGACAACCAACTACGTGGACGAGTTCCGCTTCCCTAATGTCATCCACCGCGCCATGATCGACGTGAGTGGTCGCGAACAACGCGACCTGGAAGCCGAATTTGAGGCGGCGTGGGCGGCTCAGTGAGCCTGCACCACGCGCGACATCACGACTGCCATTGACGCCAAGAGTCGAACCACTCGGGCAATTCACCTTTGCCTGAGTGGTTGGCCGGCCAGTTCGCGTCGGGAAGATCGAGTGGTCGTTGCAACATGTCGGCGCCGTACCACAGCATGTGGCGACGTCGGAGGAACAGCCACCGTCCATCGATCTTTGCGTACGTGTCGTGATACTGAATCTGTTGCACGATCCACTTGCCAGGTGAATCGACGGGCTCAATTTCCCCCCTACAACTGACGATTCCAGTCGCATTCGCATCGTCCACCACATCGATGACATGGTTCGTGACCTGCAAGATGCTCCGCTTCAAGTCGCGCAGCATTCCTTCCATGTTCTCCTTCAGGGCCTGTCGACCCTGCAGGGACTTCCCGATCTTCACATCGGGGACGAACAACTCAATCACCTTGTCGAGATCGCGCATGTCCATGTACACCGCATAACGACTCGCCAATTGGCGGATGTCCTCATGGGCGACGAGCCATGCGACGGGGTCTGTTTCACGCAATGACAAAACTGCTCCTAGTTCAGTGGTGGCAGTGGATGCGGGTGGGCGGTTGGCTGCAGCAGCGCATCGATTCCGCCATCAGCGAAGATGGTCTGGCCGACGATGTAGCTCGATGCCGGTGAGAGCAGAAACGCAATGGGCTCAGCCATCTCTGCCGGCTGTCCCCATCTGTTGATCGGAATCGGGATCTGTTCGAAGGCTGCTTTTGTGAGTTCATTGGTGGCGGCCTGTTGCGTCATCTGTGTGTCAACAATTCCCGGGGCGATGCCATTCACTCGAATGCCCGCGCCAAGCCATTCCGGCTTCACTGCATTCATGCGCACCCAGAACGCCACTGCCAATTTGCCGGCTGGGTATGTCATCCATCCCCTGCCCTGAAAGCGCTCGATGCACTCTTCTTCGGTATGCGACAGATAAAAGAGACCGTCCTCGACCGGCAGACCCGGCGTCATGGTCGTCGAGTTCGACGAGACCAACACCATGGCAGGGTTTGTACCTTTACTCAGTGCCTCACGTAGTCCGCTGGCAAGAGCCATGACACCAAAAAAGTTGACTTTCACGGTGAGATCGATTCCGCCCATTCCGTTGACACCGGCACACTGGGCCAACCCGTCAAGACGACCACCACAGGCCGACAGCACTCCGTCAATTGCGGTCTGACGACCTTCCACGTTCGACAAATCGGCAGAAATGTCAGTGCCTCTCAAGTCGACGCCAATCACTGCGTGACCGCGTGATTCAAGAAGGTCCTTGGTGGCTTTGCCGATGCCGTTCGAAGCGCCGGTGACACAGATTGTCGACATGTGTTTTTCCCTCTCGTGTTCTTTCTGTTGTTCAATTCTCAAATTTTTGCGATGACTGACTCACCGAATGACAACAAAGACTCGCGGCGAACTTCGAGATCGCTTGGGTCTTTACCGCTGTAATACCAAGGCACGGCCATGAACACCGGCTCCATGCCATGCCCCTCAATCGTGTCAGCGAGTCGGCGATAGGCATCAGGACCGACCGCGTCGATTGGCAGCACGAACGCCGCGAATTCACCGGTTCGACCGTGCTTCCTACGCAAGAGAGCAAGACGTTCCGCTATATCGCAGATCTCGTGGCTGGTTGCCTGTACCGAGATCCAACCGTCGCCCACACGAGCTGCACGCTCAAGGGCAGGCTCACTATGACCGCCAACGTGGATCTTGATGGCAGTCGTCGGAGAAGGACTGATCATCAATCTGCCAAAGTCGTAGTGCTTGCCATGGTGCTCGATGAATTCAGGCCCGTTCCCTGAACAGACAAGACGCAAGATGTCGATCTGCTCATCAAGTCGCGCACCGCGCGTACGCATGTTGGTGCCTGTCCAGGAGAACTCTTCTGGAATCCAAGAGAGCCCAACACCAACCTCAATACGATCGTCGGCCATGACCGCCAGCGAAGCAATCTGCTTTGCCAGAAGCAGTGGGTCTCGCAGCGGTGTCTTCAACACGTTGGTGACGAAACGGATGTGCGTCGTGCGTGCCGCCATCCACGCCATCGACACTGTCGGGTCAACAAACGGTGTATCAGCTGCCCAGAAGCGCGACCCATCGCTGCTGTATGGATATCCGGCCGAGACAGTCTCTGGAAAAAAGACCGAATCAGGGACTGCGATGAAATGGAAGCCTGCTTCCTCGGCTACTGGCGCAAGCGCCTTCACATGGTCTGCGGCAAACATGGGGAATGGGACGCAGAACCTCATACCGAGAACCTCATGTCCGCAGACTAGTGATTGAGAATGTCGCCACGACCAGCCGCGACGAACTTCTCTCGCAACTGGGCGGCGTGTTCAACGGTCATCTTGGTGTATGACTCACCCTTTGTGGGCCGCCACCACACGTGATTATCCCCCTGTTCGCAACTGTGCCATCGCTCGAGGACGAGTTGTCGTTTCAACACTTTGGTCGTCTGGGTGAGCGGTAGTTGTTCCATCACACGGATGAAAGTGGGCATCCATTTGGTACCCATGTCTGGCTGCGTAGCCAAGAACTCGCTGAAGCTCTCGATGTCGAACTGATGTCCTTCCTCGAACTGAAGTGCAACCATCACTCGGTCACCGATTTCAGGATCGGGAACGCCGTACGCAGCCGACAGGACAATGCCCGGGTAGCGAGCAACGATTCGATCGATAGGCGCTGCAGCGAAGTTCTCTCCGTCAACGCGAATCCAATCTGCATTGCGCCCCGCGAAGTAGAAGAATCCGTCCGCGTCGCGATAAGCGAGATCACCTGTCCAATAGGCGCCATTGCGGCTTCGCTCAGCATTTGCCTCTGTGTTGTTGTAGTAACCCTCGAACGTGTTGTAACCGAGATTCACGATTTCGCCGGTGGCTTCCTCCGCGTTCAACAACTTGCCATCCACATCGAAGCGAGCCGGTGGGCACTCCTCTCCCGTGTCGGGGTTCAGAACTTTCACATCGGGCGATGTCGCTCGACCAAGAGCACCCGGTGGCATACCTTGCACGCGATTGATTGACGCGCCAGTTTCAGATTGTCCGTACCCATCGACAAGCGGCACACCGAAACGCTCCTTGAAGCCAGCGATGTCTTGTTCACCACCTTCGTTGCCGAACCCGATTCGCAGCTTGTGTTTGCGGTCCAGCTCGCTGGGAGGTGTGGCCAGAACGTACGCGAGAGGTCGACCCACGTAGTTGAAGTACGTGGCTCCGTACTTCACCACATCAGGCATGAACTGCGATGCGCTGAACTTCTCTCGAAGTGCAAGGGTTGCTCCGGCTTTGACAGTGGGGGCCCATGCGGTCATCAACGCATTCGAATGGAACAGCGGCATTGCCATGTACGTGACGTCATCGGCTGTCATGTTGGTGATGCCGATGAGTGACGTCGCAACCATGTCGAGACGGCCGTGGGACACGATGACTGCCTTCGGCGCACCGGTGCTTCCGGAAGTAAACACGAACATCAGGTTGGTCTTTTCATCGACCTCCACTGACGGCAATTGTGCATTCGAATGCGGCGCAAGCCGTGCCGCGTAGTCGGGAGTGTCAACGACGAGCACCCGACCATTGGCCGGACCGAGATCCAGGCCTTCAAGCAACTCAGCGTTGCCGCCATGGGTCACGACCATCTGACAGTCGGTGAACGTGACGTCACGCTGTAGCTCGGAACCACGTCGCGTGGAATTCAATCCGACGACCGTCGCACCTGTTACTGCAGCGACACCGATCCACATCGTGAATTCAGGATGGTTGTCCATGAGCACTCCGATGTGTGCCGGACCTGGACGACGCATGGACTCGAATAGTGCCGCACGTTCTGCGATGCATCGCACCCATTCGCGATAGGTCCACTTGTCATCGTTCAATACGACTGCAACGTTGTCGTCACCGGCATGTGCACGAATATGGTCAGCGAATGTCGTCATTATTGTTCCTAAAGCGAACGTGCGAGCGCACCCGCGGTGTGAATGGCACCTTCTATGTAACCGATCTCTTGTGCATCACCAATGACATCCACGTGTATTCCTGCCGAACGTAGTTGGTCTGCAAGTGGGGCTGATGCGTCGACATTGTCGGCGATGACTACGTCATCAAATGCGACTGTATGGATCTCGTCGCCCACCATGTACGTGACGCGCCCACCTTCATAGGAAGTCACATGCGCGTTTCGCACGAGAGCGACACCATGAATTGATGCCTTCTTCACAGCTGTCCAACGTCGTGGCATTGCCATTGGCAGACCCAGTTGGGCACCAGATTCGATGAGCGTGACCTGTCGACCACGATCGGCAAGAAATTCCGCTAACTCAAGGCCAACCAAAGAACCGCCCACAACAACCACATTCTTTCCGAGCGGCAACCACGCCTTGCTGAGGGCACGAACTCGGTCGACGGACTTTGTCACACCAACCAATCGCCCTGCCGCCACCACCATGCGCGCAAGAAAAGGTGCCGAGTTGACAACCCCATCACCAGTCATGAGCGCACGGAGATCATCGCCGGTGTAGATGTGGCGTTGGTCTGCACCAGCGACTGTGGGGCGCCCGCGAACAGCACCGGTGGCAACAACCACGCGGTCAGGTGACAATGCGCGCACCGACTCGACGTTTGCCCGTACTCCTGTCCTCACCGCGACGCCAAGACGACGAACCTCGTGCTCAAGATGTTCAACAAGTGGGCCGTTGGCCGGAGTGGTGAGTTGCGAGAACCACGCCGTTCCGCCAAGACGCCCCGATGCCTCGAGCAATGTCACGCGGTGGCCACGCTCGGCGGCAATTCGTGCTGCTTCCATTCCAGCAGGGCCACCACCCACAACAATGACATGCTTCGAGGTGGGCGCCTTCGAAATCGTCGCAAGCGATTCATTACACAGTGCCGGGTTCACAGCGCACTTCGGTGCGCCATCAAAGAAGTTCTGCTCGACACACACATAACAGTTGATACATGGCCGGACGCTCTTCGGATCTCCGGAGCGAAGTTTGTTGACCAAGTTGGGATCAGCCAAGAGTTGACGACCCATCGACACGAAGTCACAGTCACCTGCAGCGAGCATGTCTTCTGCGACTTCAGGAAGTATGCGACCGACAGCGATAACCGGAATACTCACAGCGCG
Organism: Acidimicrobiaceae bacterium UBA2093; assembly: GCA_002331255.1. Taxonomy (GTDB): domain Bacteria; phylum Actinomycetota; class Acidimicrobiia; order Acidimicrobiales; family Ilumatobacteraceae; genus UBA2093. The sequence continues at coordinate 112,944 of DCZD01000002.1, read as the reverse complement.
CTTCACGATGCGTGCGTACTCGCGATACTGCCCCACTTCGGCAGGAAGTGGTCCGAGAGTGAAATCAGCAAAAGGATTATGCGAATTGCCCGAGACATGGATTGCATCGGCGCCAGCTGCCTCGGCCAACTGTGCGAATGTGGCGGTCTCCTCAGGAGTTTGTCCGCCATCAAGGCCGTACTCCATGCCGTTCAAACGCACACTGACGGCCAACGAATCTCCCACTCGAGCACGAATAGCTTTGACAATTTCGACCATTAATCGTGCACGATTCTCAATCGAGCCACCCCAACGGTCGGTACGCCTGTTGTATCCGGCAGAGAGAAAGGTGTTGATGAGATATCCGTGGGCGGCGTGCACTTCGACGGCATCGACGCCTGCTTGATGCAAACGTTCGGCAGCCAGTGCAAATTGTTCGATGACCCACAGCAAGTCGTCTTCTGTCGCTTCCTTAACCGTTGGAGCCTTTCCACGAGAAGCAGTGCCAAGTCGCATCAACTCGTCCATCGTGTTGTCTTGAAGGGCACTCATGTCGAGCTTGCTCTCTGGTTTGCTCGGCATGAGAAGAGGTCGCCCGTCGGCGGTGTCACAGTTTGCGGTCTTTCCGTGGTGGCAGATCTGAACGCACAGTTTGCTGCCGGCAGAATGGATGCTGTCTGCGAGCGCCTTCACTGTCGGAATGTATTTGTCATCACTGAACGCTGGTTGATGCCACGAGCACCCACCGACAGGCCATGCGACTGCTCCGGTACCGGTGATGATCATGCCGGTACCTCCGGCTGCTCGCGCGGTGTAGTGGGCGATCTCAGCCGGCGAGAAATGCCCGTCCTCGCACAAGTTCATGTCCATCGCGGGCAACATCACCCGATTCGACAACTCGACGTTTCCGATGCGACCTGGACTCAACAGTCTTGTGAATGCCATGTTGTCCCCGCCGTCCCTACGTTCCTCGACTCACCAACCCTGGAAACGGGTCTCGCGCCGTTCGATGAATGACTGTACGCCTTCTTGGAAGTCATGCGTGTGGGAAGCCAACTCTTGGGCCCATGCTTCTTCATCGAATGCGGCGCCACGGTCCGAGTCGAGCGACCGATTCAGCAACCACTTCGCCAAGCCGATTGCCTTCGTCGGACCCTGTGCAAGCCTTCCCGCCCACTCATTGACCGTGTTGTCGAAGTCTGACGTCGACACACACTTGTTGATGAGACCAATTCGTTCTGCATCGGAAGCACTGAGGTCATCGCCGAAAAACACAAGTTCCTTCGCTTTGTGGAGACCAACCATTCGCGGCAAGAGATAAGCGCCACCACCATCTGGGGTGATGCCACGTCGCACGAATACTTCAATGAACTTGGCGGTGTCAACGGCGACAACTAAGTCGCAGGCAAAAGCCATGTGCGCGCCAATGCCCGCGGCCGTGCCGTTCACTGCAGCGATGACTGGCTTCTCGCAGTCGAGAATTGCGTTGATGAGGCGTTGAGCGCCGCGCTTGATGTTGCGTCCGATGTCTCCTGTCGAACGCTCAGGTGCACCTTCAGGGCGCTTGCTCTCTGGGACCTTCGACACACGAAGATCAGCACCGGTGCAGAAATGCTTTCCGTTCGCAGTCAGTACGACAGCACGAACGTTCAAGTCGCTCGAAAATTCGTTGAATAACTCAATCATCTTGTTGCGCTGGTCGGGCGTGACCGCGTTCGCGGCCTGTGGCCGGTTCAACGTGACACGAGCGATGCCATTGTCAATTGAGCAAAGAAGATCCTCGCTCGTCGGGTCCTCAGCCATGTGTTCTCCTTTTGACAAACAGTGAGTATGAGTAGGGAAATGAGGTTGTGTCAGCGCGCAGTGACCGTGACGGTGTCGCGGCCACTCTTCAATACGGTGCCCGGCGTGTTCCCTGTCGGTTTGCCGCTGGCCATGATGACAGTACCGTTCACCAAAACATGTTCGACTCCGACAGAGCCGGCGGTGAGACGCACAGAATCACCCGGAAGGTCGTTGACCAAGCGAACGGGCTCGCTGCCCACGGTCTCGGGGTCAAAGACCACGACGTCGGCAATTGCTCCTTCTTTCAGTACGCCGCGGTCCTTCAGCCCGAACAGTGATGCAGGCTCAGACGTCATCAGCTTGATCGCGGTTTCGACAGGAACGAGTTTGCGACCGCGCAGACAGTCAGCGATGAACTGTGTGGTGTACGTGCTGCCACACATGCGGTCAAGGTGTGCTCCGGCATCGGAGCCACCAATCATTGCTCGGTCGTCGAGCCACAATTCGCGGCGCATGTTCCATGACTCAACGTCGTTGTCCTGAGGTGTTGGCCACAGGACCGTGCGCAATTCATCGGCAATGACGATGTCGAGAAGCGTGCCGAAGTTCGATGTCCCACGCTCGGCAGCGATGTCCTTCACGCTGCGTCCTGATAGGCCTGTGTTGACGGCACCATACGTGTCACCGATGACATAGTCACCCCAATCTGCGAGTCGGCGGAAGACGCCGGCCTCTCGAGATTGTGCCCACTCCATCAGTTTCAAACGCGTGTCACCATCTTGAAGACGCGCAATGCGCTCTGGCACTGGGACACCGAGAACGGACTGCCAATTCGGCAACAGCCACAGCCCGCAGAAGTTGAGGAACGACATGTTCATCGGCGCCTGAACCGGCATCGTGAGAGCAACGACACGTCCACCAAGTTCCTTGGCACGCTGAGAAGCCTGCAGTTGTCGCGGGACACGATCTGGCTCTCGAGAGTCGACGGTTAGTACGTTCCAGTTCATCGGACGGTTCGCTGCTGCGCTCATCTTCGCCAGTAGCTCGATTTCGTCATCGGTGAATTGGTCAAGACACCCCGGCACGATTCCTTCGAGCGTTGTGCCTTCGTGCTTTCCGGTCTCTTCACAAAGTGCAATCAACTCGTCATGTGTCGCCCAACGGCTTGCCACAGGTTCACCGTCACCGTCAGAGTGTGACGTCGAATTCGTGAATGAGAAACCGATGGCTCCGGCTTCGATGGATTTCGCAAGTTCCTTACGCATAGCTTCGATCTGAGTCGCATTGGCGGGACTTCCGACAGCGTCGAGCCCCATCGCATAACGACGGATTGCGCAGTGGCCGACCAGAAAACCTGCATTCACCGCGATATGGCCTTCAAACAAATTGAGGTAATCGCTGAATGACTCCCAGTTCCACGACGTTCCATTCTCAAGTGCTGCCAACGGCATGCCTTCGACCTTCGCCATCATGCGACGCAGATAGTCAGCATCACCGGGCTTCAGTGGTGCGAGGGTGAAACCACAATTTCCTGCGATGACAGTGGTGACTCCGTGCAGACTTGATGGTGTCGCCATTGGATCCCATAACAACTGAGCGTCATAGTGCGTGTGCGGGTCGACAAAACCAGGACACACGATCTTGCCGGTTGCATCAATGATGTTTGCAGCCGGTTCATCAATGGAGCCGACAGCAACGATGCGACCATCCTTGATGCCGACGTCGGCTCGATTCGGTACCGCTCCGGTTCCGTCGACGACCATTCCGCCTGTGATCAGGTGGTCAAGCATGTCCTCGTCCTCTTCCCCTTAATTGAAGATGATTTGCATCCGAGTAATCAGCGCGAACAACCCCAGGAAACAGCTCTAGGTCTTGTCGGCAATGATTTCTGACGGTCCGTCAGATTGTACCATCGGTCTCCTTTTGGGGAACCAAGCCAGTGACAAGACGTACGACAAAGTTGTGGAAAAGCTCGTAGGTGCAGCAACGTCACTCAAGGTCGGCGCACCAATAGACCTCGACACCATGGTGGGGCCCATCATCTCCGGTGCACAACGTGGTCGCATCGAGGGATACACCGCAAAGGGCGCCGAAGAAGGTGCCACGGTTGTCGTCGTCGCACTTCCGTTTGACGACGAGGAAGACGCCATCGCAATGTCGAATGGCACTGACTTTGGTCTCGATGACTGCGTATTCAGTGGCGACACAGGTCGCGCTTACCAGGTGGCACGACAGCTTCGTAATGGAAATGTCGGCGTCCATACGGCCCAACGCAACGATGAAGCCCCCTTCGAGGCTTCACATTGTCCGGTGTGAGCCGAGACCGCGATGACTTCGGAATGCATGCGTATACCGAGATGCAGACCATCGTCTGGCTCGGCTGAACGCCACTCTGCAAGACTGTCCACACAGCTCCCACGAAGGATCATCACTTCTTATGACGACACAGGGTTTCCTCTCCGGCATTCGAGTCATCGACTGCTCGCTCCTCGGACCGGCGGCGCTTGCCGGCCACATGGTCGACTTCGGTGCGGAAGTCATCAAAATCGAATCACCCGCTGGTGACTACGGACGCCAGATGACGTGGCCGATTGTCGAAGGTGAGTCGCTTCTTCATCACCACATCAACCGTGGGAAGAAGTCTGTTGTTCTCGACCTGAAGAATGACGAGGGAAAGCGCATCTTTGCCGAGCTCATCAAATCAGCTGACGTCGTCATCGAAGCTATGCGCCCAGGCTTCTTGAACAAGATTGGTTTCGGATTTGACAAATTGAAAGAACTGAACCCGCGCATCGTGTTCTGTTCGATTTCCGGATACGGAGCCACAGGCCCGTACCGCAATCTCCCGTCACACGGAATTGCTTATGACACCTGGAGCGGCGTACTCGCACCCGTGACTGACGAACTTGGTTTTGAACGCATCCCCAATCAGGCCAACGTCGGCATCGTTGCAGGCCCTGCATTCGGCGCCATGGCAATCCTGGCCGCACTGGTGCGCGCTCGCACCACAGGTGAGGCAGCAGCAATGGAAATTGCACAGAGCGATGCGGCTGCATATTTCGACTGGTACCGCATCGAGACGTACAAGGCCTACGATCGTCCTCAGAGCGAGGTCACTGGCAACCCGAGCGACAACTACGAACGTCGCGAACCGGGCCTCGCCGGAATGTGGCCAGGTGTTCGCTACCAGCTGTACAAGAGCAAGAACGGTCACGTCTTGTTTATGGCAAGCGAGCAGGCGTTCTGGAAGAACTTCTGCAATGGCATCGGACGCATGGACATGTTCGAGAAGTGGCCAGGTGCCACCTATGGCGACCACGCGCGCGGGAATCTTGAGTTGCAAGCCGAACTGAAGACCATTTTTCTCACCAAGACGACAGAAGAGTGGATCGACTTCGGAAACGAGCACAACACCACACTTGCTGCGGTGAATACACCAAAGACCGTTGTCAATGATCCACAGTTCAAAGATCGCTTCACCTGGACCACGAAAGAACAGACCGGATCAGAGATGATGCTTTTCCCATTGCACGTCGACGGTGAGGAACTTCCCATTCCATCGCGGGCGCCAACATGCGGTCAACACACCGAAGAGGTGTTGCGCGACGTACTCGGCATGGACGCTGCGGCTATTGCAAAGGTGCGCGAATCTGGAGCAATCGGCTGACCCGACAGCGCAACTTGCGATGTATCAGTGTTGAACTCGCGACAAGATGTCCTCAGCGAAATTCTCGATTGACGGACGATAATCATCTGCTGACAGGTTGAGGCCTTCCATCTGACCCTTGCTCACGTTTTGATCCATCGCCCATGGCATGCAAATCATGCTTGTGATCCCGAGCTCTTCCTCGGCACGTTTGTACATGTCAACAGATGGCATTGCATAGATGCCGCACATCACATCGAAATCGTCGTTCTCTCGACCGAACTCTTTGAGATAACCCTTCAACTTTCCGACGTAATGCTCTGCTTGGTCCCACGGATACGCGTTACCAATCCAGCCGTCACAGAATCGTGCTGCGCGCTTCAACGCGGCGTCGGTATGGCCCCCACCGTAAATGGGAATTGACTTACTTGGTGTTGGCTCCATCGTGCACAGCGGAACATCGAAGAACTCACCATGCCATTCCACCCATCCGGATTCCCATAGTGCTCGCAATGCTGGAATCATTTCGTTCAGTCGCTTGCCGCGTGTCGCGTAGTCGACCCCATGTAGGTCGAACTCTTCTTTCATCCATCCGGCGCCGACGCCGAGTGCGACGCGGTTGTCTGAGATAACCGCTGCCGTCGACACTTCTTTCGCGAGTTGGACGAGTGGCCGATGCGGTGCCACGTAGATGTTGGTGTTGAAGTGCAACTGTTTGGTGACGGCAGCCATTGCGCCGATGAGGACCATCGGGTCGGGCCACTGGGCTTTCTCGTCCCACATCGGTCGACCATCTGGATATGGCGAGTACGGATACTTACTCTCCAGTTTCTTCGGGTACACGAGATGGTCCGACACCATGATCCCGTGGTACCCCGCCTCGTCGAGTAGGCGGGCCACGGTGATGAGTTGGCGGGCATCCATGAACGCTGTCGCTGACCAGAATTTCATGGGGGTTTCCTATCACGCCGGTTCCGCTTGAACGATGGCGACGCCCGTCTGCCAGACTGTGCGAACTGTCCGGAATCAAGGTTTTCCCGTCGTAACGAGCCCTAAAGGAACGATGCGACACCAGTCGGGGGTTTCACATCCACATGTCGATGCACATCGGCGATTCGCCAGAGGAAGCAGCGTTCCGCGCCGAAGCTCGCGCGTGGCTCAGCCAGCATGCATCTCCCCGTTCAGAGGACGGCGGTAGTTGGCACGACGACCTCGACGCGCATTCCATCGCATGCAAAAAGTGGCAACGAGTCCTGTTTGACAATGGCTGGGCTGGCCTCTCCTGGCCAAAACAGTTCGGTGGTCGCGGTGGATCGCATCTTCAAGAGTCGATCTTCAATGAAGAACAAGCAAAGTTCGACACGCACACAGGTCTTTTCGCGGTCAGCCTCGGCATGGTGGGTCCGACGCTCATGGCACATGGCACTCCGGAACAGCAAGAAGAATTCCTTCCAAAGATGCTGAGTGGCGAACACGTGTGGTGTCAGTTATTCAGCGAGCCGAACGCGGGAAGCGATCTGGCAAACGTCGCGACACGAGCGATTGAAGATGGTGACGACTTCATCGTCAACGGCCAGAAGGTGTGGACTTCAATGGGCCAGTACGCCGATTACGGAATTCTGCTGACACGCACCGAACCAGACGCTCCAAAACACAAGGGCATCACCTACTTCATCGTCGACATGAAGACCCCAGGCATTGAAGTTCGGCCACTCGTGCAAATGACTGGTGTCGCCCACTTCAACGAAGTGTTTCTCACCGACGTGCGAATTCCGAAGGCGAACATCGTCGGCGGACTGCACGGTGGATGGGCAGTGGCCAACACGACCCTCACGAGCGAGCGTGGCTTCATTGGTGGTGGCTCAAGTTCGTGGTCCGTCGACGAACTCATTGACTTTGCTCGTGAACGCGGTCTCGATAAAGACCCCGTCGTGCGCGGCAAGTTGGCCGAATGTTACGCGCGCGCCCAGACACTCACCTACCTCGGTTATCGCTTACGCACGGCCGCATCGAATCGAACAATGCCCGGGCCCGAAATGTTCGTCATGAAGCTCGCATATGCACGGCACTGGTCGCGCACCATGGACGTTGCGATGGACATAGCCGGTGCTCACGGCATGATCAGCGGTGACGCTGCTGGTGACGCACTGCATTGGCAACACAATCTTCTCGGGCAGTTCGCCATAAGGCTCGGCGGCGGCACGAACGAAGTGCAACAAAACATCATTGGTGAGCGCGGACTTGGTCTGCCACGCGAACCGTCCGTAGATCGAGACCAACCATGGCGATCACTCGCGAAGGGATGACCGTGTCACAAACACAACAAGAAACAGACGCTGACAAGAAGGCCTTCTACGAACAGCTCCAAGGCTTCGTCGGCTTGCAAATCGGCCCGCCCCAGCCCGCTCCAGACGAGGTGAACATCCCCATGATTCGCCACCTCGTGGAGGCCGTCGGGGATGAGAATCCGATCTATCTCGATGAGGCCGCGGCTAAGGCATCGCGTCATGGCGAAGTCGTCGCACCACCCACCATGCTTCAGGCGTGGGTTATGCACGGAATCACTCCGCGCAGCAACGAAGGTGACGGCCCGTACGAGCAGATGAACCGTCTTCTGTTTTCCAAAGGTTTCACCAGCGTCGTCGCAACGAACTGCGAGCAGGTTTACGACCGATACGTAAAGCCGGGTGATCGCCTGTCGATGACCACAACTATCGACTCGATCAGTGAAGAAAAGACGACCGGCCTCGGTACAGGCCACTTTGTAACGACTCGTCAGGACTACTGGGACGCCGATGGCAACCGTGTCGGTTCGATGTTGTTCCGCATCATCCGCTTCCGACCGGCCGCAAAGTCGAAGCCAAAGCCCCCACGACCGGCCCCAGCCACTACCCACGACAACAGTTGGTGGTTCGATGCGTTGAAGGATGGCACGTTGCTCATTCAACGTTGCAAGGGATGCGGCGAGCTGCGTAATCCACCACACCCAATGTGTGCGTCGTGTCGCAGCATGGAATGGGACTCGATTGAAGCCAAGGGAACTGGTTCGATTCATAGCTACGTAGTGACGCACTACCCCGTCGTGCCAAGTTTCGATTATCCGCTGCCGATTCTTCTCGTCGACCTCGACGAAGGTGTCCGTATGGTCATGAACCCGATTGATGCAACTCCAGAAGATCTGCAGATTGGACGCAAAGTCACTATCGAGGTGCACAAGTGCGACCCAGACCTGTCCCTGCCATTCGCCCGCCTGGCGAAGTGAACACCGTCAGCGAAGTGAAGGAACATACGAGATGAATTTCGATCTGTCAGATGAACAGCAAGTCATCAGCGATCTTGCAGCACAAATCTTTAGTGGTCAATCGACGGTAGACCGTGTGATTGACGTCGAATCCGGTGACGGGTTCGACCGCGCACTGTGGAACGAACTCGCCAAGGCTGGACTCCTCGGTTTGTGTCTGCCTGAGGAGTTCGGTGGACTCAACATGAACATGGTCGAGTTGGTACTCGTACTCGAGCAACAAGGAAAAACCGTGGCATCGGTGCCACTGTGGTCAACGTCTGTTGCTTCGATGGCGATCGCCGAATACGGCTCGAAGGAGCTCCAGTCGAATCTTCTTTCGGAAGTCGTCGAGGGCAAGAACGTGGTCGCGTTGGCCTTGGCGAACTATGGCGCAAACGACGTCATGAACCCATCAGTCCTCGCTGAAGACAGCGAGGGAGGCGTAAAGCTCTCGGGCGGCAAGCCGGCAGTTGGTTTCGCCCCGCATGCATCGCACGTGTTGGTGTCTGCCAAGCGCGCCGATGACTCAATTGTTCTGGCACTTGTCGACTTGAAAGCTTCCGGCGTGACGATCACACCAGTCGAGGCAAGCAATCGTCAGCCGACCGCGAACATCGACTTCGATGTCGTCGTGCCAAACACCCACATCGTCGCCGGCCTCCAAGGGAACGGTCGCGAAGCCCTGCGTTGGGTTCATGAACATGCATTAGTCGGACTCTGTGCACTTCAACTCGGAATCTCCCAAGGTGCCATCGGCATCATGAGCGAGCACGTGAAGACTCGTACTCAATTCAACAAGCCACTTTCCGCCCAGCAGGCAGTCGCGGTGCGCGCCGCCGACCAATACGTAACTACCGAAGCAATTCGCGTCACCACATTGAATGCGGCGTGGCGCATGGCAGAGGGTTTTGACGCACGTCAAGACGTCCTTGTGGCGATGTACTGGGCGACCGAGGGTGGCCACTCAATCGTCATCGCATGCCAGCATCTCCACGGCGGTATCGGTGCCGACATCTCCTACCCCGTACACCGCTACTTCCTCTGGGGAATTCAGATCTCCACAGAACTTGGGGGCGCAAGCCAGCACCTCTCCCGACTCGGAAAGTTGATCGCATCACGATGAAGACTTCACTTTCGCATTCAAAGGTCAAGGCCGGAGACGAACTTCCAGGTCTCGACATTCCACTCACGCGCACTCTCATAGTCGCGACGGCAATTGCAACACGTGACTACCAAGAAGTCCACCATGATCCGGGCCTTGCCGTAGAGCGTGGTTCAAAGGACATCATCATGAACATCCTCACCACAAACAGCTTCGTCGGTCGCTACATCACCGACTGGGCCGGACCCGATGCACTCATCAGAAGCGTGAAGGTGCGCCTCGGAGCACCGAATTACCCAGGTGACACCATGAAGATGACTGGCTCAGTCACAGCAATGGAAGGCAAGGTCGCGACCATTGCCATTCGTGGGGCTAACTCGCTCGGAGATCATGTCAATGCGACTGTCGAGGTGGAACTGTCATGAGCAACAAACTTGGACGCACCGCAGCAATCTGCGGAATCGGAGCTACCGAGTTCTCGAAGGATTCAGGCCGCAGTGAGATGAAGTTGGCCGTCGAAGCAGTCAGTGCTGCAATCGATGATGCCGGCCTCACACCAAGTGACGTCGACGGAATGGTCACCTATTCGACGGACAACAACCCAGATGTTGAAATCGCACGAAACGTGGGAATTGGTGGACTGCGCCACTTCTCGCGAGTGCACTACGGCGGCGGAGCGGCATGCGGCACTATCGCCTTGGCGACAATGGCTGTGGCCACCGGTGCCGCTGACGTCGTTGTGTGTTACCGCGCATTCAACGAGCGCAGTGGACGCCGTTTCGGCGCGGGAGTACAAGACCTTCCGAACGCTGCGACGGCTGAGCGCGCCCAGTTCTCGTACACCTCGTCCCAGGGACTTCTCACCCCGGCGTCGTGGGTGGCAATGGTTGCACGTCGCTACATGCACTTGTACGGCGCAACCAGTGAGGACTTTGGGCGTGTTGCAGTTGCGATGCGTAAGCACGCAGCCACGAACCCAGCTGCATGGTTCTATAACCAGCCCATCACGCTGGAAGAACACCAACAGAGCCGCTGGATTGTCGACCCACTGCATCTCTTCGACTGCTGTCAAGAGAGTGACGGTGCTCAAGCCATCATCGTCACAACTCCAGAGCGTGCACGAGACCTCAAACAAAAGCCGGTCATGATCGATGCAGTCGCACAAGGTGCTGGCAAAGACCAATGGACCATGACCAGCTTCTACCGCGATGACATTGCCCAGTTGCCAGAGATGAAAATCGTCGCCGATGAACTGTGGTCATCAAGCGGGCTCACACCTGCCGACATCCAGACTGCGGTGTTGTATGACCACTTTTCCCCTTACGTGCTCATGCAGCTCGAGGAATTCGGGTTCTGCAAGCGTGGCGAGGCGAAAGACTTCATCAAGAACGGAAACATCGAACTTGGTGGCGATCTTCCTTTGAACACCCACGGCGGTCAATTGGGCGAGGCATACATCCACGGCATGAACGGCATCGCCGAAGGCGTGCGCCAAGTGCGCGGAACGAGCGTCAATCAAATTCCACGAGTGGAACATGTGCTGGTGTCTGCCGGTACTGGCGTTCCGACGAGTGGCCTCATTTTGGGAGTGGACCGATGACAACCATTGACATGTCGAACATCGACATCATCAGCAACGAGGCATACCGCAACGGGCCTCCATACGACCAGTACGACCTACTTCGCCGCGAAGCCCCAATTGTTCGCCACCCCGGAATGGAGCCTGGCTTCCCCGACTGGTTCTGGGGCATCTTCCGGCATGAAGACATCGTCACCGTGAGCCGACAATTCCAGACGTACTCATCTGCGCGACAGGGCTCGCTCATGCAGCAAGACCGTCCCGATCTCGAAGCTGCGCGAATGATGATTGACACTGATCCGCCGGATCACACGCGACTACGCACGCTGGTAAACCGTGGATTCACTCCGAAGGCGATGCGCGCCCTCGAGGACCACTTCCGCGAAGTTGCGATCCAACTAGTTGCCGAAGCTGTCGAACAAAAAGATGTCGAGTTTGTCGAGAAAGTGTCCGCAGAACTTCCACTCGTGGCCATCGCGGAACTTCTCGGAATTCCAGTGAGCGAGCGTCACAAGGTGTTCGAGTGGTCCAACCGCATGATTGGGTCCACCGATCCTGATTATTCGGGTGGTGCCGATGACGCAGCAAATGCGGCGGCCGAACTGTACATGTACGCACAGTCACTAGCTGATGACCGTCGCAAGAATCCGCGCGCAGACATCATCACGACTCTCATTGACGAAACCGCCGACGACCACCTCGGAAGTCACGAATTCGAACTTTTCGTATTGCTTCTGAGCGTCGCCGGCAATGAAACCACTCGAAATGGCATCAGCCACGGCGTTCTTGCGTTCATCGAGAACCCGAACGCGTTCGAGGAACTTCGCAGTGAGCCTGAACTTGTGCCGAGCGCCGTCGAGGAAATTCTGCGCTGGGCGACCCCGGTGAACAACTTCCGTCGCACGGCCACGTGTGATGTCGAGCTTCACGGCGTGCAGATCAAAGAAGGTGACGCCGTCGTCATGTTCTACCCGTCTGGCAACCGTGACGAGACCGTCTTCAAAGACCCGTACAAGTTCGACATTCGTCGCAACCCAAACCCGCACCTCACCTTCGGTGGTGGCGGACCACACTTCTGTCTCGGGTCAAACCTTGCACGTCTTGAAATGCGCATCGTGTTCGAAGAACTCGCCCGCCAAGTGAAGGACATCGAGTTGATCGGCGACGTGTCTCGTTTGAGATCACACTTCGTGCACGGCATCAAGAAATTGCCGGTACGACTTCATTCCTAAGCGGCCACTCGGTCGCTGAGGGCTTGCCCCCTACGAGTCGAGACGAACGAGATCCGAATACGTCTCGCGTCGAACCACCACGCGTGACGCGCCGTCGCGTACGAACACGATTGCTGGTCGTGGGACCTTGTTGTAATTGGTCCCCATTGAGTAGCCATATGCGCCTGTCACGGGTGTGGCCAATAAGTCGCCCACGGCCACATGTGGCGGAACAGCTGCATCGTTGATGAGGATGTCGCCACTCTCGCAGTGTTTCCCGACGACTCGTGCCACGTCTGTGCGATCTGAATGGGCGCGCGTCGGATCGAAGATCTCATAGCCACTCCCATACAGCACCGGGCGAGGGTTGTCGCTCATTCCACCATCGACCGCGATATAGGTGCGGATTCCTTCGATGTGTTTTACCGTGCCAACTCGGTACACCGTGACAGCTGCGGATGCGACGATGCTGCGTCCCGGCTCGACGAACACGTGCGAGCCTGCGCGCAAAGTCGACGTGGCACCTCTCAACACGTTTGCCCATTGGGTAATGGTCGGAGCAGTCTCGTCAGACGTGTATGCGACACCAAGCCCACCACCAAGGGTGAGCTCAGGAACGTTGAGTGAGTTGAAGAGGTCCACCATGACTTGGCTTGCCTTGGCGAAGTTTTCAGCGGCAAAGACATTCGAGCCGATGTGGCAATGGATTCCCACAAAATCGACGGCAGTCGAACGGGACAACCGCTCGATGGCGCGCATTGCATCGCCGTTGCGCAAGTTGAACCCGAACTTGGAATCATCTTGACCGGTCTGCACGAATTCATGTGTGTGCACGTGGACACCGGGCGTAATGCGCACTTGCACCCGTGGAACGGGATGCCCCTCCCGATGTAGTTGCTCAAGTTTGTCGATCTCATCGAAACTGTCGACGACGATGTGGCGCACACCCTCCTCAATCGCAAAGCGCAACTCATCGCTACTCTTGTTGTTTCCGTGGAAGACACACCGATCGCCTGGCACTCCGGCGTGGCGCACAGCGAACAACTCCCCACCAGTTGCAACATCCAACATGAGTCCTTCATCATGGGCCAACCGCGCCATGGCGCCGCAGAGAAATGCCTTGGTCGCGTAAATGACTCGGTCTGCCCCGAAAGCTTCGACGGCTTCACGAGCCCGGTTGCGTAGGTGCACCTCGTCGTAGACGAAGAGTGGCGTGCCATGCTCGGCAGCGAGAGCATCAATGGTGCAGTCACCGACCGACAAGTTTCCGTCGCTTGCGACGGACGCAGTGTCGGGCAGTAATCGTTGTGGAATAACGCTCATCACATCATCTCCGGTGCCCGAATGCCGAGAACTGAAAGTCCAGCATTCATGATGCGTGCAGTCGAATCGCAGAGAAACAATCGAGAGTCACGAAGTTCCTCAGAGTCCGCGCGAAGCACCGGACAGTGTTCGTAGAAAGTGGTGAATTCTGATGCGAGTTCATACAGGTACGTGCACAACCGGTGTGGGCTGTACTTGTCGAGAGCATCCCATAGCGCGGAATCAAACTGCAGCAGCCGCAGTGTCAGTGCGCGTTCCTGTGGGGCATCGAGAGTCGGCACCACAGTTCGGACGGCCTCTCTTCTGATATCCGCGCGCCGGAAAATGCTGCAGATACGTGCGTGGGCATATTGCAGGTACGGAGCGGTATTGCCCTCGAACGACAACATGCGGTCCCAATCGAAGACATAGTCCTTGACTCGGTCGCTACTCAGATCGGAATACTTCACTGCACCGATTCCGATCATTCGCGCGGCCTCTTCGCGCTGAGCATCGGCCATCTCGGGGTTCTTCTCGGTGATCGCTCTGTTTGCACGATCGACGGCTTCTTCCAACAGCGATGCCAGTTTCACAGCATCACCGGAGCGACTCTTCAGCATCTTGCGATCAGCACCAAGGACACTGCCGAAGGCCACGTGCACCATGGCGGAATTGTCGGACAGCCACCCAGCTGCACGTGACACCGACTCGATCATCTGCAGATGTTGGGCCTGTGGGGCTCCGACAACATAGAGCGACACGTCTGCGCCGATTTTCTCGACTCGGTCGATGACGCAGGCCAAGTCAGTCGTTGCGTAGTTGTATCCACCATCGCCCTTACGGATGATCAGCGGCAAGGGGTCGCCATCGCGGTTGGTGTAACCCTCTGGGAACACCACCTCTGCACCGTCACTCTCAACCAACATTTTGAGCCGAGAGAGTCGCTGGACCACCTCTGGCAACAACGTGTTGTACTTGCTCTCACCAGCAAGGTCGTCGTCGGTCAAGAGCACATCGAGCAATCCGTATACATGGTTGAAGTACTTCGTGCTCTCACTCACCAGCGTCTTCCACAAGTGCAATGTGTCCTCGTCGCCTCCTTGAAGAGCAACGACACGTGTGCGCGCACGCTCTTTGAATGTGTCGTCAGCGTCAAACTTTCGTCGCGCTTCTTTGTAGAAGCCGTCAAGGTCCCCGACACCGAGTTCATGCGCTGCATCAGCTTCACCGAGGTCCACGAGGTGCTCAATCAACATGCCAAACGGAGTTCCCCAGTCACCGATGTGGTTTTCGCGTACGACTTCATGACCCACGAAACTCAGCATGCGCACGAGTGCATCGCCGATGATTGTTGAACGAAGGTGACCGACGTGCATTTCTTTCGCCACATTCGGTGCCGAATAATCAACGACGAACTTACGCTTCGAATCGACGGGGGCCACCCCCAAAAGACTGTCCCTCATCGCAAGGCTCAACTGTTCGGCGAGAAATCGATCGGTGAAAACCACATTCACAAAACCAGGACCGGCAACCTGCATATCAGAACACACGTCCGACATGTCACCGGCATGTTCAAGAACGAGAGCGACCACGTCTCGTGGTGACTTTCCGAGAGTCTTGGCCAACGCCAACGCCCCATTCACTTGTGCATCGGCATGCTCACTCGGCCTCACGACGGGGTCGACCTCTGCACCTGCGACAGCAGCGAATGCCGGCGACAGGCGTCGCGCAAGTAACGAAAGTGGGTCAGCCATGAAGTCCCTATTCTGTCGCACCTGCCTGCTGAAAAAAGGTTTGATTCGGGCCGTACCGGTAACCTCTGGTCACGACATGACGAATATGTCATGCTCACGTAGCTCAGCGGATAGAGCACTTGCCTCCGGAGCAAGGGGTCGCAGGTTCAAGTCCTGCCGTGAGCGCACTCAACTCATTGTTCGCGTCGGTGCTACGACGTCATGCCGTTCAGGCCGACGAACCCTCGTGCAAGCTCGATCTCACCCATATGGCGCATCCCGTGCTGATACAGCCAGCACTCGATTCCATCGAGAACCGTGATGCCATCGTCGGTCGCCACGCGAGCACTGAATGTGGACGCGATCTGAGGCGGGAACGGGCGCGGTATGACAAGGCGGTCGAGTTCCGCGGTGTCGAGCTGATGCAACCAGGCTTCAGTACGGGAGAACACCTCATTCATGTATGCGATGAACTGTTCATAGTCCCCGATCTGTTGGAACTGCATCTCCTCCGGGGTTTTGTGCTTGCCATGGTCGGCGATTGAAGGGTTCACCTTGTCGCTCCATTCCTCATTCCAGATGGGTGGCTGACCGGTGAGCAGCATGAAGGATGCGTCGTGCATGTTGACGTAGTGGAACAAGCTGAACGCAATTGGCAACACCCCGTCTCGTTCGCGATGATTGACATGATCCACGGTCATGGTTGCCGTGGCGTCTTCATACAGTGAATGGAGTGCACGGAATCGTCTCCGAAGTGAATCAAGAATTAATGAGCTACTCATGACACCTCCTGCGGATTGTCGACGTTTCCGAGCGACACGAACCGCTCGCGAGCAATGTAGACGAAGATTCCTTCGGCTGTGGCTGTGACCGTGGAACCCGCTTTGATTTCTCCGTGAACAATCATCTTTTTCTCTTGGCGCTCGACGATCCAAGCTTGCCCGACAAGATCTGTATTTATTGGTGTCGGCGCGACGTAACGAACGTTCAATGAGCCCGTCACCACATTGCTGTCGACCAGTAATCGTGTACGTCCCATGGTCTCGTCAAGGAGTGCCGCCACCCATCCGCCGTGAACTGTGCCTGGCGGCCCCTGATAGGCCTCGCTGAAATTCACCGTGGACCTCACCGTGTCACCGACGATCTCCACGTCGATGGGAGGAGCAATCGGGCTCATTGATCCGGTGGCCGGATTTCGCGTTCGACGGTTCAGTTCAGTCTGACGAACTTCCATCGTGCCCAGCAGTTCGAGATGTTCAGCAATCTCTTCAATGTCTGCCGCAACGTTCGGTGCATCGGCGGCGGGGTCAACGTGGACTAGTGCACGATTGATGCGCCGTGCTGCAGCGACGACACGTTGAAGACTCGGTGATACCGGCGCCCTCCCCGGCGGCGCATCAGCAATGATGGCGGGGTCAATCTCGGTCATGAACCAAGCGCCGACTTCACGAGAGAGGCAACTCGTCCACCATCGACTCCGGCCCCAGCGCGCGCACGCACAGCTTTCACGACGAGGCCCATCGCCTTCCCGCCGGTGTTACCCTCTGCCGCTGCTTTGGCAACTTCTTCATTGACGATTGTGATGAGCTCATCGTCGCTGAGCGCTGCGGGCAGATATCGCTCGATGACCGCTAGTTCCGCGCGCTCTTTCGTCGCCGACTCGGCTCGGCCAGCCTGGTCGTAGACCTCTGCGGCTTCACTTCGCTTCTTCGCCTCGGCCATCATCACCGCGATCACCTGGTCGTCGGTCAGCGTGACAGCTTCGGCACCGGCGACTTCCGCATTCATCACGGCCGCGAGCACCATGCGCAACGTCGACACTTCGAGCTCTGCTCGTGCCTTCATCGCTGTATTCAGATCTGCCTTTAGGGTGTCTTTCAGAGAAGTCATCGCCCCATTGTGGCGGGCTGAAACCCCGAATTTCGTGCTGCACTAAGGTTCTGGCCATGGGGACCCGTTTTTTTGACCGCCACTGGTACGTCGATCCGCACCCGACTTTCGCGCGCTTACGAGCGACCGAACCGGTCGCCAAAGACACCGACACAAACACCTATGCCTTCATGCTGCACGAGGATGTGATCTGGGCCGAACGTCAACCGAACCTGTTCTCGAATGCGAAGGGTTCACGGCCAAATAGTGATGCGCAGCCGTCGATGATCGACAACGATGACCCGGCACATAGCTCACAACGACGACTCGTGGCGAAAGGTTTCACTCCGAAGCAGATGACTCGCTATGAGTCTCATGTGCGGGAAGTGACCGCGCGACTGGTAGACGACGCGCTTGCCAAAGGAACTTTCGACATCGTCGCTGATATCGCTCGTCCACTCCCAATGACGCTCATTGGCGAGATGCTTGGT
The DNA here is from genome assembly GCA_002331255.1 of Acidimicrobiaceae bacterium UBA2093. GTDB lineage: Bacteria > Actinomycetota > Acidimicrobiia > Acidimicrobiales > Ilumatobacteraceae > UBA2093. Next base: position 94,964 of record DCZD01000002.1, on the reverse strand, counting down.
GCCCCATACGAGGATCACGAGATGCTTCAGCATTGGAGCGACCAGATGATTCAAGGTGCCGACGGCCCAGAGAACATCACCGAAGACGTAATCAATGCTGCTTTTGCCTGGTACGAGTACCTACAGAAACTCGTCGCTGATCGCGAGAAGGCACCCGGTGCCGACTTGGTTTCGATTCTGGTCGGAGCACGCGACGAAGGTTCGCTCACCTTCGACGAAGTGCAGGGAAACGCTCTCTTGTTACTCGTCGGTGGCAACGAGACAACGCGCAATGTCATCACAGGTGGCTTGCACGCACTTCTCGACAACCGTGACCAGTGGGACGCAATCGTTGCCGATCCATCACTCATCCCGGGCGCGGTCGAGGAATGTCTCCGCTGGGTCAGCCCAATTGTTTGCATGAATCGCGTTGCTACCGAAGATGTCGAAGTTCGGGGAGTCACTATTCCTGAAGGTGCGCAAGCGCTCATGATGTATTCATCGGCTAATCGTGATGAGCGGGTGTTCGAAAACCCCGACACATTTGACATCCGTCGCTCCCCGAATCAGCACATCGCTTTCGGATTCGGACCACACTTCTGTCTCGGCTCGAGCCTCGCTCGCCTCGAGATTCGCACTGCGCTAGAGGAGCTCAGCCGTCGTGCACCTGATCTGCATTTGGCAAATGAAGTTGCGACGCCCGATTACACAGCGTCTGCGTTTGTCCGTGGCATCAAGTCTCTACCGGTAGTGGCCTAAACCGTTAAGCCGCAACCGATGTCAAGACATACAAAGAACTCAAGACGCAACAGATGAATGCTGGCGCGATGTTGGTGAAGGAATCCTTCACACGTACGTGGGCGACAATCGCAAAGAGAAAATAGAAGACGAGCGACACACCGGTCACGAAGGCGATTGCATCGAGAACCATCCCGATGAGCAGCCCTATGGCCAAGATTGTCTTCACCGCACCAAGACTGCGCACCGCAGAGCGTGGAATGTCCAGTCGATCGGTGACTGCGAGGGCTTTCGGATCGGAACGAAAATCTGCGATTGCCGTTCCTAGGCACACGAGAATCAGCAAAACCGCAAGTACGAGCGCGACGATGTTCACGAGCGAACCGTAGTCCGAGACCGCTCAGACACAGCCGATTCGTGAGCGAGCAGCCACTTCTTGATCTTGAGGCCCCCAGAGAAGCCGGTGAGCGTCCCATTGGCGCCCACGACTCGATGACACGGGTAAATGACCGGAATCGGATTGCGCCCATTCGCCGCCCCTACCGCCCGCATCGCCGTGGGTCGACCCATGAGAGTCGCTTGCTCTTTGTACGACACGGTGCGACCAAACGGAACACGCGAGAGGGTCTTCCAAGTCTCGACTTGAAAGTCGGTGCCGTTTAGCGAGGTCGGAACAGTGAACTTCTGTCGACTTCCCGCGAAGTACTCACCTAACTGCGTAAGCGCCTGGTCCATCACGAGCTCTGATCGCCGATCACCACGTGATTGCACAGTCCACCGATTGCCCGTGACACGAAACCGCACTTCGACAACTCGCCCATGGCAAACAACGACACCGATTCTGCCGACTGGGGTCGTGAGTGAACCACGCAACACAAGAGCATCGTCGTCTGCCAGCATGGGACAGAACGTACATCTTTGATGTCAGCTGAGTACCGGTTCCACCAGTCAGTAGTTGTAGGGTACAAGTGATTCAGATGTCCACCCCCGACACAGACGCCACCTTTCAGATCACGCCGCAACAGATTCGGACGATCTATGCCGGTCTCATGACCGCGACGATGCTTGCGTCGCTCGACGGCACCATCGTCAACACGGCCCTAACGACGATTGTCGGTGAACTCGGTGGGCTTCGCGCCTACACATGGGTCGGCACCTCATACCTTCTTACCTCCACTGCAATCACACCCCTCATCGGCAAGTTGAGCGACCTCTACGGCCGGCGAATATTCGTTCAACTTTCCGTCATCATCTTCGTCATCGCTTCTCTCGTGTGCGCAGCTGCGAACTCAATGACGACACTCGTCATCGGACGAGCACTTCAGGGCATCGGTGGAGGCGGAATCATGGCGATGTCCTACGTCGTCATCGCAGACATCATCGCCCCTCGTGACCGTGGCCGATATGTCGGTGCCTTTATGAGCGTCTTTGCGATCTCGAGCGTCGCAGGTCCCCTTCTCGGAGGGTTCTTCGTCGACCACATGTCGTGGCGTTGGATTTTCCTCATCAACCTGCCCATCGGCCTCGTCGCTCTCTACATGTCGACGTCGTCTCTCAAACTTCCCACGCTTAAGCGGCGAATCAGCATCGACTACGTGGGCATGGGACTTCTCGTCGGTGCAGTGACAGGGCTCATTCTCGTCTTCTCATGGACGTCAGAAGAGTACGGCTGGGCCGCCAGCGTGAACGTCGCACTATCCGCTGCCGTCGTCGTGATGACGGCCCTCTTTCTGTGGTGGGAACCACGCGCCGCCAGCCCGGTCATACCGTTGCACTTGTTCCGAAATCGAGAAGTCTTCACTCTCGCGCCACTCGTTGCGATGCTTGGTGGAATTCTCATGGCCGTTGGAACCTTCATTCCATTGTTCCTCCAGGCAGTCACCGGAATCTCACCGACCAATAGCGGGTTGCTCCTGGTACCGATGATGGCCGCAGTCACTATCTCAAGCGTCTCCATCGGCCGCGTTACATCGCGCACCGGCAGTTATCGCATTTTCCCGGTACTGGGTACTGGCGTCGGCGTAATCGGTGTCGCAGTGTTGTGCTTCATCGAAAACTCAGCGACCGGAGTGACATTCGTGATCGTCGGAATGATTCTTGTCGGCACGTGTGTCGGCTCGACCATGCCCGTGTCATCTCTCGCCGTACAGAACAGCGTCGAATTCCACGAATTGGGCGTTGCATCCTCGGTGGTCGTACTTTTCCGATCGCTCGGAAGTGTCATCGGCCTTGCAGCCTTCGGTGCCATTCTGAATTCACGATTGTCGGGAAATGTCGACCCGAAATACTTGCAGCAGCCCCGCACCATCAGCGAGTTGCCCGAGCCTGTGCGCACCGACACACTCAACGTGCTGAGTGATGCAATTTCGATGATCTATAAAGCAACTGTTCCGCTAGCGATAATCGCTTTTGTATTGGCCTTGTCGCTACGTGACAAGAAGCTGAGCGAACGTTCCGCTCTCGACCAAACGGTCGAAGTTCTCTCAAGCTGACTGCTTATTCGCCCGGAGCCTTGGGCTCTTTGGGGAGTCCCAACACACGTTCACCCACAATGTTGCGTTGTATCTGGCTGGTTCCACCCCAGATGGTCTCGCTGCGCGAGAAGAAGAATGCCGACATCATGCCGCTGACCGGATAGCCGGGCCGACGCCTCTCGCGCGCGGTTCCTGGCCAGCCCTCGCCGCCAGGACCACAATCAGCGAGCATCGCTTCCGCACCGAAGATGTCGAGGGCAAGTTCCATCGCTTCTTTGTGCATCTCTGACCAAAACATTTTGTTCGTCACTCCGAGGGCCATGACACTGAGATCCTTGGTCTGATTGAGCGTCGATGATAGAGAGCGCAATCCGTTGATGCGCAAGATCTGAATCTTCGTGTAGTACTTCATCAAACGTTGACGAATGTCGTGATGACATATCGCCCCGTTCTGCTCGGCAGCTTGACGCATGATGTCGTACTCCGCCTCGAAGCGGCGAAAGCCAGTCGTTGCGCTCATTCCTCGCTCGAAGGCCAACGTGCTGTTCGCCACGGCCCAACCGTTGTTCAAGCCACCGACGACATTTTCCTTTGGGCAACGCGCATTGGTAAAGAACACCTCGTTGAACTCAGCAGTTCCGTCTGGCTGAGTGATTCCTCGGACTTCGACACCCGCTTGGTTCATCGGAACCAACATGTAACTGATGCCTTTGTGCTTTGTTGCGGAAGCATCAGTTCGAGTCAGTAAGAAGCAATAGTCAGCATTGTGACCTTGCGTGGTCCACACCTTCTGACCATTGATGACCCACTCATCTCCATCGAGTACGGCAGTCGTCTTCAATGAAGCGAGGTCGCTTCCACTGTTTGGCTCGCTAAAGCCCTGACACCAACGTGTCGCACCCTTCAGAATGCCCGGAAGGAACTGCTTCTTCTGCTCTTCAGTGCCCCACTGCAGCAGTGTCGGCCCGACAAGTGTGTCTCCGAAGAAGTCTCCCCGCATCGGAGCTTTCGCACGGGCGAATTCTTCTGCGAGAACGACGCCTTGCATGATCGACAGCCCCTTGCCGCCGTATTCCTTCGGCCATGTCGCACAAATCCAACCCCCAGCGAACATCTTCGCCGGCCACTCCTCATTGAACTTTCGGCGCTCTTCCGAGGCCAACGAGAAACCTTTCTCGAACCATCCCTTCGGGAGGTTCTCTTCGAGCCAGCTTCGAATTTCAGCGCGGAACGTCTCTGCGTCTGGGGGGTAGATCAAGTCCATGCCCTCCAGTCTGGCAACCTGCGACCCAAGAATCGTGACCGGACGCAACCATCTGGCTCGTATCTGTTCACAGAGCCGTCACAGACATGGAACTGACACCTAACAGTGGCGGTTTACGGTTCCTCGACATGCGAGAGGCATGCAGAGAGCACCCGTACCAGTCTGGTTGTGAGACATGAATGCCAATCAGTCTCATACCGCTGATCACATTGGGCCCTCTGAGGTGGCCGTCCTTCGCGTTCTAGTCGTGAATGTTGGTCGCGTGGTGTCACGAGCAAACCTCACCCGTATGGCCGGGCTACAGCACTTGTCCTCTCGTCGCTGCGACAAGGCAATCGTTAGCCTAAGACGAGTGTTGGGACCCACTGCCATAGAGACAGTGCGTAGCAGAGGCTGGATGCTGGTCCTGTCAGCACTCGACGAAGCCAACAAGTTGTTGTGACCACTGCTCTCGTTTCGGCATCCGCCAGCCTCGATTGGGGCTCGATGTTTTTTGCATTCGCGTTGATTCTTGTTGCCGCAAAAATCGCAAGCGAAATTTGTGATCGCATCGGGGTTCCCGCCGTTATCGGAGAAATCGCGATCGGCATCTGTATCGGCCCGTCGGTTCTCGGATTAGTCGACATATCCGACGCTGTCCGCATCCTTGCTGAAGTTGGTGTCATCATTCTGCTTGCACAGGTTGGCCTCGAGATGAACGTCGGCGAACTGCGCAAAGTTGGCCGCGCGTCGCTCATCGTGGCACTCATCGGAGTTGCAGCACCAATGAGTCTCGGTTTCGGAGCCGGACAATTACTGGGTGAATCCACTAACGCGTCACTTTTCCTCGGAGCAGCTCTCGCTGCCACCAGCGTTGGTATCACCGCTCGAGTCTTCGGTGATCTACGCGCACTGAGTTCACTCGAAGCGCGGCTCGTGCTCGGCGCAGCGGTCGCAGACGACGTGCTAGGGCTGGTCATTCTGACCATCGTCACGAGAGTGGTTGAGCAGGGTTCAGTTGATCTCACGGGAGTTGCCACGACGCTTGGCATTGCAGTTGGGTTCCTCGTCATCTGCACTGTCATCGGTCTCGTCTTGTTGCCGCGCGTAGTCAAAGTCATTGGCGGCAGAGCCAAGTCACCGTCCGTCATCGCCGTATTTGCCGCTGCGGTCACATTTGCAATGGCTTCTGCTGCAGACGCAGCCTCGTTGGCACCAATCATCGGTGCCTTTGTCGCCGGTATCTCACTTGGGAACACTGACCATCATGAACGCATATCTCGTGAGTTCAATGTCTTGGCCACCATTTTCGTTCCCATCTTCTTCGTCAGCATCGGAATCGACACAGACGTGTCGACATTCGCCAACGGACACGTCCTCGCATTGGCAGGTGTCCTGACCATCATCGCAATCGCCGCGAAAATGATCTCTTCTGTGGGTGCTTGGGGCACGAGCGCAGATCGACTGTTGGTCGGCTTCGGCATGGTTCCTCGTGGCGAAGTGGGCCTCATTTTTGCAAGTATTGGCCTCACCGTCGGCGTCTTTGATGACGAGTTGTACGCGGTGGTACTTATCGTCGTCCTCGCCACCACGATTGTTGCACCGCCATTGTTGAGATGGCGCCTCGGCACAACGAGTTCTCGCATGATGCCAACTGAAACTGCGGAACCCACCGGAGGATGGCTCGTCGTGCGCGACAACCACTTGGTGCTGCAAGGAAGTCCTCCGTCGAATCGTGTACTTCTGACAAGCCTTCAAGCTGCGCTCCATACGGCAGACGTGGATCCAGGTTCTGAACTTCTCGATTGGTCTGCGGTCCACCGAGATACGCCGCTTGAATTCGATTCTGAGAGCACGCAGGCATTCATTGAAGTTGTACGCAAAGGAAATGCACGGTCATGGCGCTTTCTTGAGTTGGTCGGTGCGCTGGATCGTGCACTCCCCGATCTGTCAGTTGTGCTGCATGCTCGACGTAGTGACTTCACCGAACTCGACCCGACACGCTTTCTCACCTTCCCAACTCTCGAGCGACTCCGCGAGCTCGGCATGTCAGATCGCACCGACACCGATTCCCTCATGATGGCTGCATTTCTCATAGATGCGACCGACGGCCAACAGGCTGAGCTTGCCATCGCCCACATTTCACCCCTCAGGCTGCCAGTCGACGTTGAGCGCACAATCGTCGCCCTCATGAAAGCATCCACTCTCCTTCGAACCGTGCTCAGTCAGGAACCCTTCAACCTGAACACTCGTGTACTTGCACAGCTCGCGGAGTACTTGGGCTCACCAATGAATGTGGAAATGTGCCGCCATCTCACAGAGGCCCGCGGCGAGCTTGAAGATTGGCAATACTCCGGTCTTATCGACGTGATTGGTGGCGTACAAGAAGTCCTCGCTCATCCGGAGCTGATCGACGGCTCCCGCGAGTCCGTACAGACACTTCGTAAGAGCAAGGCTCTCGAAATGACAACCAACCCCTTGGTGCGCGACCGAATCAAAAATGCTGCAGCGGGTTATGTGCTTGTGCACGCGCCCGCAGACATCGTGCGCCATGCAGAACTCATCGAACCGCTTCCCCGTGGGCGCACTGTTCGAGTCACTGTGCAGGACACCTCAGATGAAAATCTCGCGCAGACCGATGGCCCACCTACGTCCGTGCGCAACCGTCGGTGGCGCATCGAAATTGCCACACGGGACACAAAGGGGCTTCTCGCTCGTATTACTGGCGTACTTGCCGACATGGGTCTTGAAGTTGTGACGGCAGATCTGGCGACATGGCCTGATGGTGGCGTGGTCGACAGCTTCACCGTGACAAGCCCCGTGAAGCCCTCGAGCACTCAATTGGCACATCGTTTAGGAGAGAGCCTCAAACAGCAACCCGATGCCAGACGTCGAATCGATCGTGCCTTCGTTAAACGACTCGTCGTGTCTGTCGACCAAGATGCCCATCCATGGCACACCGTCGTAACAGTCTCTGGTGGCGATCAACCTGGCCTACTGCAAGCCGTAGCAACATCCTTCAGCACCGCAGGAATCCATGTTCATCACGCATCAATCGGTACTTCAAATGGAATCGTCACGGATCGTTTCGAAGTCTCTGACCGTCACGGCCGGAAGGTCGGTGCAAAGGCGCTCGGAAGATTGATGCAGGACTTCACCTGACCGTTTGGCCATCTCGTCTCATTGCACAGGGTCGTCACACAATTGAAACAATGACCTGACGGTTGGGAAATAACAGTCTCCTACCTTCTGGATGTCGCAGCGTCGCGGCACACCACCCGAAATCCAGAAGGAGAACAGTCAGTGAAACTCATCACTGCGATTGTCAAGCCGTTCAAGCTTGACGACGTGAAAGATGCACTGAAGTCCACTGGAGTGCAAGGCATGACCGTGTCAGAGGTTCGTGGTTTTGGTCGCCAAGGCGGCCACAGCGAGACCTACCGCGGAAGTGAGTACTCCATCGACTTCGTGCCGAAAGTACGCATCGAGATCATCATCGATGACACGAGTGCGGGCAAGGTCGTCGAAGCGATCTGCTCCGCAGCCGCGACCGGAAAGATCGGTGACGGAAAAATCTGGGTCACCGACATCACACGATTGGTGCGAGTTCGCACCGGAGAGGAAGGCTCCAATGCAATCTGAATTCCTAATTGAAAATCAGTCCACCTCGCGAAAGTGGCTGAAGCGCGTTCTCGTTGGCCTGACGGTGTCATCCGGCTCCGTCCTGCTAGCAGGAACCGCATCATTAGCAGCTGACGACTTCGACGCAGAAAAAGCCGTGACAGTCCTCGGACAGCAGACGTCTCTCCTGTGGGTCGTCATCGGCGCAATGTTGGTCATCTTCATGCAGGCAGGTTTTGCGCTTGTCGAGACCGGTTTCTGCCGTGCAAAGCATGCAGCTCACGTCATATCAACAAACTTTGCGATCTTTGGTCTCGGGTTTATTGCATTCTTCTTCGTCGGCTTCCCGCTCGCTTTCGGTGGTTTTAGTTACGCACCTATGGGACTTGAAGCTCCGATTGGTGATGCCTTGCTTGGGAGCGGCAACTGGGTATTCCTCTGGAAAGGTGGCTGGGCTCTGTCTGGCGGCGGAATCACTCCGGCGCTACTCGGATTCTTCTTGTACATGGTCGCCTTCATGGACACAGTTGCGACAATTCCAACTGGTTCGATGGCAGAGCGTTGGAAGTGGAACAGCTTCGTCGTATGGGGCTTCTTCTGCGGTGCGGTGTACTACCCACTCTTTGCTGCATGGACATGGGGTGGCGGTTGGCTGGCAAAGACGTGGGACACGATGGGTCTCGGAGCTGGCTACGTCGACTTCGCCGGATCCGGCGTCGTTCACGCAGTTGGTGCAATGGCCGCACTTGCTGGCGCCATTGTCCTTGGACCTCGCATCGGAAAATTCGGTGCCGATGGAAAGCCGCGAGCAATTCCTGGGCACCACATCCCGATGGCGATGCTCGGCACGTTCATTCTGCTGTTCGGCTGGTTCGGATTCAACGCAGCTTCGACCTTTGCGTCGACAGACGTGCAGTTCGCAACCGTCGCGGCCAACACCGCAATTGCCGGAGCGTTTGGCGCAATCGCCGCGATGTTCTGGATCACCAAGCGGACAGGCAAACCAGACCCGGGCATGATGGCAAACGGGATGCTCGCTGGTCTCGTCGCGATCACTGCACCATGTGCATTCGTCGCGCCGTGGGCCGCGGCGGTCATCGGAACCATCGGCGCGGTGCTCGCAATCGAAGTCGTGTTCCTGGTCGAGCGCAAGTTCAAGATTGACGACCCGGTCGGTGCGATTGCCGTGCACGGTGCCAATGGCATCTTCGGCGTTCTCGCTGTCGGCATCTTCTCGAACGGAAGTTATGGCGCCGGCTGGAACGGATCTTCTGTCACTGGAGTCGAAGGCATCATCAAGGGCGACTGGGGTCAACTTGGGGCGCAAGCTCTCGGTGTCGCAGTCATCGTCGGCGTGATACTTCCCATCGCTTTTGCTTTCTTCAAGATTCAGAACGCTCTGACAAAGGGCGGAATCAGGTCGGCAGAAGACGATGAGATCATGGGACTCGACCTCCCCGAGATGGGAGTTCTCGCCTATCCCGAGTTCGGATCCACTCGAATCTAAGCAGTTCCCCAAGCGAAAGGCCCGCTTCCCGACTCACGTCGAGGAGGCGGGCCTTTCTCATGTCGGACGTGCCGTTGCGGGTATGACTCACATGCGCTCCCCGACCTAGTCTCAGGAAATGACCATGACGAGTACTCCCGCCAAGGCCGAGCGCTGGACCGCACAGTGGAAGGAACTCTATGAAGAGGTGATCACCACGGGACTGTGCACCGGGTGTGCGGGCTGCGTAGTGACATGCCCACACGATGTCATCGGGTACGAGCACGAAGAAGGTAAGTACAAGCCGTTCCACCTTGAGGAAGAACTGGGTCTCAGCAACTGCATCCATGGTGAGAAAGGATGCACGACGTGCACACGGGCTTGCCCACGCTTCCGCACGTGGGAACCTGCTGCTGACATGCACCTGTTCGGCCGAACACGCGAGCCAGACGAGATGGGCGGAATTTGGCGTCAACTGCTTCTCACTCGCGCCGCCGACAAGGAACAACACGAAAAGGGTCAAGATGGCGGCTTTGTGTCAGCCATGCTCATCTGGTTGATGGAGAACGACTACATCGAGGCGGCACTCGTGAGCGGTGTCGAAGATGACGACGCATGGAAGGCGAAACCAGCTCTCGCGCGTAACAAAGAAGAAGTGTTGGCGACAGCTGGTAGTCGCTACACCTATTGTGCGAACCCTCTTGCACTTCGTGATGCGAAAGAACAGGGTTTCAACCGACTCGCACTTGTCGGCATGGGTTGCCAGACATCATCACCACCGGTCATGTGGGATCGCAAGGCCGGAAAGGTCTCGAAGCCGTTCCTCTTCAATATTGGGCTCTTGTGCTCTAAGACATTCGACGATGCCATCTTCCCTGAGCTTTTCGAGGCCAAATACGGCCTCAAAAAACAGGACATGGTGAAGATGAATATCAAAGGCGTCTTTCAGATCTGGATGAAGGATGGCTCGTACCACGAGATCGACTTGAAGGAATGTCACAAGTGGACGCGGGAAGGATGCAAGAGCTGCCCAGACTTTGCAGCCGAGCATGCCGATATCTCGACTGGTGGTATCGGCGAGGACAACGATTGGACACTCACGATTGTGCGCACAGCACTTGGTGAGGAAGTCATCAATCGCATGATCAAAGACGGTGTCATTGTCTCCCGTCCGGCACAAGAGGATGAGAAGGCGATGAAGTTGCTGCGCATGCTCTCCATCGTCAGCCGTCGTCGATGGCCAGAGTGGGCCGACAAGGCACCAAGTGTCGGTGTACCGCCGCCGAAGAAAAAAGCCGACGCAAGTCCCGCACCGGACTCAGGGCACTAGGAGCCATCATGCCATTGCACCCACAAGCAAAAGCGATTGCAGACCTCATGGAGGCATCTGGCACACCCGCGCTTCACGAGCAGTCCCCGCAAGAGGCGCGATTGATGTTCGAAACAATGCGTGTCCCCTCGACTGAAGCAGTTCACGAGATTCGCGATGTCGATGCCAGCGGCGTCAAGTGTCGCCTCTACAAGCCGACATCAGACGTGACCGGCTTGCTCGTGTACTTCCACGGCGGCGGCTGGGTCATTGGAAGCATCGATACTCACGATGGTGGATGTCGGTCGCTCGCCAATCGCACCGGACATGCAGTGTTGTCGGTGGATTACCGGCTCGCACCCGAGCACAAGTATCCCGCAGCACTTGAGGATTGTCTCCAAGCACTTCGCTGGGCACGCGACAATGCAACAGAACTCGGAATCGATGCATCACGAATTGCAGTTGGCGGAGATTCCGCGGGTGGGCATTTGGCTGCACTTGTCGCGCAACTGCAGCCAGTTCCGCTGAAGTTTCAACTACTCGTGTATCCAGTGATCGACGCACACATGATTTCACCATCGTTCGTCGAGAACAAGAACGGACCGCTGCTGACAGCCGACTCGATGAAATGGTTCTGGGACCACTTCATCGGTGGAGTCGCACGACCAGAAGACCCCCGCGTGTCTCCCATCATGGCAAGCGACGAAGTTCTTGCGAGCGCGCCTCCGGCACTTGTCATTACAGCTGAGTTCGACCCCTTACGAGACGAAGGCGAAGAATACGGTCGTCGCCTGATGGAGAATGGCGTCAATGCCTCTGTCACGCGTTACCTCGGCATGTTTCACGGATTCTTCTCCATGTTTGCCATGCTCGACGATGCACATGCAGCCCATAGCCACGCTGCTGCGATGGTGAAAAAAGCCCTCGACGCCTAGGTCAGGCCTGCGCCAAACGCACGGCAACTGAGAACACGTCGTCCAGCATCGTCTCGGTTAACTTCCCCGTGAAGGTGTTCTGCTGACTCGGGTGATACGAACACACCAGAGTGACAGTCTCGGCGTCAACCACCACACCATGACCGAACTTTGGTTTGGGCCGGACCGCAAATTCACGACATGCTGCGTCGTACGCAAACGAACCAAGACACACCACGACCTTTAGCTGCGCGAGAAGCGCACGTTCGCGCGTCAAAAAACCACGACACGTGTCGCGCTCGACGGGAGTTGGTTTGTTGTCTGGCGGTGCGCAACGGACTACAGCAGCAACGTATGCATTAGTGAGCTCGAGACCGTCTGACCGATCAGTCGATAAAGGCTGATTAGCCAACCCGCACTTGTGCATTGCTCGGTACAGCCAATCTCCACTTCGATCACCAGTGAACATACGGCCTGTTCTATTTGCCCCATGAGCGGCAGGTGCCAAGCCAAGAACAAGGATTCGAGCCGACGCGTCGCCGAAACCCGGAACAGCTCGACCCCAGTACGTCTCATCCTTGAACGACGCTCGCTTGTCTCGCGCCACGGCTTCACGCCACTCAACCAAGCGAGGGCATGCGCGACATGTGCTGATGTCTCTGAAGAGTGCTCCGATCGAATCGTTACATGCGCCCTCTGGTGACATGTGTTCGACCTTAGATTGGCATGACGTGGCATGCCGCAATAGTTTGCATACATGCCTCGTGCCAAGACTTCTTCGTCGCCGTCGTCCACGCTTATGTTGTTTGTACGTCACGGGCAAACCCCCACGACTGGACAAGTCCTTCCTGGTCGTGCCGCAGGCCTGCACCTCTCCGACAAAGGTCGCGAACAAGCCGAATCAGTTGCGCGACGACTCGCCGACCTTCCACGTGTTGACGCCATCTATGCGTCGCCACTCGAACGTGCTCGCGAGACCGCAGCTCCCATCGGAAAGGCCCTCCGACAGCGGGTCCGGATCGAGAAAGGACTGCTGGAATGCGACTTCGGCGCGTGGACAGGAGCCAAATTGTCTGCGCTGATGAAGAAGCCTGAGTGGTCAACCGTTCAGCGAGCGCCATCGACTTTTCGCTTTCCAGATGGTGAGAGCTTCATCGACATGCAATCACGCATGGCCAACACTGTCGACACACTCCGTGAGCGTCACCGTGGTGGTGTCGTCGTGTGCGTCAGTCACGCAGACCCAATCAAGGCACTCATCGCCCATGCGATGGGAACACACCTTGACCTCTTCCAACGCATCGTCATCGGCACCTGCTCGGTGAGCGCGGTCTCGTATCTGACGACTGGCCCGGTCGTTCTCACCGTCAACTCATCGGGCGGCTCATTGTCCGATCTTCGCCCCAGCTGACATGAGTTTTCTCTACGAATTCGACGACGTCGATGCATTTCGCACTGGGGCCGTCGGTCAACCTGGACAGCGAACGTTCTTCATCCAAATTCGTGCGGACGGTCGCATGCTGAACGTGAAGTGCGAGAAACAGCAAGTTGCAGCAATCTCGCAACATCTGCGCAATCTGTTGAAAGACCTTCCTGAATCACGTGCGATGCTGCCAGACGCATCTCTTGCCCATGGCATAAATGAGGTCGACTTCGTCCTTGGGACGATCGGCCTCGGATACGACCGAAGCGGCATGCGCATGTTCATCCAGTTCGACGAACTCGTCATCGGTGCGTCGGATGACAGCGAGCTTGATATGACCGCCATGGATGAAGATGATGCACTCGATGAGGACGATGCACTGGCGGGTCGTGTCCGACTGTTCATCTCTCCTGAGCAAGCAGAGGCATTCTGTGATTCCGCAGACACGTCCGTTGCTGGCGGTCGTGAGCCGTGCCGGTGGTGTGGCGCCCCCAAAGACCCGCATGGACACGCATGTCCGCGCATGAATTGAACTGATGTCAGGCACCTATACGACCGAGACCGACGATGTCTCTGCACTGCTTGCACGTGGTGTCATCGAAGTAGTCGGACGCCTTGCTCACAGCAGTAACGCCACTTTGCTGGTGCGTCTCGAGTCAGACGAAGGGCATGGCCACGGCCATGCGGTGTACAAACCTCTTCGTGGTGAACGACCCCTCTGGGATTTTCCGCCAGGTCTCTACAAGCGAGAGGTCGCAGCACAGCTGCTCAGCGAGGTATTGGGTCTTGATCTCGTGCCGCCCACAATCGTGCGAGAGGGGCCCTATGGTGAGGGCTCGCTGCAGTTATTCATCGATGCAGACCCACATGAGCATTACTTCAGCATTCACGAGTCCCGCCCCGACCTTCATGATCGACTTCGCGATTTCGCTTTTTTCGACTTCATTGCGAACAATACAGACCGCAAAAGTGGGCACATTCTGCTGGACAACGAGGACCGGCTCTGGGGCATCGACCATGGCGTGTGTTTTAGTGAAGACTTCAAACTTCGCACGGTCATCTGGGATTTCGGTGGCGAGGAGATTCCGACACGCCTCCTCGACGTCGCAGCAAATCTCATCAAAAGTGTGCCATTGGCTCTGGCCGCACTACTCGACGATGATGAAGTCACTGCCCTGCAACAACGAGTCACGTACTTGTTGGAACATCCCACCTTCCCCGTAGATCTCTCAGGTCGACGCCACCCGTGGCCACTCATCTGATGAGGAAGTGACACATCCGCGACATGACGAATGACATCGACGAACTCATCCACAGAGTGGATCTCGACGGACTTGTGCGGTTCGTCAATGACACGGTGTCTTCTCGTGAGTGGCGCCAACTCGTACGTGTACGCGATGCCTGCACGTCGGCCGTCAAGACCGGCCGCCAGGTCTGGCCAATTGCCACGCTGGCAAACTATCGACTCGCCCTGTGGGCACCAGCCGAGTTTGCCTGTCGATCTCTCGATGACTCCATGCGCACCTTTATGCCTGGGCCAATCAGCGAGATCCTCGCAATCAACCACTCGTGGGTCGAACTCGCCCCATATCTAGAACCTTCACCTGACCGTTCACTCGTGGCGCATGAACGTGCCCTGCGTGGCGACGTGATCGACACAAGCGAGTACTCGACTCTTGACATGCCCTTTGCGTTGCAAACCTGGGAACCTGACTACGACCCAGCGACATATGCAGATGATGGTGGCCAATTCCCTGCCCCACCCGCGCCGTCAACGACAAGAGTCATGACGACCTCTGGTGAAGAACTTGACGACCCAGACACCACATCGGCATTTCGTCTACTGGTCGAACCGTGGACGGCGGCGTCGAATGGCCGAGCCGAGATTGCAATCGTTGAAGGTGATGGTCTCGCAGCACTCGGAGCACTTGGTGCTGTCGATGCTCGGCGTTGCAAAGTTGAACATCACCTCGCACTCCGATGGATGGTGTGGGCGGCGTCGAGCGGCGGTGCGCACGGACGGCGCCGCGGTCGCGCAAATGGACGGTCAACGACCTGGTGGTTCCTTCATCAGTTCCTCGACCTGGGCGATACTTGGCCGACCGATGCCGATGAGCTCGGCATGCGCATCGAGGGCTTGGTCTTTCACCTGTGGGATTCAATTGAGCCAGCTACCGGATGGTCGCTACAACTGACCATCGAGGACTCAACAACCGGGTTGTCGTGTGCCATACATGCAAGAGACGCCGCCTAGTGGCGGCGCCTCTTTACGGTGAATGAATTTGTCAGCGGGACTTGAGTGCTTCGATGAGCTTTGGCAACACCTTGTGCACGTCACCGACGATGCCGAGATCCGCAATGCCGAAGATCGGTGCTTCCTTGTCCTTATTGATCGCGATGATGTTCTTCGAACCTTTCATTCCCACCATGTGTTGGGTGGCACCAGAGATGCCGGC
>DCZD01000002.1:64322-79140 GCA_002331255.1 Acidimicrobiaceae bacterium UBA2093 | reverse complement strand
GCGATGTACACGCTCGGCTTGACAACCTTGCCGGTCTGGCCGACTTGGTAGCTGTAAGGAACCCATCCGGCATCCACGATTGCTCGAGATGCGCCAGGTGCACCTTTCAAGATCTTGGCCAGGTCCTCGACCATCGTGAACTTGTCGGACTCGCCGAGACCGCGTCCACCCGATACGACGACGTCTGCTTCATCAAGTTTCGGACCTGTGGTCTCTTCGACGTGCACTGCCAGAACCTTCGCACCACCCGCAGCACCAAGATCAGGAACCTGCACGGCAGTCACCGCTGCCGCACCGCCACCAGCTGCCTCAGGAGCGAAGCTCTTCGGACGGAAGGCTGCAAGAAATGGACCATCGCCCGTGAACGTGGTGCTGACGAGTGTGTTGCCACCGAAAATCGGAGTAACCGTGGTGACTCCGTCACCGCTGTCGGCGATGTCGATGTTGTTCGTGATGACGGTCTTGTTTAACTTCACCGAGAGACGCGACATCGTGTCGCGTCCTTCGTAGTTCTGCGGGAACATAATGAGGTCCGGCTTGTCGCCACCATCGATGACCGACTTCATCGCGGCTGCGATGGCCACGCCCGGAAGGTTCGAGCCGTGGTCAGCCGCGTACACCTTGGTTGCACCGTACTCACCGAGTGCGGCTGCGATGGCGTTGCCGTCGCCACCCATGAAGGCAGTGACATTGGACGAGAGTGAACGTGCCTTGGTGAGCAGTTCGAGTGTGGCGCTGGTCGGCGCACCATTCGCAGCTTGTGCGAATACCCAAATGTTGTTGAGTGCCATTGCTGTTCTCCTTGCCGAACTCAGATGACCTTGAGGTTCTCGAGGAACCCAACGATCTTGCCGAATGCTTCGCCGTCGTCTTCGATGATCTCACCGGCTTGACGTGCTTCTGCTTGCGCCACGCCAGAGATCTTCTGACCGGCACCTTCCCAACCAACTGGCGTGACTCCGAGGTCAGACGCCTTCACTTCGTCGATCGGCTTGTTCTTCGCTGCCATGATTCCTTTGAATGACGGGTAGCGCGGCTCGACAACACCAGCGGTGACGCTGATGACTGCCGGCATCGGACATGTGACTTCGTCGTAACCAGACTCGGTCTGACGATCAACTTTCAACGTTCCGCTGTCAACAGCGACTTTCTTCGCGAAGGTGACAGAGGGAAGTCCGAGAACTTCAGCCATCTGCTCGGGCACCGTACCGGTGTAACCATCTGACGATTCGGTTGCAGCGATGATGAGATCGGCGCCACCAAGCTTCTGCACCGCAGCGGCGAGAATCTTTGCCGTCGTCAGTGCGTCACTTCCCTGCAATGCCGGGTCAGACACGAGCACGCCCTTTGCTGCACCCATCGCAAGCGCCGTGCGCATGCCAGAGGTCTCGCTATTCGGAGCCATCGACACGAGGTTCACCTCGCCACCGCCGGCTGCATCGACAAGCTGCAGAGCCATCTCGACTCCGTACATGTCAGAGTCGTCGATGACGAGCTTGCCGTCACGCTTGAGGGTGTTGGTTCCCGCATCAAGGGCACCAGGTGCCGCAGGATCGGGGATTTGCTTTACGCACACGATCACGTTCATAAGGTGACCATTGTTACCCACCGAATCGGCGATAACCCAACTGGCACAAGGTTCTTCTGGGAAAGAAAGCGTGACCCTCGTCGCAGGCCGGCTGGTACCGTGAAGCCCCTTGCGACTGCTGTTGATCGTCAATTCCTTCGCCTCCTCGGTGACCGCCAGAAACACCGTGGTGGTCCATCAGCGACTCTCCCGCCACCACGACGTCCAGGTGGTCGAGACCAATCGGCGAGGCCATGCCACCCGGTTCGCCCAAGATGCGGCAACGCGAGGCCTCGACGCAGTCGTCGCCTACGGCGGGGACGGCACCTTGAACGAGGTGGCCACCGGGGTCGCAGGAAGTGACACGGCTCTCGCTGTCCTACCAGGGGGCAGCACCAACGTCTTCGCGCGTACCCTCGGCATGCCAAATGATGCTCTTGAATCCGTTGACCTCATCATCGACGCACTCGGTCGCGGAGACATCAAGTCAATCGGACTCGGCAAAGTCAACGGCCGATACTTCACCTTTCACACCGGAGTTGGCTATGACGCTGCTGTCGTCAAACGCGTCGAGCAGCGCGCCGCACTGAAGCGATACGCCGGTCATCCATTGTTCGTCATCGCTGCATTACGCACGTGGGCATTCGATTACGACCGTCGTCAACCGCACTTCAACGTCGACATTGGTGGCGCACATAGCAATTCTGTTCCTGGTGCATTTTTCACCATCATCATGAACACCAATCCGTACACGTACCTCGGACCACGACCTTTTGATCTTGTGCCCTCGACAGATCTCACCAAGGGACTCTCTGTGGTCACGTTCACATCGATGAACGCAACAAAGATCCTCCGCTCGGTGGGAACTGCATTACGGGGCGGCGGCGTGTCATCGAACTCGTGGCTCGACGTGCAGTCGAACGTGTCGGAAGTTCTTGTCTCGAATGAGCGAGCATTTCCGTACCAAATGGATGGCGACTACTTGGGCGAAGTCAAGGAACTACGTTTTGAACACGTGCCCGACGCAGTCCGTTTGGTGCAGTCATTTCCCCAGAAGTGACTCACGCACCGTACGTGCGACGTCAGGCACATTCGTGCAGATTCCATCGATGCCCCACTCAACCAGACGTGACATGTCATCTTCATCATCACATGTCCAGCAGTTGACGCTTAGACCGCGCTGATGAAACGCATCGAGCATCTCGCGTGTGACGACTTTGTGCCATGGGTGCAAGGCACTGTGGCCTTCATCTGCAAGTGACTTTGCGAGCGCATTGACGCCACGCGGATCGCAATGGGTCATGAGCCACGCGGTCCGCACTTCCGGTGCGAAGTCGCGCATCGCCACGATGGTCTCTCGTCGAAACGACGAGATGAGCCAACGCTCCGGTTCTCCTCGATCGCGCAAGTGTTTGGCCAGTTGTTCTGCAACAAGATCATGCGGGTCGTAATCAGGTTCTGACCCCTCGTTCTTGATTTCGATGTTCACCCACATTCCGGCGCACGCATCGAGTGCCGCGGACAATGTCGGGACCGTAAAGGGAACGTCGTCTCGCCCGAGGGCCACCAACGCACGGCCATCGTCGAGATGCGCATCGTGCATGACCACCAGTTCACCGTCGGCAAGTCGACGCACATCAAGTTCCACGGCATCGGAACCGAGAGTTCTCGCTGTGAGAAAAGCGGCGATCGTGTTCTCGGGCTCACGACGCGATGCACCGCGGTGGGCGATGACCTGTGGATAACGTCCTGCTGCCACTTTCGCCCCTTTCATGGAAGTTTTTGCATTGCTGGTTTATCAGAGGGCACAGTTCGTATGAATCACATCGATGCAACTTGCACCAACCTCTTGCCATTCACCACAGACGGTCGTAGCGTTGCCTCGCACCGGTTCGCCGGATATGCACAGCAAGTCCACCGTGGCGCCCAGCGTCCCCGAACCCCCAAGAAGGAATCCGACGTGTCAATCCTCGCGTCCAGCCTGGCTCTCGGTAGCGCCGACTACACCTGGAGAAATCGCGCCACATGCCGCGACACCGATCCAGAGCTCTTCTTCCCCGTCGGAACGACCGGCCAAGCACTGTTGCAGATCTCAAAAGCTAAGAGCGTCTGCTGCGAATGTCCGGTACAAATCGAGTGCCTCGACTTTGCGCTCGAGACCAACCAAGACACAGGTATCTGGGGCGGAACGTCAGAGGACGAACGTCGTCAGATTCGCCGCGAGCGTGCCGCTCGTGCTCGTGCACAGCGTCTCGCCGCCGCTGCCGCTGCCGCCGGCTGACACGTCGGCTCCGAGGCGTCGTTCAATCGACGCGGAGAGGAACACACAGCTCGACTGCGGTTCCCCGATATCCAGGACGCAACGTCAGGTTTGCTCCATCTAGTTCTTCTTGTGTTGGCTGACGCATGTCGATAGTGCCGGCCAGTTCAGTGGTGACAAGTGTCCGGACGATGGACAGACCAAGTCCGGTCGCTGCCGACAAGTCGAAGGAGTCAGCAAGCCCACGTCCATCATCGACCACCTTGATCGTGAGCACTGCGTCATCTGAGTCGAGGGTTACGACGACAGTACCGCCACCTTCTCCTTCTGGAAATCCGTGATCGATTGCGTTCTGAAGAAGCTCTGTCACCACCACCGACAATGGTGTTGCAATTGTGGCGGGTATGCGGCCACCGTCGCCATTCACGACGAACCGCACGGGTCGATCCGGGGATTGCAAACCTTCTTCCGAGAGTCGCAGCAGTGGTCGCACAATCTCGATGAAGACGACGTCGTCACCAGGTTCACGGGACAATGTTTCGTGAACCAGCGCGATGGTGCGAATTCTTCGTACGGATTCCGCGACAGCTTCGCGAGCTTCGTCTGACTTGAGACGACGACCCTGCAGACGCAGAAGTGCGGAGATCGTCTGCAGATTGTTCTTCACGCGATGGTGAATCTCGCGAATCGTCGCGTCTTTCGAGAGCAACAGTCGGTCTCGGCGACGAAGTTCAGTGACATCACGCAACAACATCACCGCACCAGTGACAACTGGCTCGGCATCCTTCGAAGTGGTGAGAACGGGAAGGCAACGCGTCAAGAGTGTCACATCAGCGGTCTGCTCGAACTCTTCGACGACCGGCTCTTTTCTCTCGAAAGCTTGACGCACAGGACTGTCGATGATTCCCATCTCTGCAAGCGTCTGCCCAACGACATTTGCGCTAATTCCCACCCGATGCAGAGCTGACGTCGCATTCGGCGATGCATAAATAACGACAGAATTCTGGTCGAGAACGATTGCGCCGTCACCCACTCGAGGAGCCACACTGCTGTCTGCCACTCGCCCAGGAAATGGGAATAGACCACCGGCGATCATTTCGGTGAAACGCGCGAACAAGTCTTGATACGTGCGCTCAAGTTGGCCTGGTTGACGCGCACCACGAGTGCTCCACTCGCGAGTCAACACCGCAATACTCTTTCCCTCATGGACCACTGGTATTGCGGTCATGAAGCATGGGTCGATGAGGTCCTCCACCACGATCTCACCCTCAGTAATTGCCTGAGAGTCATACGCTGCCGCCAGCAAGGTGACTTCGGTTTCATTTGCCAACACTCCGACCCAGTCGACGACATAAAGGGTCTGGCCTGTCGCAGCCCGAACCTGAGCAATCACGAGCCATGAACCCTCGTTCGTCGGCACATATAAGAGAAGGTCGGCGAAGCAGAGGTCGGCGAGCATGCCCCATTCGCCTGTCAGGGCTTGAAGATGCGAGACGTCCTCTTTCGAAAGTGACGTGTGCTGCCGTGCGAGTTCTCCGATTGTCGCCATGGAATGCCCTCCTCCGACAGTCTGCCCTACCCAGCGCTGAGGCTTCTGGCTATCCCGTCGACGACCGCGACTGCGTCGACGGCCATGTCCGGCACCTCGAGAATTCCCGTGCCACGGGGGTCGAAATGACGCCTCACCGCTGCATGTTCTTCATATCGACGCGATTGGGTGTGACGTGCAACTTGGACAGCCGAGAGAACCCTCGAGACCGATTCGCCGTCGCATCCGGTGATCGACACCAACTCAGCGACGGATGGAGCTGAAGCGTCAACAGGACATGGCATGGTGCGGTTGATGACGACTGTCGTGCGTTGGGATGTTTTCAATGCAATTCGGTCGAGCAAGTAGTCGGCTTCACGCACGGAGTCTTTTCCGGGGCTGGTGACGACGACATAGTGACAGTCTGAAGAGTCGAGCAGAGCTCGCACTCGTTGTGCTCTTTCGACAAAGCCTTCTTCAAGTGTCTGCAACAACACGAAGAACTCCGAAATGTCGCCCAGAAATCGTGCACCGAGCAACCGGTCTGCGATTTGAAAGAACGGACGTGACGCCAGCCCAATGAGTCGATTGCGATACGGAATAGTGAGCCAACGCACGAGTCGACCGCCGAAGAACTCACTCATACGATTTGGTGCATCGAGGAAGTCGAGTGCGTTTCTAGATGGTGGGGTATCAACGACGACGATGTCGAAAGCCGGATCGTTGCTCAGTTCGTACAGCCGTTCCATTGCGATGTAGTCGTGACTATTCACAAAACGAGAAGTGATGTTCTGGTACAACGGGTTTCGCAGCAAGCGCTCGGCTGCCTCTGCGTTCGGTGCGTATCGCCGAACCAAATCATCCCAGCCAGCTTCGGCATCGAGCATCGTCGCATGAAGTCCGCCCCCAACTTCCACGACTTCATTTCCTGAGATCGACAATCCGAGTGACCGCGCTAAGCGCTTCGCCGGGTCAATGGTCAGTACGACGATACGTCCACGTGATGTTGCCAGCACTTTGCCAATCGCAGCAGAGACGCTCGTTTTCCCCACTCCGCCAGGGCCGCACACGAGAATGCAACGCCCATGCACGTCGATCATGCGACTGTCGTCTGTCACAGCTCTTCTCCTAATCGCTGAAGCACCACCGCATCGACGTCCTCCACGTCACCCTCTTCACTCCAGCCGCCCACTTCGGGAATCACTATGAACTCAACATCTCCGACGTTCTCTCGAAGTTCGGTGACCGCCTCTCGCTGTAGTTGCCGCTCACTTGTTGCTCGACGCAGAGACTCACTGACCTCGGGAGACAAGACGTCGCGAAGTACCGACCATGTCGATTCGTCGCTCGACATCATGAGTGGCTCTTCAAGACGATTGAGGACCGCCCATCTGACTGCGGTCTTTGTCTGCCCCCGAATCGACTGAATCAGATCGACCGTCTCATTGACCACGAGTTCTTCAGGAACAACCACCGGAACAACTGTGCATGTTGATTCATCCTCGAGAATTTTCAGCATCCATTCCGTCTGATCACGCAACATGCCGACACCGGCAAGTTGACCCACAATCTGCGGTGCCGCAATCTGACTGACGATATGACCAGTCGCCTCTGCATCAACGATGACGATGTCGTAATTGTCTTGCCGCACTTCATGGCACAACTTGCCGACACCAAGTATTTCCTTCACTCCCGGTGCAGCATCGGCAACGAAGTCGAACACGGCAGCTAGAGGTGTAATTTTCGTGATGAGCGGAATCTTTACGAACAACCTTAGGTATTCGCGCAATGACTGTTCCGTGTCCATCACCATGGCCCACAGATTCGATTCGACCAGACGGGGTTC
Organism: Acidimicrobiaceae bacterium UBA2093; assembly: GCA_002331255.1. GTDB lineage: Bacteria > Actinomycetota > Acidimicrobiia > Acidimicrobiales > Ilumatobacteraceae > UBA2093. Next base: position 71,939 of record DCZD01000002.1, on the reverse strand, counting down.
AAAGGTCAGCGAGTCGACACCTACTCGCGCAGCCACGGATCCTTTGGCATCCATTTCGCATAGCAACGTACGCAATCCGCGCCGCGCAGCAAGTCGCGCAAGCGCGACAGCAATTGTGGACTTTCCGACGCCACCTTTGCCGGTAACGAACACCAGTCGGTGGCGAAGAAGTGGTGTCAGATCAACCGCCGAAGCCGATTCGACGGTCGACCCCGCTGGAGCCGATCTCCACATATGCGATCTTCTGAGATGGAACCGCCACGTCGCGTCCACGCTTGTCAGTGATCCACAGCGTGTCGACGGCACCGCTGAGTGCTGCCTCGACACGAGCCTTCACGTCGTCGCGAAGTGCATCATCATCGGCAAGTTCGATGGAGATCTCGCGAGGTGATTGTGTAACTCCGATGCGCAGGTCCACTGGTGCTCCTTGTTCCTTCGATGTGCTTTCGATAGTCGATCGACTCTCTCACCGTACCGGTCAGATGAGCTTCAAGCCCTTGCTAAAACGCTTCTTTGGTGCCATCTGCTCGATCTTCTCGGCGAGTGCGAAGAACGCACGGGCCGGTTCTGAGTCGGGGGCAACTGCGGCGATCGGACGTCCGTCATCGCCACCTTCACGAAGTTGTGCGACGAGCGGGATCTGGGCCAGCAACGGCACCTCCAGCTCTTCTGCAAGTTCGCGTCCGCCACCGGCACCGAACAGTTCGTAGCGCTTGCCGTCATCACCTGTGAACCACGACATGTTTTCGATGACGCCCTTGACCGGCAAGTTCACTTTCTCGGCCATCGCCGCAGAGAGTCTCGCAACTTTCTGCGCAGCTGGTTGTGGTGTCGTCACCACGTACACCTCGGCCCGCGGTAGGTACTGACTGAGGCTGAGCGCGATGTCGCCTGTGCCCGGCGGCATGTCGATGAGCAAGAAATCGGGTTCGTCCCAGAACACGTCAGTAAGGAACTGCTCGAGCGCTTTGTGCAGCATTGGTCCACGCCAGATGATTGCCTGACCTTCTGGCACGAAGTATCCGATACTGATGCAACGCACACCCCACGCTTCTGGGGGCAGAAGCATCTGATCAATGACTACAGGGTCACGCTCTGCACCGAGCATGCGGGGAATGGAAAAGCCGTAAATGTCGGCGTCAACGATGCCGACTTTGTGTCCACGCGCCGCAAGGGCGACCGCGAGGTTCGTCGTGACACTGCTCTTTCCGACGCCACCTTTTCCAGAAGAGATGAGCAACGGACGTGTCTTGCTGTCATTGCTGGCAAACGGAATCGTCCGTCCTTCAGCGTGACCGTGTGCGGCATTCGTACCTGCCGTAGCTGCTGCATCACCGTGAACTAGTCGACGCACCTTCTCGCGTTCGGCATCGTTCATGACCGCGAAGTCGATGGACACGTCTCGGACCCCGTCGAGTGGCTTCACCGCAGTGGTGACTCGATTCTGAATCTCGTTGCGCAGCGGGCAACCCGGAACAGTGAGAACGACGGTCAATGACACCGCCCCCGCATCGTTGCGCACATCGCGAACCATGCCGAGCTCGACGATCGAGCGATGAAGCTCCGGGTCTTCGACTGGTCGGAGAGCTTCGATGATTTGTTCAGGCGTGGCTGTCATGGGGGTACTTCCGGTCGGGGACGTCGGCAATTTGCACTATGGCAATAGGTAGAATACCGATGTGGCTGAAGTGACGACCACCCCTGTGATGACTCCAAAGTCGTTTACGGCCACTGTGTCTGCCATCACATCTGCGTTCGGCGACCCCACTCGACGCGCCGTCTATCTGTTCGCACGCGACTGCCCCGACGGTGTGACGGCATCTCAAGTGGCAGAGAAATTTGATCTCCATCCGAACGTTGCTCGACATCACCTCGAGAAGTTGGCCGCCGGTGGCTACGTCGAGGTGTCCACAGAACATGCGAAACGTGCTGGCGCCGGACGCCCGAGCAAGCGCTACCTGGCTGCCACCGCCGGAAACGAGCTGGAATTCCCGGTTCGAAGCGACGACTTAGTACTCACACTTCTCGGTAAGGCCCTCGCCGCGTTACCCGCCGACAAAGCACACACCATCGCTGAGGAAGTCGGACAGGAATACGGTCGAGCAATGGCCGCTGGGCTCACCGGCACAGACATGGCTGCTGGACAACGTTCTCTGCGCTCAGCAATGCAGGCCGTTGCCGATGCGCTCACTGCCCACGGGTTCGCAGCACATGCCGAGAAACGAAATAACGAGTTGCGAATTGTCACGAGTCATTGCCCGTTTGGCGACGTCGCAATTGAGAATCCGGTCATCTGTTCCGTCGATCGTGGAATGGTGAAGGGAATGCTTGATGCCTTGTACGGGTCGACAGATCCAGAGCATTCAGAATCGTTGCCAAAGGGCGACACCTTCTGCAGCACCACGATCAACTGACAAACACTGCGTCAGTCACGATCGGTCAGTCACGCATCGTCAGTCACCCCAGTGGCGCTGTTCCAAAAACGGGTCACCATACATGTGGTATCCGTTGCGTTCCCAGAATCCGGGCTTGTCAGAAGACATCAACTCAAGCGCACGAAGCCACTTGGGTGACTTCCAGAAATACAAGTGCGGCACCACAAGTCGAACAGGGCCACCGTGAATCGGTTCGATCGGTTCTCCGTCGTAGGCGTATACAACGAGCGAGTCATCCCGCATTACATCGTCAAGTGGAAGGTTCGCGGTATAGCCGAATTCAGCGTGGCCCATCACGTGCGAGGCGTCTGGCTGCACGCCAGCAGTTGCAAATAGGTCCTTGACGCGTACGCCGGTCCACGAGGTGTCGAACTTTGACCACTTCGTCACGCAGTGGATGTCGGTCGTGATCGTTTGTGAAGGGAGCGCAGTCAGCTCATCGAACGACAAAGTAAATGGCTTGTCGACGAGACCAGTGATCGTCAGCGACCACTCACCTGGGGCATACGTTGGAACGTCACCCACATGCAGCACTGGGAAACGCTCAGTGAGGTACTGACCGGGCGGCAATCTCGAGGGGTCGTAACCCTTTGCTGCCACATCGTCACGATTACGGTCGAAAAAACCCACGACTTAATTGTGCATCACCTTCTAGTTGATTGCATGGCTGGAGTCGACACGGCCTGAATGGTCAAGGTCTCGGTGCCTCTGACCAGCACAACTGCCAGCGCCAGATGACTGAAGCAGATCAGACCCAGCACTAGGGCCATCGGAACTACCCCGAAGAGCAGAACTCCAGCGAAAACCCCTAACGCGTAGGCGACGTTGTAGACCACGTCATATGCAGCGAATACACGGCCAAGAACCTCGTCTGGGGTGTTTGCCTGCACGGACGAGTCAGTACAGATTCGCAAGTTTTGAAACGCGAATGCACAGAATGCGACGGTCACCAATTGGACGCCGGGTGTACTCACCACAAGCGCCACAGCCACTAGAAGAGCGGAGGACACAGACGCCATCACGGCAATCGAACGTCGACGAAAGCGCTCGATGAACCACTCTGCCGTAACCGATCCGAGGAAATTCCCGACTGAGATGAGCGCCAATAAAGTCGCAAACCCAAGCGCTTCAAGCGACAGTCGATCACCGACATAAAGTGCAACTGACGCAACCATCACCCCAAGCAGCAACCTCAGTGTGGCGGTCGAGCCAATCGCAAACTTGATTTTTGATTCGACAAGTTGGCGCAACAACCCAGTTCTCGTGGCGACGTGCGAGCCTTGACCGACCGTAAAACGGTCGAGTCGGATGGTACGGAGTGTGAGACCTGCAGCCACTTGGAGACATGCGGCGACAATGAATGCCACTTGCCAGTTGACTTCAATCAGAACTGCAGCAAGACCGCCGCCAACCAATCCAGACACCATGCCGACAATGAACGACATCGAGTCGACGGCTGGAAGTTCATGACGTCGAACAAAATGGACCACACTTGCAACTCGAGCACTATAGAGAAGCCGCGACAAGGCAAGCGTTAAGGCAAAACAGATCATTGCGGAAGCGTTCTGATCGACATGCAACGCCCACATCAATGAAATGACGAGAATTCCCCGCAGAAAATGTCCATAAACGAGAATTCCCCGCCTGTTCAGTCGATCGACAAGTACACCTGCCAATGGTCCGGCGAGGAGCAAGACGGGGAGCATCATCCCGATTGAAGTGAAGAGTGACGTCCGAACAGATGCATCACTATTCACGAAAAGCAACATTTGTGCAGTCACCATTGACGTTGCGGCATCGCCCACTTGACCAAATGACTGACCCACTAACAAGGACTTGACGCCTACCATCCGAATTACATCGCGACGACGGACGTGCAATTGATGCGATCGCCTGATGAAGCTCTTTCGTACGTCGGTCGTTGCAGCATGCTGGGCTTTGCGCACAATCGAACTCTCATACATGGACGGTGGACGCAGATAAACATCTGGGTGAACTACGACCAAATCTGTCTGATTCTTCTCCCAAGGTCCTATACCCTGCTCGCATGGTCATCGCATTCGTCCGACATGCACACGCTGGTTCGCGTAGCGCGTGGACTGAAGACGACAGAGACAGGCCCCTGTCCGAGAAAGGTCGTGCCCAGGCCAAAAGCCTCGTCTCGTTACTTCACTCGTCGAGTGTGACGGCTCTCATCTCAAGCCCCTACCTGCGCTGTATCCAGACACTCGAACCACTAGCTGAAGCATCTGGAATTCCGGTGACGCTTGATGATCGGCTAGCCGAAGACACTGCCTTTGAAATCACCTTGTCGCTTCTCGAACACCTAGATGAAGGAACTGTGCTCTGCAGTCACGGCGACGTTATTCCCGCGACAGTTGACGCCCTGGTGAGAAGGGGTCTGATTATTGACGGACCTTCTGCCCTCAAGAAAGGGTCGACGTACTTGTTGCATCGAGAAGGTGGACGATTCATCCGTGCGGATTATCTGCCGCCACCGACGATCGGCTAGTTGTCACTTACCTGTCACGGCCGCATTCACCTGATCAACAACCGTTGTGACCAGACCAAGCACCTCGTGAGGTGGGTTCCCCGCAAGACATTTGTCTAGGGGTGGCTTAGCAAGCTCTGCATCATCAAGGAATCGAAAGTTGATGATTCCGAGCAGGCAATAAGCGTCCACATAGGTCTCATCCGTCTCGATTGCGCGCGTGATATCGGTGAGCGCGGTCGCAAGTGCGACTTTCTTGATGTCGTCAGATGCCTCACGCGACGAGAGCGCGAGCAACCATGATCGATATGTCAATGCCTCCGGGTTATCGGGCTCGATCTTCAGTACTTCGGTGTACAACGTGATTGCTTGCGCGGGATCATTGAAATTCAAGAGTCGTGCCTGCGAGAGAAGAGTTGCCGTGCTTTGCTCGATTCCGCCAGTTGCGCTCTGTCCTGGCAGTCGTTGACCGCTGTTGTCTGCAACTAACCAACCTGCGGCCAGCCCAAGCACAATGACAACGAGAGCTGTCACCGCTTTGCGACCCAACCCATGTCCCAATGCGCTTCGCTTCGCGTCATCGGCCTCTAGTTCTTTGGTGATAAGGGCGACGCGCGCGGTGTAATCGTCGCGAAGGGCCACGTAGTCATGGCTGTCAATGTCACCCACTTCGAGTTCGCGCTCAAGGTCGCGTAACGATCCGAGCAAGAATCGTCGCTCTTCTCTACGAACATCATCGCGCGCACTCATCCCGGGACCTCGTCGTGATCCTCTGGCTCCTCGGCCAGCAATTGCGCGACCAGTGCACGATCGTCATCCGATGGAACGAGACCTTGTTCACGACGCCAACGTCGGAAGGTCGCCGCAAGACCTGCAACCGAGCACACCAACACAGACACCGGCAACACCCAGACAAGAGAGTCAAAACCTGTGGCACGTGGAACCAGCAGCACTCGGCCACCAAATCGATCCTCGATGAAAGCAACGATTTGTTCATCGTCGCGCTGACCGGCTGCAACTTGACGGGCAACTTCGTTCTTGATGTTGACGGCCGCCGACGCCTGCGACACGAATACGCTCTCGCCGTCACATGTGGGGCAAGCCAGACGCTTCGTGATGCCGTCAATGCGCTCTTGTTGTGTCAGTGGCCCACCTTCTCGACCGGCACCGATCGCAAGCAGGCACACAGTGACGATTCCCATGAGCATCCACATCGGCCACGACTTCAATCGCGGTGATTGTGACCTTGGACGAGGCAGATTCATCACATGCCCTCGAATGCGGCTTGAAGCTCTGTCAGTTTTTCGTCCAACAAATTCTTGGTGACCGCACCGATAAAGCGCATGCGCACATACCCATTGGGATCGATGATCCAGGTCTCGGGCACCTTGGCAACACCAAAGGCAACGGCTATCGAGCCGTCATCGTCACGGATTTTGGACCAGTCGCCCCTGTTCGCCTCGAAGAACGCGCGCACTGCGTTGTCGCTGTCATCGTTGATCACCGAATACAACTCGGTCGGCGTCCCTGCCGCTGCTTGTGCTTCGTGGAATGCAACCAGCTCAGGATGTTCTTGCCGGCACGGAACACACGTGGAATTGAAGAAATTAAACATCACCCAACTGCCACGGCGGCGCGATAACTCGAACTGCATGTCATCAAGAGTGGTTGACTTCACAACAGGTGCCGGATTTCCGAGAAGTGGTGAGGCCGCACTCTCTCGATCTTCGGGTGATGACACGACGAGCACAATGAAGAACAAGGCCACGACAATTCCGACTGCCGTGGCGATCACTGACGACCGCCGACCGCGAAATGCTGTCGACCCACCGATACCTCTGTCTCTCATGATGCTGGCCCAGTAGACGACGCTGTCGGAATAGGTGCCGACACAGGGTCGGTGGGACGGCGTCGTCGACCTGGAAACGCGGCCAGCACCGTGCCGATAGCCATAAGGATTCCGCCGGCCCACATCCACGTCATCATCGGTTTGATGAACACCTTGATCTTTGCTTCGTCGCTAGTTGGCTTCACCGGAGGTTCAAGCGTCAGATAGATGTCTTTGGACCAGCTCGACTTCACTGACGGCGTGCCAACGTTCTGCCCCATCGAGATGAACTTGTGGATGGCCGGCCGATACGACTTTCCACCGTCAACAGAGACATCGACCTTGATCGATGTGCGACGCGCATCGGACTCTTCCACGAATCCGGTCAATTCGAAGGTGTGGCCACCGAATGACGCCGGGACACCTTTCGTCAATGTCAGTTCTTGACTGCGCGTGTATGAATTCGACGCAGCAAGAGCTACCGAGATCATGATGACCCCAATATGCACGATCATGCCGCCGTTTGCCCGACCCACAAGACCTCGCCACTTCTGGCGACGTGTCGCGAGCACAAGCTGACGGAGGGCAGCACCCGTGGCGAAACCACCGAGCGTGAATGTGAGTAGCGGTTCGATACCGGTCGCACCGAGGAAGACGGCGACCGCAAGTGCCGCGACACCGCACCACGCGGGCCAGAACAATCGTTGGCTCAGCAGTTCTGTGGAAGCTTTCCGCCATGGCAATACCGGCGCTATGCACATGAGAAACAACATGACAATTCCAATGGGAGTGGCGAGACTGTCGAAGAAGGGCTCGCCGACCACAATCTGTCGGTTCTGTAGCGCCTCAACAATGAGCGGAAA
>DCZD01000002.1:34655-64082 GCA_002331255.1 Acidimicrobiaceae bacterium UBA2093 | reverse complement strand
AGGAATGCGCCCTCGCGCGACATTGGTGAGTCGATGATCCCTGGTGCACGCAACCGGTCACCTCGCCACCCGATGAGCACGAGCGACGCCACCACGACGATCGCAAAAAAGGTCAACAGGTACGGTCCGATGTCACTTTCACTAAATGCGTGAACCGAGTTCAAGATTCCAGATCTCGTGAGGAAGGTTCCAAGAATGGTGAGGCTGAAGGTGGCGATAAGTAAAGACAAATTCCAGACACGCAACATGCCTCGGCGCTCTTGAACCAATACAGAGTGGATGTATGCAGTTCCGGTAATCCACGGCAGCAACGATGCATTTTCGACTGGGTCCCACGCCCACACGCCACTCCAACCGAGGACCTCATAGCTCCACCAGCCACCGAGGATGATGCCAAACGTTAGAAAGCCCCACGAGAATAATGCCCAACGACGTGTCTCGAGCAACCAACCTTCCCCGAGTCGACCAGTAATGAGTGCACCGATTGCAAAGGCAAAAGGAATCGTGAAGCCGACATAACCGATATAGAGAATCGGTGGATGAAAGAGGACAAGGATGTGGTTCTGCAACAACGGATTCGGGCCAGGACCATCGGTGACTCCGGCTTCTCCCGGTGCAAACGGATTCGCCGGACCGACCGTCAACAAGAAAAAGAAGAACGCTGTTACGAACATCGTGGCAAGCGCACTCGCCACCAGGGGATCGGTGATCTTTCCTCGATACCGCCACGCCACCCATGCCGTCATCAATGCGAGCGCGAGCAGCCACATGAGAATCGACCCTTCGAGCGCACTCCACACCGCCGTGAAGTTGTACAGCGCAGGAGTCGACCGGGACCCGACCTTCTGGATGTAATCGAGCGAGAAGTCGCGAGTGATCATCGCGTATTCCATGGCCACGAAGGCCCCAATTGCCGACACAGCCGACAGTGTGGCGAACCGCAATGAGAGGTGAAGCACCTTCTCGTCCTTTTGCCGCATGCCCATGACACACGACACGAAGCCGAACAGTGCGCCGACCAAGCCAACCAATAGGAAGGCTCGACCAATTGGCCCGCCTACCCCTCCTGCACTGAGCATGCAGCTGCCTCTTTGTCTGATTCTTCTATTCGAGTGTCATTCTTCTCGACGTACTCGTTCGAATGTTTGACCTCAATACGGTCGCTCGCAAAGAGCCCCCCTTGAAGACGCCCATGGGCCACCACGGGAATGCATTCTTGGAACACGCCACCTGGATCACCTTCGTAACGCACGGCAACGGTCTTGTCGTGGAAAGACAATTTGAAAGTCGTTGCGCCATCTGACTTCGCAAGACTGCCCTCAACCACGACGCCTTGAACTCGAATACGTCGACCCTCGTCGCAGCCACTGCGAACGCCAATTTCGTCGACGTTGCAGTAGTAGTCGATGGCGCTCGTCAAGAACCGAGTGACGACGACACCGCCGGCCACTATCGCCACCGCCACGATGACCATCGGCAGCCATCGCCGACGCGGTTTCATTGTTTGTGCCGTCGCCGATGCGTCACCTGATGTGCGGGGCGTTAGGTCCATGGCTTGTCCTTGTCATCCAGGAACTTGTCGATTGATCGCGAACGGCGAAGGAACCACGCAACGTACAGGCCGATTGAACCAAAAGTCAGCACGTAACTTCCGATGATGAACGATGCGTGTTCCATGATCAGCGCACCTCGGCTTCCTGTTGGCGCTGCTTAATGGCCAGGTCAAGCCCATGCGAATCGACCGCATCCTGTAACGCAAGAGCACGCTGACGATGCAGCACCATCCACGCGAACAGCATGGTGAATGTCACTATTCCGAGAAAGAGTGTGAACAACATGAGGCCATCTAGTTCGACATCTGTTCCGCTGTTGGCCACTGTCGACTCTTGATGCAAAGACCTCCAGATGACGACGCTGAAGTGCACGAGCGGAATCTCGAGCACGGCAAGAAGTGCAAGCACCGCAGAGCGCCGTGCGCGTTGTCTGAACGAGCCGCCAAGGCCCCGGACCGCCAGATACCCGATATAGGTGATGAAGAGAAACGCCGTGCTGGTGAGGCGCGCATCCCACACCCAATATGTGCCCCACGTGAGTCGACCCCACAAGCTTCCAGTGATGAGGGAAATGGCAACGAACAGCACGCCAATCTCTGCAGATGCACCGGCTACCCGATCCCACGCAAGCGATCGGTTCTTGCCCGAGAGATATACAGCCGACACGACGGCGGTGAGTGCAAAAGCGACATATGCAACCCAAATTGAAGGTACATGCACATACATCATGCGAACTGTCGAACCTTGCACGACATCTTCAGCTGACACGACGAGGCCAAATACAACTAGCCACACAGTGAATGCGAGCGTCACGACGCCAAGCATGCGCGTGGCGCGTGTACCGGTCGGAGTCGAGGTGCCTGGCATGAAGTTTTCGTCTCTATTCGTCGATCAATGGACCGAAAGCCACGGAACCGACGACTCCAAAGATGACCGCAAAGATGAGGAGTAATCCACTCCAGGGCCAACCTTCCGACACTTCTGCTCCTCCACTATTGAAACCAGCCTCCGTGGCGCGCGTCGCACCGATAAGCACGGGCGCGACCACTGGCAGCAGGAGCAAGGGAAGGAGGGTTTCTCGGCCCCGAGCACCTGCAGCAAGGCCTCCGTACAGAGTACCGATGAATCCCAACCCGATACAGGCGAGCAGCACCGTGACGAAAACCACCAGCAATCCGGACAGTTCGAGCTGGACGTTGTAGAGAAAGAACGCTGTGGCAACCAGCACCACATCGAGAGCGCACAATTGCACACCGAGAGCCACCGATTTGCCGAGGAACAACGCCCGCGTATCGACTCCGGCGACACGCAAAGCATCAAGGGCGCCATCGGCTGTCTCGACTGCAAAAGTTCGCTGCACGACGACAAGCATCGAGAACATCGTCGCTAGCCACACAAGTCCAGGCGCCACTCTCTGCAAGATGCCGTCGTTGTCGAGTGCAAATGCAAAAAGAATCATGATGACGACAGAAAACGGCGCAACTTGATTCAGAATTACGCGACTATTCACTTCGGTACGCAAGTCCTTGATCATGATGGTTCTCGCCACCTTCAACAGACTGGGCGTAGCAGTGTATGTATCACTCATTGCCGCACCACCCCGCCATCAACCACCACTCGCCGTGTTGCAATTCGCTCCGTTCGTTCAAGTTCATGTGATGCGACAACTACAGTCGCACCGGAAGTGACCGCGGCGCGCAATGTCGCATCCAATTCGTCACGTGCATGTGCATCAAGTCCCGCATGTGGTTCATCGAGTAACCACAACTCTGCGCGTCGAATGATGAGACGTGCGAGTGCAACGCGGCGTCGCTGACCAGCAGACAACTGCGATGCACGCACGCTGACTAGTCGACCGTCAAGGCCGACATGCGTAAGCGCAGAGTCCACCTCGTCAGAAGTAGCACCGATCAAATCTGCCCAGAACTCAATGTTCTGACGCACAGTGAGATCCGCATACAGGCCGTTCGTGTGCCCGAGAATTCCCACGCGATCACGAACAGCCGCACGGTCAGAAGCAAGATCGACACCGAGCACGCGTGCTTGGCCCCGCTCAATGGGAAGTAGTCCGGCACACACTCGCAGCAGCGACGTCTTTCCCGCTCCGTTCGGGCCGGTGAGAAGAACGATCTCGCCGTGATGCACGTCAAAGTCCGCACCAGCGAGCACCGGATAACTCCCGGCGACAGCGACGACATCGCGAAACGAGATGACGGGGACGGATGTCATGACGACTTCACGCTACTGACCCGACGACGATGATGCCCCTTCGACTAAGGACCTTACGGGTGTCGGACTTTTCGCCAAGTGAACCAATAGCGTTCAACCATGGTTCGTGCCCCCGCAATCGAGAGAAATCGCGCACCCCTTTCGCACGTACTGCTCGGAATCCTCGGCAAGACCCTCATCTGGGCTGGACTGTTGCTTCTCGGTTTCACCGCATACCAACTGTGGGGCACCGGCATACAGACCGCTCGATTTCAAGATGAACTCGAGAAACAGTTCGTGGCAACGACCACCACATCCACAACTCCAGCGATGAGCACCACGACACCACAGTCGGTCATCGAGGCAAACGGCATCGACACCGGTGATGCGGTCGGAAAGATCTCGATTGAAAAAATCGATGTCGAGGACTGGATCGTCGCCGGTGTCACGTACAAAGCACTGAAGAAGGGACCGGGGCTCTTCCCTGACACCGCCCTTCCTGGAAGTCTTGGCAACACGGCGATTGCAGGTCACCGCAGTACCTTCGGTGCACCATTTGCCGACCTCGACAAACTCGACAAAGGTGACGTGATTACCATCACGACTCGCAACGGTGTTTTCACCTACGACGTGCGGTCCGTTGACATCGTCAAACCATCTGCTGTCGAAGTCATTGAGACGGCAGATCCGTCTAGGGGCGTTCTGACACTCGTCACGTGCCATCCCAAGTGGACATCTGCGAATCGCCTCATCGTGTCGGCAGACCTACGAGAGCCAGCGGCGACAACCATGCGCTGGACACCATCCACAATGCCGGAAGACATCACGACGAACAACGCAACACCCGAAGAAGACGAGGAGGTCTTGAGCGAAGGATGGCTACATGATCCATCAGCGATTCCTCAGACCCTGCTCTGGGGGCTTGGCGCGGTCTTCACGTGGTGGCTGGGCGGATTCATCGGAAAGCGTCTTGGTCGCAGACTGCTCGCACGCAGCGTGACAGTCATGCCATTCGTCGTCGTCCTCTATTTCTTTTATGAGAACCTCGCCAGGCTCACCCCCACGAACCTGTAGTCGCTTACGCTGGGCGTCGCCATGAATGGTTCGAACAGCAATACCGACCCAGTGCGCGAGAAGCGCGCCCGCATCGCCCACTACACCTTGCTTGCCAACCGAATCGGCTACTTGCTCTATGCGTTGTGCATCAGTTGTTTCGTCATCGCGTTCGCCATTGGCTTCTCGGGTCCACTTGTCACCATTGTCATCATCAGTCTCATTGCTGGATCCGTGTTGCTCGCACCATCCATAGTTCTTGGCTATGCCGTCAAGGCCGCAGAACGTGACGACAGAGAACGAGGCTTGTGAGATGTCCGCGAAGCAAAGCTCTGGGGAACGGCGCGAGCAAATCTTGCAAGCGGCACTTGTCGCGTTCTCACACCGTGGTTATCACGAGACTTCGATGGTCGACATTGCCGATGCAATCGGTGTAACCAAACCCGTCATCTATCAACACTTCGACAGCAAACGTGAGTTGTACCTCGAGTTGCTCGACGTCGTCGGCAGTGACCTCATTGCAGCCATCACAAAGGCAGCAGTTGATTCGGCGGATGGTCGGGAGCAGACCGAACGCGGAATGATCGCGTACTTCAGTTGGGTTCTCGCCAACCAAGATGCATTCAGCCTGTTGTTCGGAGGCGGAGCACGACTCGATGAAGAGTTTGCCGGTGCAATTCGCCGTGTCGAGCGCGCCATTGCCGATGCGATTGCTCCGCTCATCGCCGCCGATATCAGCGAGTCAGTGCGCCGCACCATGGCCTACGGACTTGTCGGCATGTCGGAATCTGTCAGTCGACACCTCGTCGCTAGCGGAGAGAATTTCGACCCGGTTGATATTGGTCGGCAAATCGGCGGTCTGGCTTGGGCCGGGCTGCGTTCACTGGGTCAATCGCGCAACACCCAGCCTCGATAACCACCGACGAAACCAGCACGCTCGAGATGGGGCACGTGCTCATGTGTGGCGTCGAGTGGTAAGCCATTGACTTTCCGGATCTCAATCGATCGCCTTCTTCCGTCTTTTACCAACTTTGCGAACGACTCTGTCCACGAATGGTCACGCTCGGCAGCAGGAAATGACACCAACGAGTGACTCCGAGCATCGAACCAAACAAGTGCCTCGCCATCGTGCAGTACCACCAATGCACCGGCACTTCGCGATGGTCGCCCCTCGGACATCGGCCATGGCATGGTCGATCCATACGGCTGCGCCGGGTCGGTCGCTGCAAGAACAATTGGCTCGGGCTGAGATTCCGGATGAAGATCCGGGTCAATGCGGTCGCGCACATCGCGTAATCGATCGACAGCACCGGGCAGTGCAAACTGTGCTGCTCCGAGCCCGTTCACGAAATAGCCACGTCGCACATGTCCACGCTCTTCCATGACTTTGTAGACGGCATACACCGCAGCGAATCCGCCCACTCCGCCTTCTGCAAGGACTGCCTCTCGCGTGACGACACCGTGTCGCTCAAGCAGTTGTTGTGCATATGCCATCGCAGCTTCGGCGTTATTCGAACCGTTAGTTCTGTTTGTCGGCACAAGACTCCAGCGCCCAGCTCCGGTCGGAGGCCCGATTCGCGTTAGGCGGCCAGGCCTAGGACGTTGATGACGACCAGTGTGCCGTGCTCGTGTCTGGGCCGCAGCCCCGCGACCTCCGGATAGGTAGGCGCGCAGCGGAGCTAATGAATCATTCGTGACTTCACCAGCCCATACGAGATCCCACAACGCTGCTAATACTTCTGCGTCATTTGCATGTGGGGCTGCCGCGCGAAGTTGCGAGTAGAACACGGCCCCGCGCTGTCGAAGATGCTCACGAATCGCTATATGCAGGTCGCCTTCGGGGGCCTGCTGCGGTTCGAGCGAAGAGACAAGGAGATCCATTTGATCTGCAAAGAAGAGTCGGACACGACCATCATTTGCGCCAATCGCACCGGCGCCGACCCACACCACTTCACCTGCTGTGCACAAGGCATCAAGATCGGCAGCGCGATATCCGCGAACGCGAAGTGGTAACACATCGGATTCGAGCGTGCTGGCCACGATTGCACTGCCCTGCAACACCGACACCGTGTTCACAAGACCCTCAGTGCCGCGTTGCGAGGATCCGACGGCTTGCCATTGGGGCAAGAAGCGACCGAGTGCTGATTGTTCGACCGGCTCCACTTCCTTTCGCAGTCGGGCCAGCGACCGGCGACGAAGCGTGCGCAACACATCGGCCTCACACCACTCTCTCTCAGTGCCATCGGGCTGAAACTCTCCGCGCACCAGACGCCCATCTGCTTCGAGTGCGATGAGCGCACCCGTCGCCCGTTCGACTGTCACGCCAAGACGTTGCGCAACTGCCTTCGTGACAAATGGGGTGTGAGTGCGCGCGAATCGGCCGACGACTTCATCAAGTGGGTGCGCCACTGGTTCAGTGAACGCCGTGGGAAGGCCGAGTGGCAGAGCACACCCAAATGCGTCGCGATATCGACCGGCATCTTCTGCAGCAATAAAGCGCTCGTCACCGGCAAGTTGAACCGTGATTGCACGTCTATCGGACACAAGGTCTGCAAGCCATGTGTCTGCTGGCCCGTCACAACGTGCCCGGACTTCCTCAATGGTGAGATCTCCAACCTTGCGAAGTACGTCGTGTAATTCGTCGGCGTTGCGTGCCCGTCGATGCTCGGATAAGCACTGCAGGTCAAGCTCGACATCGGCAATAGCCTCGCGATCGAGTAGCTCACGAAGTTCTTCGGCTCCGAGCAGGCTGTTCAGCAAGTCGCGATCGAGCGCAAGTGCAGCGGCGCGGCGTTCTGCGAGTGGTGCGTCGCCTTCGTACATATACGACGCAATCCAGTTGAACAACAGACTTTGCGCAAAAGGTGACGCCTTCGGCGTGTCGACGCTGACGATGCGAATAGTTCGCGAACGCAATGCACCAAGGATGCCCTGTAACGCAGGTAGGTCGAAGACGTCTTGAAGACATTCACGACTGGTCTCGAGCAACATCGGAAATGTCGGATGCTTGGCAGCAACTGCCAACAAGTCGGCTGCCCTCTGGCGCTGCTGCCACAGTGGTGTGCGTTGGTCAGGTCGACGACGCGGCAGTAACAGGGCGCGTGCCGCACATTCGCGGAATCGCGCGGCGAAGAGAGAAGTTTGTGGCACGGCGTCGACAACGATGTCGCGCACTTGTTCAGGGTCGAACAAGAACTCGTCGACGCCCAGATTCTCGATGGCCTCGGGGAGTCGAAGAACGATGCCGTCATCACCCCACATAGTCTCAATGTGCATGTCGAACTTCTCGATGAAGTGACGTTCAATGGCCATGGCCCACGGTGCGTGCACCGGAGTTCCAAACGGACTGTGTATGCACACTCTCCAGTCGCCGATTTCATCACGGAAACGTTCGACAACGATTGTTCGGTCGTCGGGTACGACGCCCGTGGCCTCAGCCTGTTCGTTGAGATATTGCACCACATTTGACGCTGCGCGTGCATCGAGACAATGGCGCTCTCCGAGTACCTGCTGTGCAGCGGTCGCATCAAGCTCGCGCACAGTTCGGACAAATTCACCGAATGCTCGACCCAACTCGACAGGTCGACCGATCTTGTCGCCATGCCAAAAAGGCATCTTGCCGTGCTCACCTGGTGCTGGTGTGACGATGACACGCTCAAATGTGATGTCTTCGATTCGCCATGTGCTCGCGCCGAGTAGAAACGTCTCACCAGGACGTGACTCGTACACCATTTCCTCGTCGAGCTCGCCGACTCTTGTTCCATCAGGAAGAAAGACACCGAACAATCCGCGGTCAGGAATAGTTCCACCATTGATGACTGCAAGACGTTGTGCCCCATCACGAGCGCGCACAGCTCCCGCGATGCGGTCCCAGACAATACGTGGCTTCAGCTCGCTGAATTCCTCACTTGGATACCGACCACTCAGAAGGTCGAGCACCCCGTGGAATACGTCATCTGTGAGGTCGCTGTAATTCGCGCATCGACGGACCATGGCCGCCAGATCGGCGACCTTCACGTCGCCAGAGATCGACAAGTGGGCAATGATCTGCTGCGCAAGTACGTCTAGTGGATTTCGCAGGTACGCAGTCGACTCGACGGCACCGTCGAGCATTCGACGCACCACCACTGCCGACTCGAGCAGGTCATGCCGATGTTTCGGGTAGATCGTGCCTGCACTTGGTTCGCCAACTTGGTGCCCCGCACGCCCGATGCGTTGTAGACCGCGGCTGACTGCACCTGGTGATTCAACTTGGATCACCAGGTCGACTGCTCCCATGTCGATACCTAGTTCGAGACTGCTAGTAGCGACAATGGCCTTCAACTCGCCCCGCTTTAGCTGATCTTCGATGACGACACGTTGCTCACGCGCAAGCGAACCGTGGTGTGCCTTCACAAGTTCGTCAGCGATAGGCGTCGAGGAATGGCCAGCTTCTCCGTCACGCAAAGTTTCGAGCTGCTCACGATGCAGTTCATTCAACTGTGCCGCCAACCGCTCGGCTTGGCGGCGCGCATTGCAGAAGATGATGGTGCTTCGATGCTCCCCGATCTGACGAAGGATCTCGGGATAGATGCTTGGCCAAATACTGGTGCGACGAGGTGTGAGCGACGCAGTTGCCGGTCCGCTGCGAAGTTCTGTGCTTTCAGCACCTATTCGACCCATGTCATCTATTGGCACGACGACCGATACGTCAAGTGGTTTGCGAATGCCAGTGTCAACGATCGTGACCGGTCGTGGAGACCCACCGCGCTGGCCTCCGAGGAATCGTGCGACTTCCTCTAAAGGACGCTGTGTTGCCGAAAGGCCGATGCGTTGTGGTGGCGCGGCGGTCAATTCTTCGAGACGTTCAAGCGTGAGCATAAGGTGCGCCCCGCGTTTTGTAGGTGCAAGCGCATGAATTTCGTCGATGATGATGGTGTCGACATTCGTGAGCGTCTCGCGAACTGCCGACGTGAGCATGAGATACAAGCTCTCGGGTGTGGTGATGAGCAAGTCGGGTGGTTGACGTGCGAGTGCTTGACGCTCACGCGCAGATGTATCGCCGGTGCGCATGGCAACCGTGGGCATGATGTGTTCGACCCCAAGTCGTTCTGCCGAATGACCGATGCCCACTAGCGGTGCACGCAGGTTCTTCTCAACATCGAACGCCAAAGCTCGCAGTGGTGACACGTACAGAACCCGCGTGCGCTTCGTCTTCTCTGGAATTGGCGACGTGACCAATTTGTCGATCGACGCCATGAACGCAGCAAGCGTCTTGCCGCTGCCGGTGGGTGCACAGATCAGAGCATGAGAACCACCGACGATGGCTGGCCAACCTTGAATTTGTGGAGGAGTCGGCTCTGGAAACGAAGTAGCGAACCATTCCCGTACCGCTGGTGAAAACGCTTCAAGGACGCGGTGTGGTGCCACGGACGAAGAGTAGTGAGGAGATGTGACAGGTTCACTCCGTGCGCCAAGACCCGCCAGAAAACCCCTCTGTAGGATGGAGACATGCCGAACCCCGGAGAGCACCACCCCGCCTTCGAGGAGTACTGCGAGTGCATCTTCGAGTTGCGTGAAGATGATGTCGAGGTCATCCAGGCCCGCATCGCCGAACGCCTCAGGGTCTCACGCCCGTCGGTGTCCGAGATGATCAAGCGCATGGAATCCGAAGGCCTCATCACCATCAACGATGCCCGCATCCGACTCACCTCGAACGGAGAGGAACTGGCCACACGCGTAGTCCGTCGTCACCGCCTCGCTGAGCGATTCCTTACCGACATGCTCGGACTTTCTTGGGCAGAAGCGCACCAGGAGGCTGGCAAGTGGGAGCACGTCATGAGCGACAAAGTCGAATCAGCACTTGACCGCGTGCTTGGCAGCCCAACCACCTGCCCCCACGGCAACCCAATTCCGGGAAGCGAGTACTCACCGCCCGACGATGCAGTTCGCCTCGCACAGCTCGACACCGGCACCGAGTTCACCATTGCACGCATCCCAGAAGAGCTCGAATTCGCTGCAGGCATGCTCGACTTTCTCGAGAAGACAAGTCTTGTTCCCGGAACACGCGGACGTGTCTCTGGAGTCGACAACAACGGTGATGTCGTCGTGTCCGTACTCGGCCGCGACGTGAGCGTCACTCCCTTCGCTAGCGCGCGCATACTCGTCACCACCTGATCGGTCATCATGCCCAGTACATCCCCCATAGCTGTCGGTATTGCTGCACTCTTTCTGTCTGGGTGCGCGACCACCATCGTGTCCACTGATACCACAGCGCCTGTCGTCACTGTCGCAACGACAACGACATTGCCGAGCGGTGATTCACTCCAGCTCATGAAGAACATCGCAGCAGCAGGTGCGGACCTCGGCAATGCGATTGCGAACGGACGTGGCGATGAGGCTCGCGATGCTCTTGCTACAGCGAAAGCGAACTGGATAGTCCTTGAACCACAACTTCAACAACTAAAGTTGGACCTTGTCGAAGACCTCCGCCGAATCGTTGACATGATGACAACTGCAGTCGAACGTAAGCGGCCTGCCGATGCAGACAAGGCGAATCGGTTCCTCGGACTCGTGATTGACGCGTACTCACAACTCTGACGCAGTTGGCGCATCTCAGCGCATTGCATCGGGAAGTGGTTGGGCGTGCACCACTGTCAAACTTCGCGTAGAACGCGTCAGAGCCACATAGAGGGCTCTGAGACCGTGCACTTCGTCAGCCACGATTGCAGCAGGTTCAACCACCACGACTCCGTCCAGCTCTAGGCCTTTCACCAGACTCACTGGCACGACGGTGACCTCTGCTTCGAGCGCTGTGGCATGTGCGCGTCCGTGGTGCACTCCTACAGCATCAAGTGCATCGGAGACTTCGCTGACCATGTGGTCTGGACACACGACCGCAACGTTCCCAGCCGCAAGTCGCTCGCGCATGGAAGAGATTTCATCGACAACGATCTTCACGAGGTCCCCGTTCGATGCCGAAACGATGCGCGGTAACTCGTCACCCTGGCGCACACTGCGAGGCGCACGAAGACCAGGCCTGGCTGCGTGCATGACCTTGTCGGCGAGTTCCATGATCTGTGCCGGAATGCGATAGCCAACGGACAGACCAATCACACGTGGCTCTTTCTTCTGCGGCAGATGTGCGAGCACATCTGCCCAGTCGTCGGCAGCAAGCGGACCAGTGGCCTGCGCAATGTCCCCGACGAGGGTCATCGAACCGTTCAACGAACGCCGTGCGACCATACGCAACTGCATCGGCGTGAGGTCCTGGACTTCGTCGACAACGATGTGTCCATACGTGCGAATCTCATCGGCATCGTCGATCTTGCCAGCGCGACTTGGAAGAGGCCCGAGCTGTTCGCGGGCATCGTCAAGCAACGCAGCGTCAGCAGCTGTCCAACGAACATCGTTCACGTCTTCGGATCGCGCGCGATACAGCGAGAGCGAATCACTTTCGGACATGTACTTTGCACATGCCAAATTGAGCAATGCCTTGCTTCCAAAGAGATCGTGCAGCAACTCGGTAGGTGTGAGAACTGGCCACATGCGTTCGATGACGGCTCGAAACTCTGGGGTGGGACGCAGCGTCTCGCGAATCTCGTCTGTGTCGACGTCGGCGTGCCATGTCGCTGCGAGTGCCGACCAAATTTCGTTCTCAACGAATTTACGGCCCGCATTGTGGCGGTGATAGCGCCGACGAGCTTGGCGCACAATGTCTGCGGTGACCTGAGCGCGAAGACGCACATACCCGGAACGGAATGGGAAAGTGGTGTCATCTTTCATGGCACGTTCACGATCAGCAATCGCTTTGGTGATGACTTTCTCCATCACGGTCGAGCCCTTCACCCGTGCGACATTCGAAGATTCACGACCTCCAAAGCCAACGCCAGGAACCAGATCTTGTAAGACCACTTGTTCCACGCCGGCTTCCCCGAGCGAGGGCAACACGCGCTCGATGTAGCGAAGAAACACTCGGTTCGGACCGATGACCAAAACACCTTGGTCTTCCAGAGGAAATCGATACGTGTAGAGAAGATAGGCAGCTCGATGAAGCGCAACAACGGTTTTGCCCGTGCCGGGACCACCCTGCACGATGAGCACACCAGCTTGTGGTGAGCGAATGATTTCATCCTGCTCGGCTTGAATCGTGGCGACGATGTCGCCCAGTTGCCCGGTGCGTCCACGTTCAAGCACTGACAGCAGCGTGCTGTAGCCGCGCAAACCTGACGACGGAATTTGAGCCCCGCCAAGTCCTTCGTCGTGTCCGACTCCGAGATGACCTTCGCCGAACAATTCGTCTTCAATTCCGAGAAGCGTTCGCCCTTCGACAGCAAAGTGGCGTCGACGCGCAAGCCCCATCGCCTCGCGTCCAGTGGCTCGATAAAAAGGTTCGGCGACCGGAGCGCGCCAGTCGACGACGACAGGTTCCCGATTCTCATCAGCAACAGCGAGTCGACCGATGTGAAATGTCTCGAGTGAATCGGGGGCCTCGGCGAGGCGATCGATGCGGCCGAACACCAACGCCGCATCGCCGAGGTCGAGCTGCGTCAGACGGTTCACCAACGCCTCGTCGAACACATCACGCTCGTAACGCGCTTGGAACGTTCCACCCAGACCTGGCTCGCTCATGTCGCGCAATTTCCACGCATCCTGCCGGCTGCGCTCGAGGCAGTCGTAGGCGTGGTCGATCAAGGCCTGTTCAGCGTCAAGATCGGGGTGCTGCTGGGTCATGTAGGGCCTTGGGAGATATCGGACCCGAAATCGGGGTCTGTCCAATCTATCCGCGCGCCAACTTCCGCCAACTGGCCCCACCCGACGACACATCTGTGCCAAATCGCGTCACACTCAAGCCCTGGCCCGACCGGCCATGCGTGGGAGACGCCAACAGACCAAAACTGCTCGCATCTTCGGAGGTCCACCCATGCAACGTCGTCACGCGTGGATAGCGCTCGTCAGTGCACTCTGCAGCCTTGTGCTCGACGTGTCGACTGTGAATGCGAACACACGGCGCGAACCAACACCGCCTGGTTCGTCTGCTTCGTCATCCGTTGAAAACGGCGACATCATTGCCCGTGCTGAGTTCATCGACGATTTCTTCTCGTCTACGACGAGAGTTACCGAAGTTCCAATCACCGATGAACCGACGGTGTGTCAATGGCGTGCAGTGGGTGGTGCCGACTTGAACAACGGAAACATTGTCCAGGTCAGTATGACGAGAAATGGAAAGTACTACCGACTGGTACAACGACTGTGCACTGGTGGTACTCCAAGCGCACGAACTTATTGGGTGTCCGATGAAGCGCGACACAAAGTTGTGCGAAGTTACAGCGATACTGCCCGGAGAAGTCTCCCAGACCTTGTGTACGGCACCGCGCCGATGCGTACTCATCTGGTGGTCAATGTCGGGACATGGTTCTGGGTATCCAAGTCTTTATGGCGCGAAGTCATCGTTCGCGCCGTTGTACCGACGCCATGGGGCCCGCTCGTTGTGCGTACGGTCGCAACTCCCGAAAAGATCTACTTCAATCCTGGTGACGGAGCTCCAACTGTCGAATGTGACGGGCCGGGTCGACAATGGAACATCTTCCACGGTGACAGAGCGCGGTCTGATTGCATGCACACCTTCCTCCACGCCTCAGAAAGTCGGCCAGGAGGAGTCTTCAAGGGTCGAATCGGCATCCAATGGACAATCAAAGGTGGCCTGGGCTTCGGACCGACCATTCCTTTTGCGCGCCAGCGCATCAGTGTGCCCATCGACCTCCGCGTGCATGAGATCCAAGCGCTAGCCAACGCCTAACCTTGACAGTCGTCCATGCGACGAAAGGCAAGACGTGAGCGAAGACAAAGACCGAATCATTCTCGACCAGCGCTATGCGGCACTGCTCGCCAGCTACAGCGATGATGCATTGTCGACTCTGGCGGTCGCGCTCGACGATGATCTGCGCACAGCGCTCGCCAAAGTAGCCGGACTTCCTGCCACTGCTTTTGACGCCCCTGCGTCACTTGGCGGCCTCATCCGTGACGGCATCGCGCGTCGACGCGCCGCACACGACGTTGGCATTCTGTTGTCTGAACCATGCACGCGTCACAGCATCGAGGCCCTCGGAGATGCATCCGACGACCCAACACTTGAGGAGTTGCAGGGCCTCCTTCCCTCCGTCACTGAGAAGTTTGGTCTTGAGGCGGTGCGGCTGATGGTCGTCCAGTACTCACGGTCTTTGAAAGGCTTCAAGCAACTCATTGCCGCTGACGATCGATTTGCACTTCCCGTCGCCGCTGGTATTGGTGTGCTTGAAAAAGACGAAGCTGAACAAGCAGCCAAGCGCGCTGCACGCAAAGAGCGCAAGCAGCGCGAACGAGCAGCAGAAAAGAAGCGAACGGGAAAGCGCTGAGCAGCCAAGCAGACACTCAACCGAAAAAGACGTCTGCTACCTGTTGATATAGCGACACGTCGATCGTTCGTGTCTTTCCTTGAACATGTGACAGAGGAACGCGTTCGATGTTCTCGGCACGTACCGCCAGCATCGTTCCGAAATCTTGTTCGACGATGGCGTTCACCGCTTCAAGACCAAGGCGCGTACATAACACTCGGTCGAATGCGCACGGTGTGCCCCCTCGCTGAACAAGACCAATCTGGACAACTCGCGTGTCAAAGCCGGTCAACCGTTCAATCTCGTGTGCAACGGCGACGCTGATGCCACCCAACTTTGGTCGACCTATGTGATCGGTTCCGTACTCGGGCAACGGAAAATCACCGTTCGCAGGCGTGGCACCTTCGGCGACGACAACAAGCGACGCTTGGCGCCCGCGGGCGTGTCGACGGCGCACGAGGTCGGCAACTACGTCAATGTCAAATGGTCGCTCAGGTACGAGAATCACCGTTGCTCCCCCAGCAATTCCTGATTGCAACGCAATCCATCCGGCGTCACGTCCCATCACCTCAATCACGACTACGCGATCATGGCTCTCTGCGGTTGAGTGCAGTCGGTCAATCGCATCGGTGGCGATTTGCACTGCTGTTGTGAATCCGAAACACACATCTGTTCCAACCACGTCATTGTCAATCGTCTTCGGAATACCAATCACTGGAAGTCCTTCTTCCGAATGAAGCCGTGAAGCGACAGTCAGCGAACCATTGCCTCCGATGACGACAAGTGCGTCGAGACCACGGACCCGCATCGTCTCTTTTACTCGCCGGACTCCGTCAGGTTGGTCGTATGGTCCGCCTCGACGCGTACCGAGAATCGTTCCGCCACGAGGGAGAGTGCCACGCACCGCATCGATTGTGAGCGGTATGGCACGGTCGTCCATGACACCATCCCATGCGTCATAAAACCCAACCACTTCAGCCCCGTGAATTGCGATCGCTGAACGAGTGAGTGCACGAATAACCGCATTCAGCCCAGGGCAGTCACCGCCACCCGTGAGCACACCGATTTTCATATAGCCAACCTACAAATGGCTCAGGCCATCAGTGGGTGGCGAAAAGTACCTACGTTGCCCTGAACGTGATGGTTCCGGCACCGTTCGGTGTGCACGACAATGTCTTGGCATCGGTGTTGACACATGTCGCCGGATTCGGATTACTCGCCGACACGACCGTGATTGCGCTTCCTGCACTTGTGATGGTGAATGCAGAACTTGCCGAGATGGTGCAGTTCGATCCGGGGCCGTAGCTACCGTTGCAATTGCCAGCGTTAGCGAACGTATGACCTACTCCTGAAGAGCTGTCCGACGTCGCAGTGATGGAGAAGCTAGTACTTCCACCAGAAGAGCCAGAGCCCGAGCTTCCACTGCCGGACGAGCCACTGTTGCCGGACGAGCCACTGTTTCCAGATGAGCCACTGTTGTTGCTGCTACCCGTCCACGCGGATGAGAAGAGCTGCAACTGCACACCAGCGCGGTTGTAACCACTCGTCATCGGTGCACCCACGCCAGCCAGTACAACTTCCAACTTCGCGAACTGATCAGCGTTGAACGCCGACCAGAAGGCATCGAATGTGCTGTGACTAGTCCCGAATGTCTTCCAGATCGGTGTTGTTCCCTTGCCGCCGTTGTCTGTGCGCTGCAGTGCAGTCTGCAGACAATTCTTGACGTCAAGCGTGAAACTCAAGTCGTCGTCAGCAGCCGTGTCCGCAGAGTCGTCCTTGATTGGCCAGAACTGGTTGGCCAGACCATCTTGGGCACCGTATTGCGTTGCAGATCCCTTGAGCGTCGAAGAAAGCCCCGTGTAGTTGGTGGCATAGTCCTCTGCCCCGCAACCAATCTCAGAGCCTTGTGGCCTGTACATCTGATTGCCTAGGTACAACTGCTCGAAGGTCACGCCGTAATTGAGATTGTGCTGCGGAATGAGCGAGCCGGAGCTGGCAGATTCACCCTCCAACACCAAACGCTGTGGTCGGTAGAAGGTGAGAGGCAACTTGCCGCTCGCGTCGAGTTGCAGTGTTCCAGCCGCCACTCGATCCGTCGCGTTGGTTCCCGCCGACTTCACGTACGGAACGGTCATGAGGAAGGGGCTGACGGTCATTGTGTACACCGTGTCGACGCCACCTTTCACGACATGCAATTGCAACACGTCATTGGCGCGAATGGCGGTGAAAACGTCGTCCCCACTCCACGCAGGTGTGAGGTTGGCACCCCAAATGTGGTCCGTGCGACCTCCGCCAGTGTTTCGCGAGAACCGGAACAAACCGTTTTTCTTTGCTGCTTCGACAGTGGTCGGCACACCGGTGCCACTTGAATAGTCGCTGCTCGCGAACGTGTTCCAAGAGAGACCTGTCTGGTTGCTCGGGCCGCCCTCACTGAAACCAGAGATCTTCGCAGTTGGCGTGAACTGTCCGGACGTGTCACACCACTTGATTCCCGCACACTCAACCCACACGCCGTCTGGGGTGAGCGCGGGGTTCTCTTCCATCGAATTTGTCAACATGCGCTCTTGCAGGAAGATCGAGATACCGAAGCTTCCGCTCGAACTACTTCCGGACAACACCGACTTGATACGACTGATGAGTGCCGCGGTATCTGTTGTGGCACGCGCATTGACGCCTGCCGACTGTTGCAAACGGAAGTCTGCATATGTCATCAGGTTGATCGTGTTCTGCTTACCACCACTCTCAGTGGACTTCTGATCCGTCATGTCGAGAGAGCCGTCACCATTGTCGTCAACGTCGATTGCATTCATCACGCCGTCACAGTCAAGGTCTTGACCGGCCTTCGTACCGTTGAAAAGTGGGTCAAGTGGTCCACCGTCTGGGCATGTTGTGCCGGCCATTGCGTGAACAACTCCCCAACTTGCACCGTTCTTGTGCACGGATGCACCTTTCACAATGACCGTACGACCAGCTGTTCCAGCACCACGTGGCTTACCGGTCTTGTCTGCCGAACGAGAGCCTGCGGTTCCGGCTGCTGTTGAACTTCCTGCGCGATACCAACCAGTGCTCGGGTTCTTGATGGTGCCAAGCGACAATTTGCCCTTGGTGACACCTTTCAACCCGACGATTGACTTGTATTTGCCTGTCGCCTTCTTGCGATTGACTTCCTTCGCAACTTTCAACACCACTGGCCCGAGGTACTTGCCCGTTGCATCGACGGCATGCACTGATGCATTCTTGACTCCACTCGCTGGGACGCCGGCAATCGAGAATGATCCACCAGATGCGCGCGCAGAGAATGTGCGACCGGTCGAGGCGACCAACAACACTTTCGACACAGCAGCGTCAGCGAACTTGCCAGAAACCGTGACGCCGCCGGCAGCATCAATCGGTGCGCCGAACACTGAGACTCCGGCGGCGACCACTGTCGCAACCGCGATGAGATTTCTACGCAGACCCATGGTCGCCCTCCCCTGGGGTCGACTTCCGTGCAGACCCCGTTGACCTTCATCGTACGCTCTCTTACAAGCCTCAGGAAAGAGTCTTCGCAACGTCTTGGCTGGCCGATTTTCTCCAGGAATGAGTCGACGGCCAGCCTTAGTAATGTCGGGCATTACTGCGAGGGCAGCCAGTCACTGGAGGAAATCACCATGGGAACACCAGTCATCATCGAAGCGGGACGCACTCCCATAGGCAAGCGCAACGGCTTTTTTGCCGACACACACGCTGCTCACATCTTGGCCAAAACACAGCAGGGAGTTCTCGAGCGTGCAGGCGTCGACCCACTGTCTGTTGGTCAACTTGTTGGCGGTTGCGTCACTCAAGCAGGCGAGCAGGGCAGCAACGTCACTCGCACTGCGTGGTTGAGCGCGAATATGCCCTATCAAGTCGCATCAACCACCATCGACTGCCAATGCGGATCATCGCAGCAAGCGAACCACATGATTGCGAACCTCATCTCTGCCGGAGCGATTGACAGTGGTATCGCCTGCGGAGTCGAACACATGAGCAAGGTGTGGCTCGGTGCCAACGTTCCCCGTATTGGCGACGAGATGATCAACGGTTCGTCACGACCAGAGCCCTTCCCCTGGGACATGCCTGACCAGTTCGGCGCGGCAGAGCGCATTGCAAATCTCCGCGGAATCACTCGCCAAGAAGTTGACTACCTCGGCTATGTCTCTCAGCAAAAGGCCATTCGTGCGACAGAAGAAGGTCGCTTCGAACGAGAAATCATTCCGGTCGAAGTTGCTGGCGCCGACGGCAAAAACGTGACCGTCGCACGAGACGGTGGCCTTCGCGAGACGACGCTTGAGAATCTCGCAAATTTGAAGCCAGTTCTCCCCGAGGGCATCCACACCGCTGGAAACAGCAGTCAAATCAGTGACGGAGCTGCCGCGGTTTTGTGGATGGATGAGGCTCGGGCAAAGGCCGAAGGTCTCAAGCCACGTGCGCGCATCGTCGCACAATGCCTCGTCGGCAGCGACCCGTATTACCACCTTGACGGACCCGTCGATTCGACAAAGAAGGTCCTCGAGATGGCAGGAATGACCTTGAAAGACATTGACATCGTCGAGATCAACGAGGCTTTTGCTTCAGTCGTGTTGTCATGGGCCAAGGTCTACGGCATCACTCAGGAAGAGCTCACCACAAAGGTGAACGTGAACGGCGGCGCAATCGCACTCGGTCACCCTGTCGGGTCAACGGGTGCTCGCCTCATCACCACTGCACTGCACGAACTAGAGCGGGCTGACAAAGAGTTCGCACTCATCACCATGTGCTGTGGTGGCGCAGTCAGCACCGGCACCATCATTCAGCGCATCTGAGGTTGCGCTCAGTTCATCTATGCCGCGCGACGCATCTGACACCAGGCAACAATTAGTCGACGCCGGAAGGCGTCTCTTTGCGCGAAGTGGCGTGTACCAGACACCTCTGAAGCAGATTGTCGAAGATGCCGGGCAGAAGAATTCGTCCGCGCTGCACTATCACTTCGGCGGAAGAGGCGGTCTCCTAGCAGCAATCCTCGAGACGGGTAACTCGCAAGTCGAAGTTGATCGAAAAGACATGCTCGACTCGTTTGGCGATCGCGCCACGCTCGACCAACTCGTGCAGGCTGTCACGTATCCGCTTGCGCGGCAGATCAAGACTGCTGAAGGTCGTGAATTCATCATCATCATCAGCCAGTTGCAGGACAAGTTCAATCTCTGGGATACCGCGAGTGAGACGCCGGCTCAGGCGCTACGCGCCTTTCTTGCAATCGCTGACAGGCTCGATTCCGAACTCGACGTGCCCACTCGCCGCGAACGCATCGAGCTGTTTCTAGGTCTTGTTGTGTCATCGCTCGGTTCTCGAGCACGTCAGCGCCAGCGTGGCGAAGAACCACCATTGCTGGGCCAGGACTTCATCGAGAACTTGGTGACAATGAGCGTCGGCGCGCTTCAAGCACGCTGACGACAAGATTGTCCGAATTAGCGAGCTGAGAGTACGAGACCGAGTCCGGCGCTCGCAATGAGCTGGCGACCTAACTCGTTCACACCACCACCGAAGGTGTTGATCTGCGCTGCACGGGCTGCACGCTCAACTTCACCGTGCAGCATGGCTCCCTTCGAACCCTGCTTCACGTGAGCAGTTGGTCCGAGAATTCCTTGCATTATGCGGTACGACTCGACAGCCTTCTCGGTGCCGAACACTTTCACGGTTGCAGCTTCTGCAGGTCCGAGAGTGTTCTCACTGACAGCCTTCACAAGCTTCCACGTCATGAGACGCGTTGCGTCAAGAAGCGCATGGCAGCGGGCGAGGTCAGCTTGCACCCACGGCAAGTCGATCATCAACTCGTTGTTCGGTCCGCCAGACGGAGTGACCTTCGCCCAATCGGTGACATCGTCAAGCAAGCGCTCGGTGAGCCCCGACAGTGCAGCTAGTCCGACACGCTCATGGTTCAACTGTGCCGTGATGAGCTTCCAACCACCGTTGATTTCACCGACGACGTTGCCCTTCGGCACGCGGACTTCGTTGTAGTACGTCGCTGTCGTGACACCATCACCAACGGTGACAATCGGCGTCCATGAGAAACCTGGAGAATTAGTCGGCACGATGATGATGCTGATGCCCTTGTGCTTCGGAGCATCGGGATCGGTGCGGCAGGCAAGCCACACGTAGTCAGCCTGGTTCGCTCCAGAGGTATACACCTTGTTGCCGTTGATGACCCACTCATCACCGTCGAGCACCGCCGACGTGCGCAAACTCGCGAGGTCGGTTCCTGCCTCTGGCTCGGTGTACCCGATAGCGAAGTTGATCTCGCCCTTCAGAATGCCCGACAAGTACTTCGCCTTGTGCTCTTCGCTGCCGTACGCCATGATCGCTGGTCCAACGGTGTTGACGGTGACGAACGGAAACGGTGCGTGTGCGCGCTGAACTTCGTCAAACAAAATGAATTGATCAGTGGCCGGGCGTCCTTGTCCGCCGTATTCCTTTGGCCAACCAAGTCCGAGCAAGCCGTCCTTGCCCATCTTTGCAATGACATTGCGGAACGGCTCGGGGTTGCCACCACCTTCACCAACGGTCGCTCGAACCTCGGGCGTAAGAAGTGCTGCGAAGTATTCGCGAAGTTCCTTGCGAAGTGCCTGTTGATCCGGAGTCTCTGCCAGGTACATACCGTCTCCCTCGTGCTCTGTGTGACGCACCGCTTAGACGATGTGCCACATGTGACCATGTCGCCCGAGCAACCGGCTCGGGATTGCAATGGCATCGTATGGTACTTTCAATTCTGACGCCTTATCAGAAACCCCATTCCTTACAGGTTTGCCGGGGTTTCGTGGGGGCGAAGCGAAAATCAACTGACCTTTGGAGAGTGTCGTGGCTGGAATGTTGGATGGCAAAGTTGTGGCAGTCACCGGAGCTGGGCGAGGTATCGGGCGCGCTGTCGCCCTCGATTGCGCCAAGGCCGGCGCCACTGTGGTGGTGGCCGATTATGGCGTCTCGATGGACGGGTCGGCCCCAAGCAGCGAGCCCGCCGAAGAAGTGGTGGCCGAGATCAAGGCGGCTGGCGGGAATGCCGTAGCTGTAGCCGGTGACATCTCGACCATGGACAACGCCGAGGCGGTCATGAAGGCGGCGCTGTCATTTAATGGACGCATTGACGGGGTCGTATGCGTCGCGGGAATTCTGCGCGAGCGCATGCTCTTCAACATGGAAGAGTCCGAATGGGATGACGTCATTCGCGTTCACCTTCGCGGCACGTTCACCATGTACCGACAAGCCTCCGCAATCATGCGTAAGCAAGAAGGTGGCGGAAGCCTCGTCGCGTTCACCTCAGGAGTGTGGGCACTCGGGTCCGTCTCGCAGCCGAACTACGCAGCGGCGAAAGGTGGCATCGTGTCGTTCAACTATGCGGCCGCCCTCTCGCTGGCCCGTTACGGCGTGCGCAGCAACGTCATCGCACCTGTCGCACGCACACGCATGTCGGCGAATGTGCCGTCGTCACTGAAGGAAATTGGCGACGCCGAGGACGTCTCTCCAATGGCTGTGTACCTATTGTCCGACCAGTCAAAGAACGTCACCGGTCAGGTGTACACCGTTGTCGGAAACAAGATCGCAGTTTGGGCCCAACCGAAAGAAGTTCGTTCCATGTACACGAACGGCCGCTGGAGCCCAGAAGAGATCGCCGAACACTTAGAGAGCACCGTCGGAGTCGAAGAACTACCGTTCATGGCCACCATCGAGGCTCAGCGAGCAGCTGCCGCTGCGGGTACCAAGCCGAACGCCTGACATGTCCGACGTGGTGATCATCCCCGATGATGACGAAGAATTTCGTCAGGTTGCGAAGGCCTGGCTGGCGGACAACGTTGTCGGTGAATTTGCAGAACTGAAAGGCCGTGGCGGACCTGGTGACGAAGAAGTCGGTTTCGACATTCGCGTCGCATGGGAGAAAGTTCTCGGTGCAGCAGGCTGGATCGGTCTCGGCTGGCCCGAAGAATTTGGCGGACGTGGCGCGAGCGTCAGCAAGCAGATCATCTGGGCCGAGGAATACACGCGTGCGCAGGCACCAGCGCGCACGAATCACATGGGTGAGAACTTGCTCGGCCCAACACTCATTGAATACGGCACACCAGAGCAGTGCAAGCGATTCTTGCCGGGAATTCTCTCGGGCGATGAGCGTTGGTGTCAGGGATATAGCGAACCGAATGCTGGCAGCGACTTAGCGAACGTGCAGACCAAAGCCCGTCTCGATGGCGAAGAGTGGGTCATCAATGGCCAAAAAGTGTGGACATCGCTCGCCCACGTGAGCCATTGGTGCTTCGTCGTTGCTCGCACGGAAGAAGGCTCCCAGCGCCACAAGGGCCTCACATTCCTCCTGGTACCGATGAACCAACCGGGCGTAGAAGTTCGCCCAATTATCCAGATAACTGGTGGCGGCGAGTTCAACGAGACGTTCTTCACCGATGCTCGCACTTCAAAGGACCTCATCGTCGGCGAACCCGGTAACGGCTGGGGCGTCGCAATGGGACTACTCGCACTGGAACGTGGCATCAGCACGCTGGCACAACAGGTCGGCTTCGAGCGCGAACTTGAGACCATCACTGATCTCGCGCGAAAGAACGGTGCCGCAAAAGACGCGGTCATGCGTCAGCGTCTGGCCGATTCATGGACCGGACTTCAGTTGATGAAATGGAACGCGTTGAGGTCAATGTCTGGTGGAGTGCCCGGACCCGAAGCCAGCATCTCGAAGCTGTTCTGGTCGTCGTGGCACCGTGATCTTGGTGAACTTGCAGTTGATGTCATCGGCACTGATGCGCTGGTGTTCGAAGGTGAAGAGATGACCCTCGAGCAGAAGTTGTTCCTCTACACACGTAGCGACACCATCTACGGTGGCTCAAACCAAGTTCAGCGGAACATCTTGGGAGAACGAGTTCTCGGACTACCTAAAGAGCCCGCGCTCTAGACCTGCTTTATCTGCAACATCGACATCGACTGAACGTCACAATCGGGAGGACCCCAATGACATCTGTTCCTACTTACGTGCAAGGTCACGGCCTCTTGAAAGACAAGGGAGTCCTCATCACTGCCGCAGCTGGAACCGGAATCGGTGCTGCGACCGCACGACGCTGCAAGGAAGAGGGCGCCCGAGTCGTCATTTCTGACAAGCATGAGCGCCGTTTGGCGGAGACTGCCGAAGAACTAGGAGTGATCGGAATCCCGTGCGACGTCACAAATGAAGACGACGTACAACGACTCGTGCGCGATGCCGCCAAAGAGCTGGGCGGTATCGACGTTCTCGTCAACAACGCGGGCCTTGGTGGTAGCGCCGAGATCCACACCATGACCGATGATCAGTGGAACATCGTGCTGGAAGTAACGCTCACAGGCACCTTCCGTATGACGCGAGCAGCACTCAATCACATGTATCCGCGTGGCAAGGGAGTCATCGTCAACAACGCATCGGTACTTGGCTGGCGCGCCCAAAAAGAGCAGGCCCACTATGCAGCAGCAAAAGCTGGTGTTATGGCGCTCACACGAGCGACGGCAATGGAAGCAGCCGAGCGAGGCATCCGCGTCAATGCAGTCTCACCTTCGCTCGCAATGCATGCATTCCTCAGCAAGGTGACCACTGACGAGTTGTTGGCTGAGCTCACCTCACGTGAGGCGTTCGGTCGTGCAGCCGAGCCGTGGGAGATTTCAAACGTCATCGTGTTCCTGGCGAGTGACTACTCGAGTTACATGACCGGCGAAGTGTTGTCGGTCAGTAACCAACACGCCTGATCTCAGATCTTCGACGTACCGTCTGCGTTCACTCTGTCTGCGCGCAACGCACTGCGTCGCACTTTGCCAGCGTCGTCACGCAGAGACTCGCTCATGATCTCAAACGTGCGCGGAATCTTGTAACGAACAAGACGCTCGGCAAGAAACGCTCGCAGTTGGTCGAGGTCAACCGTCTCGCCGGGAGCCAAGTAGATGAGTCCATGCACCTTGCTTCCTAAGTCTTCATCTGGAAGTCCGATGGCAGCCGAGCTGGAAATCGCCGGATGCTCTTCCATTGCTGCTTCGATTTCTGCGGGATAGATGTTTGCACCACCCGAGAGGATCATGTCGGACAGACGATCCGACAAATACACATAGCCATCTGCGTCCATGTAACCCATGTCGCCAAGTGACTCCCAGCCATCGCTGCTCTTCTTCGGCTCAGCACCGATGTACTTATAAGTCTCACGGCCTGCGGGGGGCCGCATGTAGATCTCGCCCACTGTTCCTGGCTCTACCTGATTGCCGTTCTCGTCAAGCACCTTCATCTCACCGATGACGCACCGTCCAACCGAACCCTTGTGCGCCATCCAATCATCACCGCGGATGATCGTTACCGCCTGAGCTTCAGTGCCGGCATACAACTCGAAGATGCGCTCTCCCCCAAGCCATTCAATCCAAGCTTCTTTCAGCCACATCGGACAAGGTGCTGCCATGTGCCAGATGACGCGCAACGATGACATGTCGAACGACTCTCGGTCGGCGACGCGCCACATGCGTAGCATCATCGTCGGAACAAGCAGCATCCAGTCAGCTCTGTGTTCTTGAATCCCTTGCATCGTCTTCTCCGCGTCGAAGCGCGACATGGTGACGACGTGGTTTCCGTTCGCAAGACCACGAGACGAATACGAAAAAGGCGCGTTGTGATACATCGGCCCTGGAACCATCATCACACCGTTGCGCTGCACACCTTGCCCGGGGTCGCCCTCATCGTCGAGCACGCCTGGGTCGCTGGCAACAATCAACTTCGGTCGACCCGTGCTTCCACCAGATGTCGGCGCCTTCCATGCCGGCGGAATCTTGTCCTCGAGCGGCGCATCGGAGAGCGACTCATCCGGCATCCAGTCGAGCGCAAGACAGGGGCGGCCAGGGTGCGCTTCGCTGTCCGCTCCGACAACAATTGGCGAATTCGCAAGTTCGACGATTGCCTGTCGTTCACGTATCGGAAGTCGCGGCGACACAGGCTGCGGAACTGCTCCGAGTTTCCAAACCGCAAAGGCCGCTGCGTAGAACTTCGCTGAGTTTGGAAGGCCGATGGTGACGTAGTCACCTTGTTTCACACCCATTGCTTGGAATGCGCGAGCCATCCGATTGGCGAGCGACTCGAGTTCCGCGCGCGTGGTGGTGACACCATCAGACGTGACGGCCGGCCGATTCGGATCTGCTGCCGCGATGTTGGTGAGTGCCTTGCCGAGAGAGACGATTGCCATGACGCGACTGTAGTGACTTGCGGTAAACCGTCGGTCAGTCGGCGCCGAGGTAGGCAGGGCGATCGCCACCACCGTGCAACACAATGTTTGCCCCGGTCACATAGGACGCGGCGTCACTTGCCAAATAGGCACAGGCGTTCGCGATGTCGCTTGGCACCGCCATTCGACCCATCGGAATGGTCGATTCGATGCGTGCCACATTGTCGGCATCGCCGTAGTGAACGTGTGCCTGCGAGGTGTACACAAGTCCTGACGTCACCATATTCACGCGCACTTTCGGTGCCCACTCTTGCGCAACGGTATTCGTGTAGTTCAACAAGCCGGCTTTTGCAGCACCATATGCCGCGGTGGTCGGTGCTGGACGAAGTGCGACAACACTTCCGATGTTGACGATTGCACCACCATCACCAAGTTGCATGTGGTGGTTCGCGCGCTGAGCGCAGTAGATGGCAGAGAACAAGTTGAGTGCGACGATCCGTTCGGTGAATCGAGGCGAGGCTGAAGTCGAGTCTGCGGGTGGTGACCCTCCCGCGTTGTTCACCAGAACATCGATACGACCAAATTCAGCAACGACATCATCGACCAGTTTCCATGCATCTTCACCATTGCGAAGGTCGACAGAATGAAAGGTCCACGATGTCGGAAGATCATCGACCGGGGTGCGCGCACAGACCACAATGCGCGAGCCGTCGGCCTCAAGACGTTCACCGATGCCTCGACCAATGCCTTTGGTTCCGCCGGTGATGAGAACGACTTTGTCGCGCAACTCGGGATACGTCACGACAGTGAATCCTAGTGCGTAAGTGCTCTCACACGTTTAGAAGACCACAGTCGCGCGGGAGTAACCTCGGAAACCATGGGTATTTCGCATTCAGTAGGTGCCGACGGCATCGCCGAAGTCGTGATGGACTGCCCGCCGGTCAACGCACTCACCGTTGCCCAGTGGTTCGAAGTCGCCGACACGGTCACAGCTCTCGGTCGAGACAAGAAGGTGCGAGTGGTCATCTTGCGCGCCGAAGGCAAGGGCTTCAATGCCGGCGTCGATATCAAAGAGATGCAGAACACCACTGGCTTTGATGCCCTCATCGGCGCAAACAAGGGATGCTTCGCTGCGTTCGCAGCCGTCTACGAGTGTCCGGTACCAGTGATCTCCGTGGTCAATGGTTTCTGTGTCGGTGGCGGAATCGGACTCGTCGGCAACTCCGACATCATTGTCGCAAGCGATGACGCATTCTTCGGGCTTCCGGAAGTCGACCGTGGTGCCCTCGGAGCCGCGACCCACCTCGCACGTTTGGTTCCTCAGCACAAGATGCGAGCGATGGTCTATACCGCCCAAAACGTAAGCGCACAAGAGCTGCACCAGTTCGGTAGCGTGCATTCGATTGTTCCCCGCGCACAACTTCGTGACGAAGCCATGCGCATTGCCAAGAGCATCGCCGAGAAGTCACCGACGGTCATGCGTGCTGCAAAAGAGAGCCTGAACGGCATTGATCTGTGGGACGTAAAGAAGAGCTACCGATTCGAGCAAGGGTTCACCTTCGAGCTCAACTTGTCTGGGGTCTCCGACGAACTACGTGATGCATTTGTCGACAAGCGTGACGCTGACACGTCGAAGTGATCAGTTAGACGACACCGCAGACGACACCGAAAAAGATTGAGGACAACATGGCCCGAGACAAACGAATAACACTTGATGAGGCAGCAGGTCAGGTGAAGAGCGGCATGACCATCGGCATCGGCGGATGGGGCTCTCGCCGCAAACCCATGTCTCTGGTACGAGCACTCCTTCGTACCGATGCGAAAGACCTCACCGTCGTGTCATACGGCGGGCCCGACGTCGGCTTGCTGTGTGCGGCTGGCAAGGTGAAGAAAGTGGTGTACGGCTTCGTGTCACTCGACTCGATCGCGCTCGAGCCACATTTCCGGTCGGCACGACAGAATGGCTCGATCGCCCAGTGTGTC
The DNA here is from genome assembly GCA_002331255.1 of Acidimicrobiaceae bacterium UBA2093. GTDB lineage: Bacteria > Actinomycetota > Acidimicrobiia > Acidimicrobiales > Ilumatobacteraceae > UBA2093. Next base: position 35,729 of record DCZD01000002.1, on the reverse strand, counting down.
GAGTACGACGAGGGCATGTTGCAGTGGGCTTTATACGCAGCAAGCCTGCGCCTACCATTTCTGCCCACCCGAGCCGGACTCGGTAGCGATGTGACAGTTGTGAACCCGCAGTTGCGAACGGTGACTTCGCCGTACGCAGACGGTGAAGAACTGTTGGCCGTTCCGGCGCTTCAGCTCGATGCGGCATTCGTCCACCTGAATCGCGCGGACGTGCACGGGAACGCGCAGTTCCTCGGACCGGACCTCTATTTTGACGACTTGTTCTTGAATGCTTGCACCCCAGGCAGGCGTTTTCTGAGTTGCGAAAAGATCGTTCAGCCAGACGAGTTCTTGAAGAACGGTTCGTTCCACACGATGAAGATCAACCGATCAATGGTCGACGGAGTCATCGAGTCTCCAAACGGTTCACATTTCACTCATTGCACACCCGACTACGAACGCGACGAAAAGTTCCAGTCGGCATACGTGAAGGCCGCAGCCGACCCGGACACGTGGTCCGCATTTGCCAACCGTTTCCTCACAGGAACCGAAGCCGAATACCAAGCCGAAGTCAAGAAGTGGCACGACGAACAGAAAGCGCAGGCGTGACGATGACTGCAAGCACAAATCTTGCCGACATCTGTGTAGTGGCGGCTGCTGAGGCCTTCCGTGGCAACGGAGAGATCTTCGGCAGCGGCATGGGCACAATTCAGACCCTTGGCGTGCGACTTGCTCGCGCAACGTTCGAGCCAGACCTCATGGTCAGTGACGGAGAGGCATTCTTCGTTGCAAACGACCTTCCGATCGGCGGTACGGACAAAGTCATTGAAGGTTGGGTGCCCTTTCGCCAAGTTTTCGACACACTCTGGGGTGGCCGTCGCCACGTCATGATGGGTGCTAGCCAGATCGACCAATTTGGCAATTCAAACATTGCCAATATCGGACCATGGAAACAGCCGAAGGCTCAGTTGCTCGGAGTGCGCGGTGCACCTGGGAACACCATCAATAACAAGACGAGTTTCTTCATTCCGAAGCACACTTCAAAGGTGTTTGTCGACAAGGTCGACATGGTCAGTGGCATCGGTTACGACCGCG
>DCZD01000002.1:0-34411 GCA_002331255.1 Acidimicrobiaceae bacterium UBA2093 | reverse complement strand
ACCAATTTGTGTGTGCTCGACTTTGAGACCTCGGACAATCGCATGCGGCTTCGCAGCGTCCACCCAGGAGTTTCTGTCGACGACGTCATCGCGAACACGGGGTTCGAACTCGTGATTCCATCTGATGTCCCAGAATCTCGCGGGCCGACTGCCGAAGAATTGGCCGTCATCGACAAACTCGATTCGCGCGGACTACGACACAAGGAAGTCTCCTGAACATGCACCCCACGTTGCACACCAAGTTCTGTGACCAAGTCGGGGTGCAATACCCCATCGTGCAAACCGGCATGGGTTGGGTCGCAACATCCAGCCTCGTCGCCGGTACGGCGAACGCCGGTGGTCTTGGCATTCTCGCCAGTGCCGTCATGGATATGGACGAGCTTCGAAGTGAAGTCGCTGCAATCAAGCGTCAGACAGACAAGCCATTTGCCGTCAACATGCGGGCCGATGCAAGCGACATCGAAGAGCGGGTCGATTACCTCATCGAACAGGGCGTCAAAGTGGCGTCGTTTGCACAGGCACCGAAACAGAAGATCATCGAACGCTGCAAGAGCGCTGGGGTATTCGTCATGCCATCCATTGGCGCACGACGCCACGCCGAAAAAGTGCTCGATTGGGGTGTCGATGCGGTCTTGGTCCAAGGTGGCGAAGGCGGCGGACACACCGGTTCTGTTCCCACCAGCATTCTGTTGCCCGATGTCATCGACGCCGTGGGTGGCCGCATACCCGTCATCGCAGCCGGTGGTTTCTTTAGCGGTCGTGGCCTCGTCGCCGCACTCGCCTACGGAGCCGACGGCATCGCAATGGGAACACGTTTTCTCCTCACGAAGAATTCAACTGTTCCTGATGTCATCAAGCAGTTCTACCTACAACAAAATGTGCAAGGAACTGTCGTCAGTACGCAGGTCGACGGTGTTCCTCACCGCGTGCTCCGCACCGACTTGGTGGAGTTCTTGGAAAGCGGCCGTGGTCGTCTCCTTGCCCTCCCGCGTGCCGCTCTCAACGCTCTTAAGTTCCGCAAGATGACTGGCACACCAATGTCAGAGATGTTGCGTGAGGGGCTCGCGATGCGCAAAGGAATGGACTTGACGTTCGCCCAGATGCTCATGGCCGCAAACACGCCGATGTTGCTGAAAGCAACCATGATTGATGGAAACATTGATGCCGGAGTCATGGCAAGCGGACAGGTCGTTGGAGTCATCCATGACCTTCCCACGTGCGATGAACTCATTCAACGCATCGTCAGTGAGGCCGAGACGGCCTTGAAAGAACTCGGAGCCTGAGATGGCAGTCACTACTTTGAACGGCGTCGAGGAAGTTCGTGCGGCCAAGGGTCGACATCTCGGTTACAGCGAGTGGATGACTATGGAGCAAGAGCGCATCAACCAGTTTGCTGAGGCAACTGGTGACCGTCAGTGGATTCACATTGATGTCGAACGTGCAAAGTCAGGCCCGTTTGGTGCCCCTATCGCGCACGGATATCTCACGCTCTCGCTCTCGAACTATTTTCTTCCACAGATCATTGAAGTCCAAGGTTTCTCGATGGGAGTCAACTACGGAGTCGAAAAGGTGCGATTTCCCGCACCGGTGAAGGTTGGAACACGAGTTCGCGCCGGTGCAGAGCTCATCGAAGTCTCCGAGATCACTGGTGGTCTTCAAACGCTCATCCGAATCACCGTCGAAACCGAAGGCTCGGACAAGCCGAACTGTGTCATCGACTCACTTTCACGCTGGATGGTCTGACATGTCAGTTCTCGGTTCATTCCGGCTCGACGGCAAGGTGGCCGTACTGAATGGGGCGGGTCGTGGCATCGGCGCTGCGAGCGCACTTGCGTTGGCCGAGGCTGGTGCTGACGTAGCCGTCTTATCGCGCACCAAAACCCAGATTGATGAGGTTGCAGACCAGATTCGCGCCATGGGACGTCGCGCAGTCGCCATCGAATGCGACGCCATGAACTCTGATGCCGTCACTGCGGCATTTGATCTCGCCGCTACCGAACTTGGTCGCATTGACGTCGCGGTCAACGTTGTCGGGGGTGCGATGCCAGGGCCATTTACCCGTGCGAGTGATGCTGCGCTGGCAGATGCGTGGGACCGCAACGTCACCACCGGTATTCGAGTTGTCCGAGCTGCAGTTCCACACATGATCAAAGTCGGTGGAGGCAGCATCATCATGATTTCGTCAGCCATCGGCCACCTTGCGGGACGTGGTTACGCCATGTACGGCTCGGTGAAGGCTGCGGTCGACCACTCGGTGCGTCAATTGTCGCTCGAATTGAACCCCAAGATTCGTGTGAACGCTGTTGCGCCAGGTGCAATTCTCACTGAAGCACTTGCCACTGTCATGACAAACGATGACATCCGCAGAGGACTGGAGAACGGAACTCCGTTGCGTCGTGTTGGCTTACCCGAGGACATCGCTGCTGCAGTTCTCTATCTCGCTTCACCAGCATCCAGCTACGTGACCGGACAAGTCATTCCCGTGGATGGCGGTCTCGTCGCCCCTAACTTGCCCCTTCCACTGCCCGACTTGTGAGCACCGGAGACCTCGAAGGCGAGGTGGAGGCCGAAGCCATCGCCCGCGACAACAGTTCGGGGTCGTTGCGACCGGCACGTTTTGCCGGTTCAGTCTTCAGACATAAGTCATTCCGTACCTTCTTCATTGTCGCCTCTATCTCAAACGGTGCGGCATGGATGCAGCTTGTCGCTGTACCGGCATTGCTTTTCGACATGACCGACAGTGCGACATGGGTCGGGTTTTCAACACTGGTCAACACCATGCCGTCGGTCTTGTTCACCGCATGGGCCGGGGTTATCGCCGACAGAGTGTCGCGTAAACGAATGCTGATCACGACACAGACGGTGCAGATGCTCGCGAGCTTCGCGCTCTTCGCTCTGTATGTGGCCGACATGTTGTCCCCATGGTGGATCATCGTCATCGGCTTCATGAACGGCGTCGCCACCGGGTTTGGCGCACCGACGTGGCAAGCATTCGTTCCATCGCTCGTTCCCGAGGAAGACATGCTCGATGCGGTGCGCCTGAATTCAGTGCAATTCACCCTGGCGCGGTTCATCGGTCCAGCACTTGCTGGTGTCGTCATCAGCGCGTTCGGACCTGGAGCAGCGATCTTTGGCAACGCATCGACCTTCATCCTCGTCATCGTGGTGTTGGCCGTCGTCAACACGCGACCAGGTTCGACGGCCTCTCGTGAGTTCACAGTGATGACTGCGCTGAAAAACGGGGCTCGATACATGTGGCGCCATTCCCCCATGCGCCTTGCCGTCATCATGGCGTTCATCAGCAGCTGCTTTGGTCAAGCCGTGCAATTCATCAGCGCAGCCGTTGCCGCTCGCATATTCGAACGACCAAGCACGGACAATGCCGGGCTCATGATGTCGCTCGGCCTCGGTTCAGTGCTCGCGAGCATTGTGTCTGCTCGCTATGGAAAGCGGCTGAAGCGATCAGTTGCAGTGCGCCAAGCTCTCGTTTTCTACGTCCTTTCAACCGTACTCATCGCTGCAACAAGTAGCTATCTGCTTGGCCTCATCGGCTTCTTCCTTGGGGGCATGGCTCACCTGCTGATGGCCGTCGCACTCAACACCCTCATTCAAGGCACGGTTCCTGACCGCGTACGCGGTCGTGCAGTGTCGTTCTATCTTCTCGGAGTTCTTGCCGGTATTCCCGTCGGCTCATTTGCCCTCGGAGCTTTCGGCGACTTGGTATCGCTTCGTATTGGTCTCTACGTGTACGCGGTTGTATTCGTCATCGTGCATGTGGTTCTGCACTTCAAAAATTTGTTTCCGCTGTTCGACGTCGAAAAACTCGACGACTAGATCACTGCTTCGGTCAGCCAATCACACCTTCAGAGCGCAACGCCTCAAGATCACTTGCCGACAATCCCAACTCACCCGACAGCACAACGTCTGTGTGTTCACCAAGCATTGGCGGCATCGAATCGGGGCCTTCGGTGACTCCGGTTAGCTTCACTGGGTTCCCGGGCACCACGATCGGGTCGACGACGTCATCCGTGCGTGGCATCTCGACCAACATGTTGCGTGATTTCACATGCGGGTCGTCAATGACTTGTTGTGCGCTCAGCACTGGGCCTGCTGCAATTCCGGCTTTCGCAAGAATGTGGCAGGCCTCGACCGAGGTCTTATCGGCAGCCCATTGAGCCGCTGCTTCGCGAATGACTTCCATGTGCTCACGCCACCCCTGACGCGTTGCAAAACGGGGATCATCAACAAACTCTGGCTTCCCTATTTCAGTCACGAAGCGAGCAAATTCATGTTCACGACCGCATTGAACGATGAACCAACCATCTTGTGCAGGAAAACCATCCATGATCAGGTTCAACCCACCACCTGGTTCAGGACGCTCACCCATCGACCAGTAGTTCGTGACCACGTCGGCGAATGCCACCATGGAATCGAACATCGACACATCGACGTGTTGACCGATACCAGTCAGGTCACGATGGCGTAGTGCAGCGAGCAATCCGATCGCACCGAAGAGCGAGGTGCCGATATCTCCGAGCGCTCCGACGGGGCTGACAATCGGAGGCTGGCCCTTCGGGCGCTTCCATTCGTATAAGCCGCTCATAGCCTCGCCGACCGCTGCATATGCCGGCCAATACCCATATGGCGACTCGACAGTGTTACCGAACCCCGACACCGACAGATAGATGACGTTCGGTGCGACAGCTCGCACGTCGTCGTAGGCGAGCCCCATCTTTCTCAGTGCACCACCTTTGAAGTTCTCGGCGAACACATCGAACTTTGTCGCCAATTTCAACACCAATGCACGCCCTTCGGGGTGCTTTATGTCAATTGTGATGGACTGCTTGTTCAAGTTGTTACGCAAAAACGTTGCTCCGGCCGAACGACCGTCTGGTTGCGTCATCGCGGGGAATGAGCCTCGTGCCAGATCGCCGCCTTTGGGATTTTCGACTTTGACAACTTGGGCACCGAGTCGTGTCATGAGCTGCGTAGCGAACGGCAGTGCCTGCATCTGCTCGAGCGCCAGAATGCGCACCCCGTCCAACGGCTTGCCGTTGCCCTTGGCTTGCACGTTTTCAATGTCTCCAAGTCGCATGAATGACACCGTAGTGCGCGCAGTCCAGAGGGACACAGAGGGCGAGAGTTCATGGCGGACGTTCAGGCTCGAACAACTAGCCTTACATCGTGCAAGGAATCATCACTTGGGGTACCTATCTGCCCTACCGACGACTCGATAAGTCCTCCATCGCCCCGTTTGTAGGTCAAGGTGGCGGGAAAGGAACACGCACGGTCGCTTCGTTCGATGAGGATCCAACGACCATGGCCGTTGAAGCAGCGCGTAGCGCTTTGCGTGGTCGAAATCTCACGCCGCAACAACTTCTGTTCGCCACGGTCAGCCCGTCATATGCGGACAAGACGAATGCGACGGTCATTCATGCGGCACTTCGCATGAATGACTCTGTGACCGCGCTCGATCTCGGAGCAAGCGTGCGCAGTGCCGTCGGTGGTCTGATCATGGCTGCACGCAGTGGTGTCACAACTCTGGTCACAAGCGCCGATGTTCGCACCGGTCTCGCTGGAAGCGCTGAAGAAGCAAACGGCGGTGACGCTGGTGCCGCCTTCGTCATCGGAGACTCATCGGCAGCACCGGTTGCCGCCGAGATCCTCGCTATAGCAAGTGCCACTGAAGAATTCATCGACCGCTGGCGCGCCCCGGGCACGGTGCGCACGAAAGTGTGGGACGAAAAATTCAGCGAAGTCACGTATTCACCGCTAGCAAAGGCCACATGGAAGCAAGCTCTGGCTGATGCAAAGGTCTCAACCGAAGAGATTGCGATGATCGCAGTGGCATCGCCTCATGCACGGGTCGCCTCATCAGTTGCCGCGAAGTTGGGGGTTGCCAAAGTCGTGAGTGACGTGGTCCCAACCATCGGCAACTCTGGTGCCGCTCACCCTGGTCTCTTGCTCGCGAGCCTGCTCGAGAACAGTGAACCGAACCAGGTGGTCGCCCTGGTGTCACTGACCGATGGCGCCGACGTCATCATCTTGCGCACCACGCAGCATCTCGCCAACGCGCGACCGACCCATAGCCTCGAGAACCAAGTGAACGGTGGCGCACCTCTTTCCTATGGCAAGTTCCTCTCCTGGCGCGGAATGATGGCGATCGAACCCCCACGACGTCCAGAACCTCAGCGCATTTCTGCGACTGCTGCAGCACGTAGTGAAAAATGGAAGTACGGATTCATCGGCTCGCGAGACAAGTCCACCGGCAGCGTGCACCTTCCACCAATTCGCGTTTCGGTCGACGGTCAACGCACGGACGACATGGAAGATGCTCCGATGGCAGACGTGCTCGGCACCATCGCAACTTTCACCATCGACCGCCTTGCTTATTCGCCGAGTCCTCCCATTGTTTTCGCCGTTGTCGACTTCGACGGCGGGGGTCGCCTACCGGTTGAGTTGTGCGACATTGATATCGAAGAAGTCAAAATCGGGCGGCGAGTCCGAATGACATTCCGTCGACTGTTCACAGTCGATGACATCCCCAACTATTTCTGGAAGGCGACGCTCGTCCGGGACAACTGACCCAACGACGAACTGAGAAGGAGAAACGAACATGGCATCACATGGAATCAAAGACCGAGTGGCCATCGTCGGAATGGGTTGCACCAATTTCGTCGAACACTGGGACCTTGGCCTCGACGACCTTGTCATTGAGGCATCGAACCAGTGCTACTCGTCAGCAGGTGTTGCAAAGAATGATGTCGACGCGTATTGGCTTGGAACTGCGCAAGGCGGAATGAGCGGCATCACACTCTCACGCCCGCTCCAGTTGGACAACAAGCCGGTTACGCGTGTCGAGAACTTCTGTGCAACTGGCAGCGAAGCACTGCGTCAAGCGGCCTACGCCGTGGCCAGTGGTGCTTACGACCTGGCGATGGCAGTCGGTGTCGAAAAGACAAAAGACAGTGGCTTTCAAGGTTTGAATGCAGCCCCACCGCCAAACGATGGAACCGGCCGCACACTCACCGCAGCTGCCATGTTCTCGATGGTCGCACCTGCGTATGCCAAGAAATTCGGCGTCGATCCCGATGAACTACGAGAGGCAATCGCGCACGTTGCTTGGAAGAACCATTACAACGGTGCACGAAACAGTCGCGCGCAGTTCCGCAAAGAAGTCTCCATGGACACCATCAAGAAGTCGCCGAAAGTTGCTGGGGACCTCGGAGTGTTTGACTGTGCGGGCGTTGCCGACGGAGCGGCTGCCGCCATCGTCTGTCGCGCAGAAGATGCGCACAAGTACACCGATAAACCTCTGTATGTGAAGGCACTTTCCTTTGTTGCCGGCAACGGATCGGGTCTCACCAACCCTGAGTATGACTACACGACGTTTCCCGAAATTGCCGCCTGTGCAGTTGATGCTTATGCACAAGCCGGCATCACTGACCCGAGCAATCAGATCGCACTTGCTGAGGTGCACGACTGCTTCACTATCACCGAGCTTGTCCTCATGGAAGACCTTCAATTCAGCCCGCGTGGAACAGCATGGAAAGACGTTCTCGATGGTCGCTTCGACTTGCACGGACAACTTCCGGTGAACCCCGACGGTGGACTGAAGTCCTTCGGTCACCCCGTGGGCGCGTCTGGTCTGCGCATGATGTTCGAGGCTTGGTTGCAATTGCGCCATGAAGCTGGCGATGACCGCCAGATCACCACCGACCGTTCGCTGGCCCTCACCCACAATCTTGGTGGGTACCCAGGCGAAATGGTGTCGTTCATTTCCATCCTCGGCACCGAGTTGGGCTAGAACACTCTCTCAGGGGTCGCAACGGCGGCCGACAACTTGGGGGACAACATGCAAGATGCACGCGCAGGAGACCGGCTTCTCATCGCCGAACTTCTCAACACCTATTCATACGCCATGCTCGACCGTGATTTCGATGCTTGGCAAGGTTGCTTCACCTCTGATGGTCACGCTGACTACACAACTGCAGGCGGTGTCGCCGGGTCGCCGGCTGAGGCAGCTGAATGGTTGAAAGGTGTGTTCGGAATGTTCGACATCTCGGCCAGCCAAGCGAGCAACGTCGTCATCAACTTCACTGGTGACGACACTGCCAACGTCCGCAGCATGTACAAGATGGTCATGCGCATTCCCGGCGACACACCTCACTACATGGAAGCCTGTGGCTGGTACCGCGACGCGGTGAAGCGCACAAGTGACGGATGGAAGATCGCTGACCGTTTCGAACACCTTCTCTACATGCGCTGATTGTCATGCCACTCCCGTCTAAACGAGACCCACAGCAAATTGCTGAAGTACTGAAGCACTGGTACGAGCAAAAACTCAACTGCTCCGTGGCAATCCTTGATGTCGGAGTTCCGACAGGTACCGGCATGAGCAGCGAGACCATCTTGTTCAACCTTGACCCAGGCGGCATGAAGTATCCGATGGTTGCGCGTATTCGTCCGAGTATGGACGACTGGCCGGTGTTTCCCGTGTACGACTTGGAAGCCCAGTACAAGGCGATGCAATTCGTTGCAGCACGAAGCGATGTCCCAGTTCCGAACGTGACTGACGTGGAACTCGACGAGTCATTTCTTGGAGCACCGTTTTTCATAATGGATCGCATCCAGGGGGAAGCCCCACCAGACATGATGCCGTACACCTTCGGTGGAAGTTTCTTGGACGGCATGTCTTCAGATGAACGACGCGAACTACAACGCAACGCGGTCACTGTGCTCGCCAAAATCCATGCGATTCCACTTGACAGTGAAGACGTGTCGTTTGCCGCACCAAACCTGAACGAACCACTCCGACGCATGCTGCAGGAACAACGCGAATACTACGAATGGTCGCGTGCCGGCATCTCCTACCCCACCATTGAGGCGGCCTTCGACTTTCTTGAACGGAACATGCCCAGCGACCCTGGCCCCGTTGTGTTGTCATGGGGTGACGCACGTATCGGAAACATGTTGTTTCGCGGACCCAAGCCCGTCGCAGTGCTCGACTGGGAGATGGTCAACGTCGGCCATCCCGGAGTCGATGTCGGATGGATGGTGTTCATGCATCGCTTCTTCCAGAACATCGCCGAAGTCATGGGCATGCCAGGTTTCCCCGACATGATGCTCGAGGAAGACGTTGTTGCCGACTATGTCGCTGCTGGTGGACATGACCTAGGTGACCTCACGTGGTACCAGGTATACGCCGCCATGCGATTCGCTGCAATATCCATTCGCACGTCTCGACGACAGATTGCATACGGTGAAGCCGCAGAACCCGACGAACCAGAGCAACTCATCATGCACCGTGACTTGTTGCGCTCAATGATTGGCTTGTCGTAAAACGAAATTTGAAGTTTGACTTCCGAAGTAGACGTCAGAACTTGCCGATGTATGCGGCGAAGGCGTCGAGTGTCTGCAAAACCGTGTCGCGATCCGCAGCTGGCACGCGCAGCACGACTTCAGTGCAACCGATCTCGCGGTAGTACGCCAACTTTTCGTCTGATGGAAGCGTTCCGAAAGGCACGATGTCCGGTGTGCCTACACGATTCTGCCGCGACCACGCATCGTGCAGCACCGGTAAGGAATCGCGAATGCCTGCACCGCCAATAGGGATCCAACCGTCTGCCCACTCGGCGATGGCTGCAAACATCTTCGGGCCGGGTGAACCGCCGATAAGTGTGCGGATGCGGGGCTGTTGAACGGGCTTTGGCCACGCCCACGACGGCTCGAACGACACGTACTCGCCCGAGAACTCAGCCACTTCATCTCGCCACAGCGCATTCATCGCCAACATGTACTCGCGTGTGCGTTCGCGGCGCGTCACATAGTCGACCCCGTGGTCAGCCATCTCTTCTTTGTTCCACCCGTATCCGACGCCGCACACCGCTCGTCCGCCGCTGATGAAGTCAAGTGTCGCCCACTCTTTTGCATATGCGATGGGGTCGTGCTCAACGACTAGCGCGACACCTGTTCCGAGTTTCAACTTCGTGGTGACTGCCGCACATGCGCCAAGCGACACGAGCGGGTCGAGACTTCGCTTGTAGTCATCTGCAAGTTCTGAGTCACCCGTTGGCGCGGGCGTCAACCTACTCGTGGGGATGTGCGTGTGCTCGGGAATGTACAACGAATAGAAACCTCGTGCCTCAGCTTCGACTGCAAGGTCAATGACGCTCATCGACCTGTCGGTATTGAAAATAGTGAGACCGAGTTCCATGAATCAGTTCTTCAGCAGATCCGGTCGACAGGTCGAGACCAATCGTCGTATTCCGTCACGCCAACCGACTTGCGATCGAAAACCCGTGGCGTGCAGCTTCTCGAGGTCGGGAATGATGGCCGCAATAGTCGCTGTTGTCGGGTTGTACTTCGGCACGAGTCCGGTGAGTCGGCTCATCTCCTCACACCAGTCTTCGATTCCGGCAACTTCATCGCCACCCCAATTGATCACCGTTGCCGGGGTCGAAGCCGTCGACAACAGGTACGGAATACTGCGATTGATGTCGTCAGCATGGATGGGCGTGTACGAGGTCGGCTGATTCACGTGCACTGGAACCGGAATGTCACGTTCCATCATCATTAGATGGAACAACATCCAGCCGTAGGAATCGCCGTATGGCACGTTCAATCGCGCAACTACGGTCGGAAGACCGAGTCGTTTGGCGGTATAGCGCACCAACACTTCCCCTGCAATCTTCGAGATGCTGTACGTCGGCATACCAGGCATGGGTCGATGGCTGTCACCCAACAAGTCGGTCTCCTTGCGCGGTTCATGATCCTTTGGTTCGTACACCGCTGTCGAGGAACAATGTAGGAAAGCGGCCAGCGAATCAGACCGCGATGCAGCGGCTTCCATGAGCGCCGCGCTTCCCTCTGCGTTTGCTGCAAAGGCTTGTTCAAAGTCTGAGGTCTTTGAAACGGCGAAGTGCAAGACGTAGTCAAGATCCGCCGGCACTTCATCGAACCGACCCTGCTCGAGATCGACGCTCACCGGCGTGACGCCCTTGCCCTGCCACTCGGCATGCTGTTCAGCCTTTGCAAATCGTGACGCGCCATACACCGTTGCACCGGCAGACGCGAGACCCGTTGCGATGGGGCCCGCAACCCAACCAGTGACTCCGGTGACGAGAACTTTCTTGCCTTTGTATTGAGCAAGATCCATGTTTGTGCTCACCACAACTTGTCGGTGTACTTGTCAGTACCGAAGAGTGTCTGCTTGAACGGCGACGTCCACAGGTGCGTTCCAATTCCGCTGGCTTCGAGATCAGCACCAAAGTTGCCGTAGCCCTTGTCCCACTTCTTTTTCGGATCATGGTCGACGAAGTGAATCTGCAAGAAACGACGATCTGCATTCTTCATACGTGGAATTTCCGCTGGTGCATCATCGAGTAACGGCAAGGGCAGGGCGTTCAAGATGAGGTCGGGGCCCCACTTCTTGCCCATCGCTCGTGGCGCCCACACATCACGCGTCCACGCTTCGAGCTCAGCGTGAGTGCGGCCCTCATTCAATTCGCCAACATTGACGATGATTCCGTCATAGTTGCGATCAAGTGCTTGCTCGACTGGCGTGCCACGTTCATCTTTCTGGATCGACCATGCTTTTTCGTACAGCACCGTGTGGATGTGATCACGCTGAGCAAACATGCGGCCGGTCGCGTGCAATTGGTGCACCATGTCGACACTCCAACGATTCCATTCGTCGTGATGGTCCTTCAACACCCAGTAGATGGCTAGGTACGAACCCACCGTCGGGTCGGGTGTCATCGGCGACTCTTTCGGGTAACGCAGTTCCTTCAAGTCACGTGTGGCGACGAATCTGTCTCCGGCAAAGTTGTACTGCGCGACCATGCAACCGCCATAGAAGTGGTCGGTCTCGTACCAACGGTTGTAGTCGACTTCGTGCCCCTTGTGTGGCTCGACCATGGTGAAGAGAAGTGTTCCCAGCTCGATCGGCTTGCCCATGAGTTCCCCCTTGATGTGCGGCACCTAACCCCAGGTGCGAGAGACCCCGACGCTAGTTCAGGTAGGACTGACAGCGCACATGGCGGCGAACTACCGTGAACCATCATGGAATTGTCTTCGCTCGTCGCCCCAGAAAAAACAGCCGTACTGACGATGGAACTGCAGAGGGGCATCTGCGGCGACGCAGCCCTTTTCCGACAGCTACGCGACGCGGTCACGGCCGCCGGCGTGGAGAAGAACACGGCGCGCCTCCTGAACGAAGCCAGGGCTGTCGGTGCAACAGTCGGCCACTGCATCTTCACGATGACTCCGACGCGCGAGGGCACACGCATGGATCTTCCAATGATGTTCGCAGCGCGCAAGGATCCGAACTACCTACTGCAAGGTACAGAACCAGCACAGGTGCTACCAATGCTCGGGCCAGAGGAAACCGACCTGATCTCAGAGCGCCACGTCAGTGTCACGCCGTTCACTGGTAGCGACCTTCACTCACAGCTCAGTGCGCGCGGAATTGAGACTGTCGTCATCTGCGGAGTCTCGTTGAATGTCGGTGTTCCCGGAATGGCCATCGAGGCCGTCAACCTCGGCTATTCCGTCGTCATCGCGCGTGACTGTTGCGCAGGCTTCCCCGAGGACTATGCCCAAGGCGTCCTTGTCAACATGTTGCCATCGATGTCAACGGTGAGCGACTCACAGTCGATCATCGATTCGTGGAAGTCGAACTAAAGACCCCACACTCTTGGTGGTCCGCATACGTCGACGAGCCGAGACAATGCGTTGAAGTTGACTCCCACTTCAACAACCTGAACACCACCCTTGGCATGTGCAGATGTCAACTGCTCAAGCCGCTCTTTCGACGACAACGTTGGCCCGGACATTGTCCAGAGTTCGAGAAGTAATGACAGATCGGAACGCTGCGCGAGTTCGATAACGCTCTGCGTTGCCTCGTCGATCGATGGTGCGACAACCACGACGGTCTGTCCGATACCAGATGCACGAAGGGCACTAGTGGCGGCGAAACCTGCGACTGGTGCCGTCGGAAGTACGACACTGCCGAGATGGCGCGTAGGAAATGTGCGCCCGAGCCAGAAACCACAGATGTTCGCATCAGCTGTGGCGAATCCGTCGTCGGGTAACCAGAGTGACAAATCACGAGCAGCGCGTGCTGGGTTCAGCGGAACCGAGCTGTCCTCGTATAGGGGCCCGCACACGGCTGCAAGAGCTGCGTACACACCGGGGCGCTCGGGCATGTCGTCGTGTCCGACATGAGTGAATGTCCGTAACTCGCCGGTTGCAACTTCGCGCCATGTGATGCCGAGATCATCGAGCAATTGTCGTGGAGCTTCGTGTTCGTCACATCCGACGATCACGATTTCTTCAGCGTCTGCCAATTGCGCACGTGCAAAGTCATCGCGTTGCAGCCCAACCGTGCCGAAGTGTGCTGGGCTGTCCCATTGAAACAGACCTTTTGCGGCCCATGAGTTGAATACGCCGATGTTCGTGCGCACGACGACATCACGCAGGTCGTCGACCACGCCGTCGCGCACGACACCCGCACCGGCGAGAATGATGCAGTTCTGTCGAGCCACCTTGTGCTGTGCCTGCTCGTCAGCTGATGACGACAGTGGGCTCTTCAGTGATGACAAATTGGGTCTTCGACATGTCAAGGAACTTGTCAGTGTCCTGCATCATCGCCGGGAAATCATCTTCCTTCATATGGTCGTAGAAGGCCTGCGCCGAGTCGAACCACTGAATGGTGACGCCATCCCATTCGGGCTCGGGCATACGACTTCCCGGCTCGGGCCAGACGGCAGCGTGCTGCTCGTAGCGGCGCACGTACTTGGCTGCAGAGGAGTTGCGGATGAGCGGGCCATGGTTGTTGTGCCAGTACTCGAGGAACTCAGCATGGGTCGTTCCGGGCTTGCGCTTCAGGTATGAAATCAACTGAATCATGCGCGCACGGTATCCCATTCGGCATTGACTACGGTGATTCGACGGCGCGTCGCGCCGATGAAAGGGCTGGTGGCACATGGGGTTGGTCGAGGGCAAGGTCGCATTGGTGACAGGCGCAGGTCGTGGCATTGGCGAGTCGAGCGCCCGGCTGTTCGCCGCAGAGGGAGCCTCGGTGGTCGTCGCCGATGTCGATGGTGAAGCTGCATTGCGCGTGGCAGAGGCCATCGCCACGTCTGGTGGAAGTGCTGTCGCCGTGCAGGCAGACGTCACTGACGAAGATCAAGTGATTGCAATGGTCGCAACCGCGATGGAGCACTTCGGTCGCTTGGACTGCGCACACAACAACGCCGGTATCAGCGGCATGGTGTCATCGTTCACCAACTTGAGCCTGAGCGAATGGAACCGGATGCTCACCATCAACTTGACCAGCGTCTTCTTATCAATGAAGCACGAAATACCTGCGATGCTCGCAAGTGGCGGTGGTGCAATAGTCAACACTTCTAGTGGCGCAGGAGTCGTTGGCTTTGCCGGACTACCCCACTATGTTGCGTCGAAGCACGGAGTGGTTGGCCTCACAAAGACTGCAGCGATTGAATTCGCCAAGCAGGGGCTTCGCGTCAACGCAGTACTTCCGGGCACGACGAACACGCCGATGATTCAACAGTTCACCGAAGCCAACCCTGACATCGGGAAGATGGTCGCCAAGACTGTCGGACGTGGGCGACTCGGTGAGCCCGAAGAGATCGCCGAAGCCGCAGTGTGGCTCTGCAGTGACCGGGCGAGTTTCGTGAGTGGTGAATCGATGCTGGTTGACGGAGCCACGGTGTGCCGATGAGCACCTACACGCACGACGAAGTTGAGCGCGCCTTCCACGAATTCTTGCGACGCGGTGCATACGGCCACGATTGGGTTGGCTGGTCGAACGTGTTCACCGACGATGCGTTGTATACCGAGCACTGCCTCGGACAATTCATCGGTAGTACAGGAATACGTGACTGGATCGTCGCTCAGATGGCGGTGGTGCCGGCGATGTCGTTTTCTATTGAGTGGTACGACATCGTTGACGACAAGGTCTCACTGTGGATTTGGAACCACCTCCCTGACCCACGCGGCGGAGGTGAGCAGTTTGAGTTTCCGAATTACACGTTGCTTACCTATGCAGGAGGTGGCAAGTGGCGCAAAGAAGAAGACGTGTACGACCCAACCACCAGTGAATCGACCGTCGTGAGCTGGTTCAAAGCTGGTGGAAATCAGAAAACTCCTGATGATCGCTCGCTGCGACCGAAAGCCTTCAGCCATCCTCCGCTACCCCTCACATCACCAACTTCTGCGATCATGCAGGCAGCAGTTTCGTCGAACGTGCCTAATGGAGCACAAGTGCGCGAATGTGTGGTGAGCGGTGCACGTGCAGCAGTGATCTACGACACTGATGAGCGAACACACGGACTGATCTTGCATGTCGATGGAAACGGCGCAGTCGTATTCAAGGACGAGTTCACCAACCCACGTGAGAACTTTGGGAAAAAGGACGTGCTCCGATGACAGATACAGTCGTGCTCCGATGAATGATCGCGTTTACCTCCACGAAGTCATTGACATCGTCGGACAAAATCGAGCCAAGTACAACGAGCACATGTGTAACTACCGTCCGCTCGCGCGCAAGGAGCGCCGTATGGAGATGGTCGGAAATTTCAGCACTGTTGGCAGCACTGAACGATGGCCCGAGAGCATCAACTTGTGGGAGTTCGTCGACGGTTGGGACGGTGTCGCGCGAAACTTCCGTCATGAGTTCAACAACCCGGTTCATCAAGACAAGAACTTGGTTCCGTGGTGGGCCGAAGCGTTGAACTACCGCAGCGGGGGCTACGACCGACTACTGGTGGCTTCGCCACAGTCCCCGACCGTTGAACAGCTTCTTGCCCGCGGCGTCACCGGTGAGTGCTATATGCATGAGCTCATCCAAGTACGACCGGGCTCTGCTCGTGACTACTTGTCGATGATCGATGAAAGTGGCCGCACAATTTGTGAGAGCTTCGGTTGGACTCTTGTGGGCGCGTATCGTCACGCGATGGTGAACGACTCAGAAGTCATCGTGCTGTGGGCAATCCCCACGTGGGAAGACTGGGCAACATGGGAGAAGACCAAAGAGTCAGATGAGCGAATGCTGTCGTGGCGTCGTTCGACGAACTCTGTCGTCGTTGACTGGCGAGCAAAGCTGCTCGCGGCAAGCACCAACAGTCCGTTGGGCAATTCGGCACCAACGAAGTAGCAGTTTCGTTCGACTAGCTCCAGTCGGCCAGTACTTGTGCCGAGTCATGTGAACCAGGATGCACCGGTTGGCCCGCTTCGACCGGCGTTCCAGAAAACCTCGGAGCAGCCTGCGCGTGTAGACCACCATTTCGACGAACAACCGTTCCGCGTGCTTTCGTATGCGGGTGAGTCTCTACTTCCTTCACTGAGAGCACCGGCGTCGCGCACGTCTCGAATCCCTCGAGCAGCTCGCTCCACTCGTGACGAGTCTTGGTTCGAAACATCTCGGTCATCTTCTTTTTCTGCTCGGGCCACTTCGATTTGTCCCACTGTGGACCGAAGTCTTCAAAACCCATACGTTGAATGAGTTCAGCAAAGAACTGATCCTCGATCGCACCGATGGCGAAGTAACCGCCGTCCTTGCATTCGAACACGCCATAAAACGGCGCAGCGCCATCGAGATGGTTCGTGCCGCGTGGACCCCAATTGCCCATGTCAACACCCGGATAGAAAGTTCCAGCCACCATGGCTGCGCCTTCGACCATCGATACGTCGATGACTTGCCCCTTGCCTGTCATGCGCTGATGAACCAGCGCCGCCGAGACTCCGAGCGCGAGCAACATGCCGCCACCTGCAAAGTCACCGAGCAAATTGATCGGCGGTTGAGGTGGACCGTTCTCTTCGCCCAACATGTCGAGCGCTCCGGAGAGCGAGATGTAGTTGATGTCATGTCCGGCGACCATTGCCATCGGTCCGTCTTGTCCGAATCCGGTCATGCGGGCGAAGATGAGTCGCGGATTCGATGCGCACACCACGTCTGGTCCGATACCGAGTCGTTCGCACACCCCAGGTCGAAATGGATCAACCAAAACATCGGCATGGTCGATGAGTTGACGCAATGTCGCCATGTCATCGGCGTTCTTCAAGTCAAGTGAAACCGTTCGTTTGCCACGAGTGAACGGGCTGATCGACGGACGTTCACGCTTGACCTTCGCCGCCACCGATGGTCGATCGACAGCGACCACGTCACATCCGAGATCGGCGAGAACCGTGGCGCCCATCGGACCTGGCCCTTGCCCCACTAGTTCTACGACGCGCACACCAGCGAGTGGTCCTTGTCCTGCAGTCATGTTCCCTCCGAGGGTCTTTTAGACGTTGTCGAGCGCGAATTGCTTCGCCCAGCGGTAGTCAGGCTTTCCGGCCGGAGACCGCACGATGGTGTCGGTCGGGACCAACTCGCGCGGCACCTTATACCCAGCGATGCGCTCACGACTGTGTGCTTGTAGGTCGTCAAGGGTTGCCGTGTGTCCGGAACGGAATTGAACAACGGCGGCGATGCGCTCGCCCCACCGTTCATCAGGTACACCCACAACCACTGCATCGAACACTGCAGGGTGCGACTTGAGCGCGTTCTCGACTTCCTCAGGGAACACTTTCTCGCCTCCGGTGTTGATGCTGACGGAACCGCGGCCAAGCATGGTGATGGTTCCGTTCTCTTCGAGCATGGCGAAGTCGCCCGGAATGACATAACGCACGCCGTCTGGTCCGGTGACAAAAGTCTGAGCGGTCTTCTCCGGATCGTTCAGATAACCAACTGGCACATTTCCAAAGCGCGCCAACTTGCCGACTTTCCCAGAACCAGGTGGAAGACGATTGAGATTTTCATCGAGCACGACCGCATCGGGAGCTGCCATGACAGTAGGACCACCCTTCATGGCGTCGCCCTTCTTCACCATCGAAATTCCGTTGCCGCCACCTTCGGACGACCCAATTGCATCAGTGATGACCAAGTTCGGGAAGTTGTCGAGGAATTCGTCCTTGGACGCCTGCGAAAAGAGCACTGCGCTGGATGAGACAGCAAAGAGTGATGACACGTCAGGAGCAGTGTTGTTCTCCTTCATGGTTTTGAACTCTTCGAGCAAGGGTCGGGCGATGGCGTCGCCCGTGATCATGAGGAGGTTCACCTTTTCCTTCTCAACAGTGCGCCACACATCATCGGCGCTGAACTTCGCGCGCAGCACATTGGTGTTACCAACGAAGCTCTGGCCCATGATGCTCCACTGTGTCGCACCGTGCATGAGTGGCGGAATGGGAAACGTCGTGAGGGCAAAACCGTTGTTGCCCTTGGTGATGAAATCTTGAGGTGACGAGACTCGGTTGCCATTCGTCATGTCGATTCCGCCGCCAAGTGCCATCAGCACGTCTTCATGACGCCACACGACACCTTTTGGCATGCCGGTCGTGCCACCAGTGAACAAGATGTAGTGATCGTCATTCGAACGTTGTGCGAAGTCTCGAACTTCTGACTGACTAGCAAGCGCTGTTTCGTACTCGGGCCCCATGACCAACATGGGAAGGCCTGGCTGGGCTTCCTTCGCGCGCTCGACGAACTCTGGCTGCACCACGAGGAACTTGAGGCCAGCATTGTCAAACAAGTACTTCAACTCGTCGGTGACATACCGATAGTTGATGTTGATCCACACTGCTCGCAGTTTGAACACTGCCCACAATGTCTCGACCCACTGCACACAGTTGTACGCGTAGATACCCACGTGATCGCCAGGTCTGATGCCCTGAGCAGCGAGATAGTGCGCCAGACGATTGGCCCTTGCGTCCATCTCTCTGTAGGTGCAACGCGAATCATCGTCGATGAGGTAGGTACGGTCGGGCCAGGCGTCGGCGGCCTGCTCGAACAAATCTGCGAGGTTGTATGTGGTCGTATTAGCCATGAGTGTGTGACGGCAGTTCGGTGCCGTTCCCCCGCCTGAAATGTAGTAAGCAACATCTTCGACCTCCGAATAGAGCGACGAAAAAGGAGCAGCCATGGCAGGAACCGAGCACCTCAAGGTCGAACGTGAGAACCACGTTCTCATCGTCACAATGAACCGGCCAGAGGCCAAGAATGCGCTCAGCCCAGCAATGCTCGTGGGTATGGCCGATGCCTGGAAAATGCTGAACGAAGACGACGACCTTCGCTGCGCAATTCTCACAGGGTCTGGCGGGTCATTCTGCACGGGCATGGACCTGAAGGCGCGGGCCTCAGGAGATGAAAACCAGAACGCCCATCAAGCTCGATGGGCAGAAGACCCCGACATCCATTGGAAGGGTTTGCTCCGCCACTATCGCTTGCACAAACCGCTTATTGCCGCAGTGGAGGGTTACGCCGTCGCTGGTGGCACCGAGATCTTGCAGGCCACTCATCTGCGAGTTGCCGGTGAGAGTGCCACATTCGGCGTGTTCGAAGCCAAGCGTGGACTCTTCCCTGTCGGTGGCTCGACGGTTCGCCTACAACGTCAGATCGGGTACACCAATGCCCTCGAGATGTTGTTGACAGCTCGTGCATACACCGCGCAAGAAGCAAAAGACATAGGTCTCATTGGCCATGTCGTTCCAGACGGCCACGCACTTGAGAAAGCCAAGGAGCTGGCTGCACTCATCGCCGCCAATGGCCCACTTGCAGTCGAGGCGATTCTGAAAAGTGTGCAGGAAACAGCGACACTCAACGAAATCGATGCATTGAAGTTGGAGTTCGAAATCGGCTGGCCGATCTTCTCGACCGAGGATTCGAAGGAAGGTCCGCGCGCGTTCGCTGAAAAGCGTCAGCCACAGTGGAAGCGTCGCTGATCAGCGACGGTGTTTACGAATAAAAAGGGTTCGAACCACTTGTGTGATCGGTGAGGTCTCGCACCTTGATCACTCCAGGAACTTGTTCAACAAGCGTTGTCTGCACGCCTTCGAGCATTGTCATCTTGCTCATCGAACATCCGTGGCAGCCGCCACCCATAGTGAGGTATGCGGTGCCGTCGGTGTCGTGACCGACAAATGTGACGAAACCACCATGAGCTGCAAGCGAAGGGTTTACATCCGTGGCGATAACCGCCTCGATCTGAGCGGACATCTCGTCGTCACTGACAAGTCCATCGATGACCGGTGCTGGCGGCTTATTGGGGTTGCGCATGAGCAAACCCTGTCTGTCGCTGTAGTCGAGAGTGGCGCCATGAATGTGCTCGACACTTGACTGAGGAACGATGATCTTCAACCCGTCGATGGTCCGCACCTCGTCGCTGAACGCAGCTTGCGTGACGACGTCGAACGACAGGTCGTACTTGAATTCTTCACCTGGTTCCAGGAGCACTTCGATGCGCAACCCGAGACGTTCCTTCTCAGGCTCTTCATCACGAAGTTCGAGGAGCTTGGACAACGCCTCGGGAGTGATCTCGATGATCGTGTCTGACGAATTGGTGACGAGTGGGCTCACGTTCTTCAGGCTACCGGCGACTAGTGCATGGGTCTAGGCGTGCCCGGCCATTCAGCGCGAGACTCCCCCATCGACCTCGATGCGCTGGCCTGTCACGTAACCGGCGGCGTCACTACACAACCACAAAACCACATCGGCGATGTCGGATGGCTGACAAACACGACCAAACGGGCTCTTCTCGTCGAGTGCGCGAAGGTCCTGCAGCTCCATGTCTCCGGTCATGGCTCGTCCCATTCGAACTCCCATGTCGGTTTCCACGAGACCGGGTGCGACCACATTGACATGGATGTGATGTGGTCGTTCTTCTTTCGCAAGCACTTGCGCCAAAGCTTCCTGTGCTGATTTCCCCATTGAATATGGAGCGCTTCCGGCCCCAAAGTAACTAGTGGCCGTGGAGGAGATGAACACGATGTCACCACGACCGCGTGTGCGCATAGACGGCAGCACCGCCCGACACAGTTGATGTGGGCCAAGCGCATGTACTGCAACCAACCGCCACAACTCTTCCGCATCGGTGTCTGCCACAGACTTGCCGCGCGAGGCGACACCGCCGTTCACCACAAGAACATCGATTCCCCCATGCGTCGCAACTACTTCCTGCACCATCGCTTCGCACTGCTCGGGGACATCGGTTGATGCCAAGTGAATTGAGGCCTCGCCTCCGGCCGCGACGATGTCGCGCGCAGTCGCCTCGGCAGCGTCTTTGTCACGTCGGTAATTGATGGCGACAGTTGCACCTTCTTGCCCGAACGCGAGTGAGACCCCGCGGCCGATCCCACGGCCGCCTCCAGTAACGAGTACGACTTTCCCGCTGAATTTCCCCATGTCGCACCTCCACCGCGCAATAGCAAACCTAGACCGACACTCTCAGGTGGCAAAACAAGTGCACTTCGAAGTACGTCCTTCTAGGTTTCGACATCTCACGAAGCCAGTTCGAACAGATACGCTGACAACAACACGGGGAGCTCGCTGGATCGGCGGGCTGAGAGGGTGCTCGCCAGCACCGACCCGAAAACCTGATCTGGGTAATTCCAGCGGAGGGATGGAATGGTCGCTCGTCAACACACTCACGCAGTCGTCATCTTGGGTGGCGACACGCCCCCACCACAGTCTGCGTTGAATGGCATGGACGCATTAGTCATCGCGGCGGACAGTGGCTGGGACAATGCCTTGTCGCTTGGCCTGGCCCCTACGGTGCTTGTCGGTGACTTCGACAGCATCTCTTCGACCTCGCTCGCTGAAGCTCATCGATCGTCAGTGTCGGTCATTCAACATCCGCGAGACAAAGATGCAACAGATGCCGAACTCGCACTGAGTATCGCAGTGGACCACGGAGTTGCTTCGATTCACGTGATTTCGGGTGGCGGAGATCGACTCGACCACATTCTCGGTGCTCTCCACGTGCTCGCTACCCCAGCATTACGAGGCGTGCGAACAATGTGCACCACAGGCCACGCCCATATTCACGTCGCGACGACTCATCACCAGGCCACGTTCCAATCTGTCTCTGGTGAGACAATCAGCCTGATTCCCATCGGTGGTGACGTGCACATCGACAGCACAGATGGCCTTCGTTGGCCACTGCAGGACGAAGTGCTTGGGGCATTCAGCTCGCGAGGAATCAGCAATGTGGCAACCAGCACTGCGGTGGCAGTGAAGGTGATTCACGGCGTGCTGTTCGTCGTCAGACCGGGACATTTTGATGCAGGACATCGTGGAGTCGGAGATACGCAATGAGAAGAAGAACGCTCGTAGCACTGATGACGTTGATTTCGACGGCAACTTTCACGGCATGCTCAACGTCATCTGACGACAGCGACACTGCAGAACAACGTTCGGTGACATTGCTTGCCTACGATGCATTCACGCCGCAAGAGGGCATCTTTGAGTCCTTCACGGCTGAGACCGGCATTGACGTGAACATCGTGACGGGTGGTGACACCGGAACACTCGTATCGAAGGCGATTCTCACGGCAGGAAATCCCGAAGCTGACGTGCTGTGGGGCGTCGACAACACTTTCCTTGCGCGAGTGCAAGATGCTGACGTACTTGATTCGTACGAGGCCGTTGACACAGGTGATGTGTGCATCAATGTCCACGACGCGCACTTCAATAATGCGGGAATTTCCAAGCCATTTGCTCTCGCCGATCTCGTCAAACCTGAATACAAAGACATGCTTGTCGTCCAAGATCCCCGAACAAGCTCACCTGGTCTTGCGTTTCTCCTTGCCACCATCGCCACATATGGGAACGACGGATGGCGTAACTACTGGTCACAACTTCGGTCCAACGGAGTAAAAATCGTCAACGACTGGACAACGGCGTACACCGTGGAATTCTCAGGGTCTTCCGGCAACGGATCGCGTCCATTGGTGGTCAGTTACGGCTCCTCACCGCCGGCAGAGGTGCTCTACAGCGACCCACCCGTGTCTGAGCCGCCGACGTCAGTGATGGAATCGTCATGTTTTCGTCAGATCGAATACGTCGGTCGCCTTCGTGGTGCTCCACATCCTGAAGAGGCAGATCTGCTGGTTGAGTTCTTGCTTGGAAAGACTTTCCAGGAATCGATGCCGCTTTCATTGTTCGTGTTTCCCGTCAATGACTCCGCGGTGTTGCCAGAAGTGTTCGAAAAGTTCGCGGCGAAACCCGAGAATCCGCTGACAATCGAAGCAGATGAAATCGCGGCAAATCGAGAAGAGTGGATTGAGCAATGGGCGGATTCAGCCCTGTGACCTCGAAAATGGTTCTGAGTCAGAATGAAAACGACTCACGAAGCTTCAATTCCCGTGCTGCCGCACTCCTGACTGTGCCCGTCGGTTTGCTTGCGATCTTCTATGTACTACCGACATTGAATCTCGTCACTTCGGTGACCTCGCTGGGCTCACTGCTTGAACACCTGACCTCGGCGACAACGTGGAATGTTCTCTGGTTCACGACATGGCAAGCGACTCTCAGCACAATTCTTACTTTTGCGCTCGGCCTACCAGTGACCTGGGCCCTCTCGGTGTTTCGATTCCGGTGGCATGCAGCCGCGCAAGCGGTCATGGTCGCACCGTTCGTGATGCCATCTGTCGTGGTGGCCACGGCGGTGCGCTCAGTCATTCCTGGCGACGACGACACGGGGTTGTTGCCAATCCTGATTGCACACTGCATCTTCAATATTGCCGTCGTCGTTCGTGTCGTGGGAAGTCGATGGAATCTCATTCCACGCGACCTGACACATGCTGCGATGTCACTTGGTTCACGCCCTCTTAAGACCTTCTCTTCGGTGACAGCCCCACTCCTTCGGGGTTCAATTGCCGCCGCCGCTGCACTGGTCTTTGCTTTCACCTTCATGTCCTACGGAGTCGTCGCAATCCTCGGTGGTCCGTCATACCGAACGGTCGAAGTTGAAATCTTCACCCAAGCTGTCACCTTTGGCGACGTCGACGAGGCAGTGGTCCTCTCTGTACTCCAGATCATCATCGTCGGAATTCTGTTCGCCTTCGCCAAAGGCGAATCATCTATGGCAGGGCGCTCCGCAATCGGAAACGGGTCTCCTTTAAGGTTTCACCCTCACCGTCAGTTGATCGCATCATTCGTTGCCATCTCATGTGCACTCATGTGCGCCCCCTTCATCGTCCTCGTGCGTCGCTCGTTCGGCCGCCAAGGAGAGTTCAGCTTGGGAGGTTGGCGAGCCCTGTGGGATGGTTCATTGTCGACAGTCGGGGTCGAGGTGCCACGCGCCCTTTTGAACACAGCCATTTTTGCGGTGGTGTGTGTGGCCATCGCAGTTCCATGCGCTGTCGTTCTCGCAACGGCACGCGACCGCATGGTGCGCGGCACACGTCACCTGGAACTTCTCACCGCCGGGCCGGTGGTCACCTCGGGTGTGATTCTCGGATTCGGCGCCATCATCACCTTCGACACATCACCCATTAATTGGCGATCATCCACGTGGCTCATTCCCGTGATGCACGCAGTGGTCGCGCTCCCGCTCGCCACTCGCATCATCACACAGGCATTGCAATCTGTGTCACAAGGACAACGAGATGCGGCGGCCACACTCGGTGCTAGTCCGTTCAGAACCTGGTGGACAATCGACATCGGATGCTCACGGCGAGCCCTACGAGCATCAGCCGGGGTGTCTGCCGCACTGTCAATAGGCGAGTTCGGAGCCACGATGTTTCTCAGTCGACAAGACACTCAGACATTGCCGGTCGTTCTCGCACAACTACTTGGGAGACCAGGTGATGTCGTCCAGGCTGCAGGCTTTGCGGTGTCGCTCATCATGGTCGTATTCGTCGCCGTGGTGGTCTCTCGTGCTTGAAGTTCAGAACATTTCTGTGAGCATCGATGGTAAGCCAATCCTCGAAACGTTCTCGTTGACAGTCAATGCTGGCGAGGTTGTCGCTGTCACCGGTCCAAGCGGTTGCGGCAAGTCGACACTTCTCCGCGTCATCGCCGGCTTCCAACGCGTCGAGCGCGGTGTCATCTGGTTCGACGGTCACGATGTTCGCGCTCTGGCGCCACACCGTCGTCAGTTCGGCATGGTCTTCCAAGATGGCCAGCTCTTTCCTCATCTCAACGTGGAGAAGAATGTGTCGTATGGACTGCGTGCCGCCGGAGTCGATACCAGGACTGCTCGCGAACAGGTCGAGCACATGTTGTCCTTCGTCGGGCTGGGTGGTTATCAGGGACGTGACGTCACGACATTGTCTGGCGGCGAAGCTCGGCGTGTTGCGCTCGCCCGAACGCTCATTCTTCGTCCGCGACTTTTGCTTCTCGATGAACCCTTGACAGGTCTTGACGCCGCCTTGCATGACCAACTTCAAGACGACCTGGTGACAATGCTTTCCGGCATGAACATCCCGACGTTGCTTGTCACGCATGACCCACGTGAAGCATCGACAATTGCCCATCGGACAGTATCGCTATCGTTGCCGTATGGCGACTCACACGGTCGAGGAACTTCCTCTCGCTGACGTTCTCGACTTGCGTATCAGAGTGCTGCGCAAAGGAACACCTTCATCGAACCCGTCGTATGTGGAAGATGACGACCCGTCCACGGTTCATCTCGGAGTGCGTAACGACATCGGCGTCATTGCAGTGTCTTCGTGGATCGACCGACCGTATCCGGTTGAACCGACACTTCGGGCGGTGCAATTGAAGGGCATGGCTATCGACGAGAACCTTCAAGGGAGTGGCATCGGCCGGCTGATCCTCAATGCTGGTGAGACGCGGGCGACCGAGCGTGGCGCAGTCATTGTGTGGGCGCGAGCACGTGATGCAGCGATGGATTTCTACGTGAAGTGCGGATACCGCATGGTGGGAGACATGTTCATGGACGATGCAACAGGTCTTCCCCACCACATCGTCATGAAGCGGTTGCCGAAACGTCGTTAGCCGACAACCTTCACTGTGGTCGAATACGAAAGTGTCGAGTTCTTTGTCGGCGTCACCACCACATCCAGTGACCACTCTCCTGAATAAGGAACCTGGGCAACACCACTCCAGTGATTCGGGCCCAGTTCGACCATGTCGACGGGAATGACCGGGATGTCTCGTGACGGTAATTGCAAGCGCACCTTCACTTCTTCCACTGGTGCGAGTGAACCACCGGGTGGGCTGAACAACGTGTGGATCTCGACGGTCCCGACACGTGCGGGACTGACGGTGATGTCTGCCAACACACCACCTTGCACGAGTGTCACCGACGACGAACCACTTCCCTCATTCAATGTGGGAGCATTCGACACCATCACCGCAGCGAGACCGAGAACGATGCACGCAACTATTCCCTCGAACATGAGTGCGCGCTTGACCGATGTCTGATCGCCCCGTGTGATGCGACGTCGAATTCCTGTTCCAAGGGCCACCGCGAGTGCAACGAGAATGACCTTGGCGATGAACGCTCGGCCATACGTCGTGTCGAGAATATTGCTGCGATCTTCGACCAGCATCCACGCTTGGACTGCACCAGTTACCACGACAATCGGCATTGCCCACGTGAAGATGCGTGAAAGGCGATCAATGAGTCGAACTTCACCCATCGTAGGACCAGCGTCGAACAAGTCAGCACCGAGGACAATCGCTGCCAACAATGCCCCGATCCATGCACCGACACCCAATAGGTGAACCGCATCAAGTGCGACCAGGAGCACCGGCGACGGCCGTGCACTGGCGTGACCACTTGCACTGAAAGTAAGCACGAGACCAACGACGGACAGGCTGATGACGTTCGACCAGAGCGCGTTGCGGCGACGAAGTAGCGCGGGAGCAAATAGTGCAGCGAGCAGAAGAACAAGCGCGAGTCGCACAGTGAGTGCAGTACCAAGCCGAGTCGACACGACATCAGTGATGAGTGCAACTGACATCACATCTCCCCAATCACCATTGGTCGTGTACGGACCCTGCAAGACGAGAATTCCGATGGCAGTGGCGACCAGACTCACCAGACACAGCGCAGTGATTGTGCGTGATCTGCGGTGGCGTATCAGCTCACCCTCGACCGTCGTCACGAGGAAGCCGATGAGGACGACCAGCGCGAGAAGAGAGAAAAAGCGCAGTATTCCGATGGCAAAACCGAGGGATCGGTCGGGCGACAACGAGCCGACGACATCTGCGAGAAGGTCGGTTGTCGACCCTGTCGACACATCGCCCACCTCGA
Source organism: Acidimicrobiaceae bacterium UBA2093 (assembly GCA_002331255.1). Taxonomy (GTDB): domain Bacteria; phylum Actinomycetota; class Acidimicrobiia; order Acidimicrobiales; family Ilumatobacteraceae; genus UBA2093. The sequence goes on along the minus strand of DCZD01000002.1, from coordinate 7,343 downwards.
AGGGAATCGCCCCTGTGACCGGATGTCCATCTGAACTCGTGACCCGCCACACCACGACATATGGTCCATCTGCGAGCACCGTGACTGAAGCACGGACGATCGACTCATCTGATGTATCGCGCACCAGCTCTCCGACTTCCACTTCACGTCCGTCATCAGCGAACAACTTCAAGGATCCGAGTCGTGGTTCGACTGTCTCGTCGAAGTCGAGCACGATCTCATCAGGTGATTCAGGCACGACGGACGACGCTGCAGGCGTGCTGCCGTCGAGTGAGGCATGCGCCGATGCGACACTTGGCAGCGCCAGAACAGCCAGCACCGCCACGATGACGACGCTCATACGTCTCGCGATAGCAGTTGAACGACAAGACATGTCAGATTCCCGGCCCAAGCCCAAGACCCTCGACCGTCGTGCGTTGCAGCAACCATGCGAGTCGTTCCTTGTCTGGAAGCTTTCGCACAGCATCAGGAAAGTCCTTCACGCCCATTGGCTGCGAAGCCCGCCACGCCATGAGTTGTCTGTCCATCTCGAAACGTACATAGTCATTCGGCCAATCGCTCCACGTCTGCCCATAACCAAGATCTGTCGTATGCACCACGACCTCGCGCCAACGTCGAAATACGGATTCCTCCAACGTCACTTCGGCGCCGGTAAGGAGCCGACCCTTCGATGCCCACACTTCCGCCGTAGCACCCGCCCACGCGCCTTCAAGCGCCCACATCGATGTGCGAAGTTCAGACACGATGTCGATGCACGCATGTTGTGCACCTTCTTCGATGTCACTGTCACGCTTTGCTCTGCCACCTGGATACTGCTCACCCACTCGACCGTCCCGGGCGGCGTCGAAGAATCGGCGAAGGCCTTCTGCGTTTCGTGCAATGTGGCTGAGCACATGAGCCCTGGTCCAGCCTGGAAGAAGAGACGGCTCGCGAATGGAGTCTGAATCGATGTCATCGACAAGCAGCAACAAGGCCTGATGTGCTGCCGCGCAGCCTTCGACATAACGATCGAGAGTTGACATATGACCTCGTCAGACTACGGGCGTCTGTCCGACCGGCGAACGTCAGCTACTACGCCGAGGAATTATCGCAATCGAACCATCCGGCTCGGTGTGCACGTTCACGGACACGCCATAGAACTCTGCAAGCGTCTCGGCTCGTAGTACTTCGCTTGGGGTGCCCGTCGCCACCACATGGCCCTCGTGAATGAGGCTCAGGCGGTCGGCATACGTGCCAGCAAGGGTCAAGTCGTGCATGGCTGACACGACAGTGAGTCCGTGCTCTCGACGCAATTTGTCGACTAGCTCGAGAGCTTTTTGCTGATGGCCAATGTCGAGAGCGCTCGTCGGCTCGTCGAGCAACAACACCGGCGCTTCCTGCGCGATCGCGCGTGCGACGACCAGACGCTGACGTTCACCACCAGACAGATTCGCCAACTTGCGATCAGCGAGATCTTCAAGATCGAGCCGCGCGAGTATGTCATTAACGTAGGCCTTGTCGTGATGAGCCTCTGATCCAAAGTGCGACACGAACGGGTTCCGACCAAGCAACACGTACTCCCGACCCGACATGTCAGGAGGAAGCATCGGAGTTTGGGGCACATACGCGACAAGTTGTGCGCGGCGACGCTGTGGTCGCGATGCAAGCGCGACTCCGTCAACGAGCACACGACCGCTATGTGGCGTCGTACCCACGATTGCCCGCAAGAGAGACGACTTCCCTGCACCGTTCGGTCCGATAAGACACAGCCACTCTCCGGGCTTCACCGTGTCACTGAAGTCGACCAATGCGCGGCGACCTGAATACGTGACCGACACGTTCTCAAGAGCAAGTGACGTCATCGAGCCACCTGCCTGGTGCGGAGCAACAACAAGAAAAACGGTGCGCCGAGAAATGCTGTGACGACACCAATGGGCGTCTCAGCTGGATTATCGAGAATGCGACCAGGAATGTCGGCGAGAATCAAGAACGCAGCACCGACGAGAATGCTCATCGGCAACACCGCTCGGTACGACGTACCGCAAATAAGGCGAACCGCATGAGGCACAATGATGCCGACGAAACCAATGAGGCCACTCACTGCCACAGCAGCAGCGGTGCCAAGGGTCGCTGCCACAACGACGACGAGACGAACTCGCCGTACGTTGGTTCCGAGTGCCGAAGCTTCTTCGTCACCCACTCGCAGAACATCAAGCAGCCGACGATGCAAGAGCAGAGCCGTCGTGCTCACCACCGCATACGGAAGGACGAGACGCACATCGTCCCATGTGGCTGTCGAGAGTCGACCGAGAATCCAGGAATACACCTGACGAACGACGTCTGTATTCCGCTGCAACATGAATGTCTGCAGCGCCGTCGCCAAGGATGTGACCGCGACACCTGCCAACACGAGCGTTGTCGACGATTGGTCCCCGCCAAATGCAGTTCCGACGATGTATGTCACGAACACTGCAAGCAGTCCACCGACGAATGCCGCCAGTGGAAGTGGGTCAACGAGCCAATCACTGGTGCCGGCCCTATTAATGGTGAACACGAACGTCGCACCGAGCCCCGCGCCTGCAGCCACACCAAGCAGGTACGGATCAACAAGCGGATTGCGAAACACTCCCTGGTAACTCGCACCAGAGGCAGACAACGTCGCACCGACCAATGCGGCGAGCAGCACACGTGGTGTGCGTACTTGCCAGACGATGAGCCACTCAGAGTTGGTGACCCCGCTGTCAATCTCGATAAGCGGCAACTTGTCGAGTAACGCGAGTGGAACGCGCCACCACGTCGGACCTGCAGGGCCAATCATCACGCCTGCAAGCAATGCGACACACAACGCGATGGCGCCCGCGGCAAACCACCACCGAGACCTTCTCCCGATGGTGGTCGCCACAGAATCGAGCGAAGTGGTGTCGCTTATGACGAGACCTTCGCGGCTGCGTCGGCGAGAGCCTTCACCAAGTTGACGATGCGTGGGCCCCAGCGTGATGCGACATCATCGTCCAGTTCAACAACTCTCGAATTGATTACCGCATCTATCGCAGACCAACCAGGCCGCGCAGCGACTTTCGCCGCATCTTGGGTACAGCACTTCGTGTCTGCGAGAAAGACGACCTTGGGATTCGCTGCAATGATCGACTCTGCATTCAACTGCGGATAGTCGTTACCTGCTTCGACGCCGTCAGCAATGCTCTTGAACCCAAACTGGGTGAGCAATGCACCGACGAACGTGTTCGACGTGATGCTGAAGTAGGTGTCATCGAGCTCCCAGAACACTGGAACGTCTGCGAGCTTCTCGACCCCGGACAATGCCGTTTCGATATCACTTTTCATCTGGGCGACCAGCGTTTGTGCACCTGCTGTGTTGCCAGTGAGTGTCCCGAGTTGTTCGACTTGCGTGTACGTGTCGTCCAACGTGGCAGCAGCAGAACCGAGCCACACCGGAATATTCAAACTGGTGAGCTGCTGCGCGATTGACGCGATGTCGTTCGAGATCACAACTAGGTCTGGTTCGTACGCAGCAATGGCCTCAACATTTGGTTCGAATCCCGAGAGCTTTGAGGCCTTCGACGCTGACTCGACCGGATAATTGCTCATGTCATCGATTGCGGCAACTTGATCACCAGCACCGATTGCGTAGAGCATTTCTGTTGCGGTCGGCGACAGGCTCACAATCTTCTCGGGCTTTGCAGCAAGAGTGACGTCGCCATTGGCTGCGGTCACCGTCACTGGGTACGTCACTTCAGTGACATTGGTATCCGACACGTTCGTCGTCTCCGACGATGAATCAGATCCGCCACATGCGGCCAGTGTCATAAGTGGCACGGCGAGAAACGCAAAGATTCTTCGTCGGCGAGTGGATGTTGGTGTCATGTTCTTCCTCCATTTGGAATTGGAGAAAGAAGAGTGGGTCGCAGCTCCGACCAGAGTCGGGTTCCCTCCGCGGACCGCCCTTCCTTCGAGGACTGGTTGTCGCGTACAAAATCAGGCGACCGGACTCATCTGCTGCAGACATGAGGTCTGCACAGCATCACCGTTGCGGGACAGTGTCGGAATCTCACCGACTTCGCTGGGTTCTGTACTACGTCGCTATTGCAACGCGAGAGTCACCGTAGCAGAACATCGAGGAAGCCCCCGATAAGCATCACGGCTGTGTCAGGAGAAGAGCGCGACTAGACGATTGATTCCCTCTTCGATGTCGGCATCGCCGAGTGCGAAGGAAAATCGCGAATAACCGGGCGAGCCGAAAGCTTCACCTGGCACAAAGGCCACCTTGGCCGTGGTCAACACCGCGTCTGCAAGTTCAAGGGTTGAGCGAGGCGTGCCGTCCCCAACTTTTCGACCAAGAAGGCCTTCGAACTTCGGATAGCAGTAGAAGGCGCCTTGTGGCTCCATGCACGTAACCCCTGGAATGGACGTCAGCAATCGATGCATCAGTTTTCCTCGGCGTTCGAATGCTTCGCGCATCATTGCGACAGCGAACAAGTCGCCACTCACCGCAGCGAGTGCAGCGACCTGTGCGACGTTGTTCACATTCGATGTGGCGTGTGATTGAAAGTTGATCGAAGCCTTTATGACATCTTTGGGGCCAATCATCCAGCCGACGCGCCAACCGGTCATCGCATACGTCTTGGCAACACCGTTAACGATGACGCACTGATCTGCGACATCAGGGACCAGTGTCGGCATCGACGTGAACTTGTGCGGACCGTAGGTGAGATGTTCGTAGATCTCATCGGTGATGACCCACACGCCGTTGCGCACAGCCCATTCACCGATGGCTTTAACTTCCTCGGGTGGATACACCGCACCAGAGGGATTGTCCGGCGACACGAACAGCAACACTTTCGTACGTGGAGTAAGCGCTCGGTCGAGTTGGTCGACAGTAACGCGGAAGCCGGTTTCTTCTTCCGTGTCAATGATGACCGGTACTCCCCCAGCCAGCGTGATTGCCTCGGGGTAGGTAGTCCAATACGGCGCAGGACAAATGACTTCATCGCCAGGGTCACAGAGTGCTGCAAATGCGGTGAACACCGCGTGCTTACCACCGTTCGTTACCAATACTTGATCGGCGCTGCACGAAAAGCCGCTGTCGCGAAGAGTCTTGGCGGCAATTGCCTCGCGCAGCTCGGGCAGTCCAGCTGCCGGTGTGTACCGGTGGTACTTCACGTCACGACATGCCTTAACGGCAGCGTCGACGATGTGCTCGGGGGTCGGAAAGTCTGGTTCGCCGGCGCCGAAACCAATGACATTCTCACCCTTGGCCTTCAGGGCCTTTGCTTTTGCATCGACAGCCAGAGTTGCTGACTCGGCGATGGCAGCCAGGCGTGTGGATACGCGTCGCAATTCCGGTCGAGAGGTCATGGGTGCCATGCTTACACAGTGAACAAATCGAACCCCAACGCATTCCGCCTGCCGGCCGAAATTCTTCCGCGAGACGGTCGGTTCGGTTGTGGGCCGTCGAAGGTTCGCACGGAACAAATCGAAGCATTGTCTGCACGGGCGCGAGACGTGCTCGGAACCTCACACCGTCAGCCGGCCGTCAAGAACATCGTCGGTTCGGTGCGTGACGGATTGACTTCACTCTTCGGACTTCCCGAGGGCTGGCAGATCGTGCTTGGCAACGGTGGCTCGACTGTGTTTTGGGACGTGGCCACTTTTGGCCTCATTCGCGATCGAAGCCAACATCTTGTGTTCGGTGAATTCTCGTCCAAGTTCGCTGAGGCAGCACATGCCGCTCCTCACATTGCCGAACCTGTCGTCGTGTCCTCTGACCCTGGCACTCACCCACTTCCATCACCAGATAGCTCATGCGATGTCTATGCACTCACCCACAACGAGACATCGACGGGTGTGTCCATGCGCCTTGAACGTCCTGATGCAGATGGGCTGGTCGTCGTCGATGCCACATCTGCAGCCGGTGGCTTGACATGGAATCCTTCTGAGGTCGACGTGTATTACTTTGCACCGCAGAAATCTTTCGCCAGCGACGGCGGTCTGTGGTTGGCAGCGTGCTCACCTGCGGCATTGGAGCGAATTGCATCGATCAAAGCGACTGGCCGATGGATTCCCGCTTCTCTCGACCTATCGATTGCACTCGACAACAGTGTCGCAAACCAGACATACAACACTCCCGCACTCGCAACTCTGATCATGCTCAATGAGCAGATCCGCTGGATGAATGACAATGGCGGGCTCGAATGGGCCGCAAGTCGTAGTGCGCTGTCAGCACGCACCTTGTACTCATGGGCTGATGCGCGCGACTGGGCGACGCCGTTCGTCGACGATCCAACAAAACGGTCGAATGTGGTCGGCACCATTGATCTAGAAGGTGTGGACGCAGGTGAGGTAAGCGCAACACTGCGCGCAAACGGCATCGTCGACACCGAGAGCTACAGGAAACTTGGCCGAAATCAGCTGCGAATCGGCATGTTCCCTGCAATTGATCCCGATGACGTCGATGCCCTCACACGCTGTATCGACGTGGTGGTCGACCGTCTTCGTTCGTAGATTGATGGCGTGACATCTTCGTTCGACGAAGTTCTCGGTTCATACTGGGACGAAGTCTCCCCACTTCGTAACCCAGTTCTCCTCGTCGCCCTGCACGGCCTCTTCGACATCGCCAACGTTGCCACGTCAGCTCTCGACTGGATGATCAAGGAACGAGACACAACGGTCATAGCCGACATTGACCCTGATCCATTCTTTGATTTCACTCAAGAACGTCCCGAGGTGTTCCTCGATGAATGTGATGAGCGCTGCATTCGTTGGCCTGAAAATGAGTTCCATGCCATTCGGTATCCCGAAGGCGCGCGTGACCTAGTCGTATTAAATGGGGTTGAACCACATCTCGGATGGAACACGTTCACTGAATGCATCGTCGAAGTCGCACGTGGCATCGGTTGCAATTTGGTCGTCAGTCTCGGTGCTGCAGCAGAACAAGTTCCCCACACCCGTGTGCCGTTCGTTGTCGGCAGCACTACCAACACTGAGCTTGCGTCAGTGCTCGGCTTGAGCAAACCGCAATATCAGGGGCCCACTGGCGTCGCCGGTGTGATGTTGCAGATGCTTGATGACGCCAGCATCCCGAGTGTCAGCCTTCGTGTTGGTGTTCCGCACTATCTCATGTCAGCACAGCACCCGAAGAGTGCCGCTGCACTATTGCAACACCTACAACACGTTCTCGGGGTACCCACCGATCATGCCCAACTACGAGACGAAATCAGCCGCTGGCAAGAACTTCACGATGCTGCCGTCGAAGGTGACCCGCAAGCGGCCACGTACGTGCGCATGCTCGAGCAGCGTCACGACCAAGCAGCCGAGAACGACATGCCAAGCGGTGATGACTTGGCGGC
>DCZD01000028.1:12660-13147 GCA_002331255.1 Acidimicrobiaceae bacterium UBA2093 | reverse complement strand
GTGGTTCATCATCTGGTGGGACAACTGCCACTCCAACGCCGACGACAGTTACGCCAGTTGTTGTGAAGACACCGACAGTCGTGAAGGGCAAGACGCTCACTGTGGTGTCTGCGCTCACAACTGCCGGAACAACTGTGGTGAAGGGCTCGAAGACTTCGGTGGTCGTTGCGACGGCATCGAAGAAGATTTGCTCTGCAACCTCGACCACAATCAGGGGACTGAAGGCAGGAAGCTGTTCGCTCACCGTCACCGTCACGCCAGCAAAAGTGACGAAGACGACGAACACAACTGTGACGAAGGGTCAGTCGCTCACGATTGCGTCGATTGCATCGACAAACAAGTTGCCAAGCACATCGAACGCGACTGTCAAAGTCACTGTCTCAGCTGGTTCGAAGCGCATCTGTACGGTGTCGGCGAACAAGACTGTGCGAGCCATTGGCGCTGGAAAGTGCACATTGACTATCTCGGTGACCGGCAAGAAGTTCAC
>DCZD01000028.1:12274-12468 GCA_002331255.1 Acidimicrobiaceae bacterium UBA2093 | reverse complement strand
AAGAAGTTGTTGGTGAAGGTCAGCTGAGGCTGACCAATATCAGCTCGTTGAAGATGTGAGCGACCGGCGCAGCCCCTCGGCTGCCCGGTCGCCGATCTTCTGAAATGCCACACGCAGGAACATGTCTGCTGGCTTCAGCAGACCGTTAAAGGTCAACTCGGCGATGTACGTGACGTCGCACCCATGTTCGTTGG
>DCZD01000028.1:4744-12029 GCA_002331255.1 Acidimicrobiaceae bacterium UBA2093 | reverse complement strand
ATGGTGTGAGGGGCGTTGAACGCCGTCGTGCGGTAGCGAAGCGTGGCGACACGCGCACCGGTCTTCACGACGACGTCGAACACGGTGTCGGGGCCGGGCCCGTCACCTTGTACTTGGGTGACTTTCACGACACCCGGGTCCCACACCGCAAAGTTTCTGAGATCAGCCATGAACGCGAACGCCTCGTGCGCCGACATTGGACTGCGAACGGTGGTTTTGTATGTCGCCATTGCTACAACCTAGGGCGCACTACTGTCGCTGGCATGAGCGCAGATGCCTCAAGTGCCGAGAGCTTTGACACAGTGACAGAAGTGGGCTGTCAGTCCTGCGGATCGCCATCGTTCAAAGAGTTCCAGTCACGCGAGGGCACGGTACGCATGTGTCCTGCATGTGCGGTGATGAATGGCATCGGATGTCCGTGATGACAGAGTGTCGATCATGAGCAAGAAAACCGCTGTCATTACCGGTGCCGGGCAGGGACTTGGCCGTGCCATGGCGGAACGGCTCTCCACTGATGGTTTCCATGTTGTGTGTGTCGACGTCAATAGTGACTCTGCAGCGGAGACCGCACAGTTCGTTGGTGGCGAGGCGCATGCATGCGACATCACCGACCGCGACGCCGTTCATCGGCTTGGGAACTTGGTCAGTGAATGTCATGTACTGGTGAATAATGCTGGTGTCTGGTCGTTCGAGTCGTTACTTGAGTCGACTGAACACGATGCCGAGCGTGTGATCCATGTGAACGTTCTCGGCACCATGTGGTGCACACAGGCATTTGCTCCGCACATGCGTCGTGCGGGTGGCGGCTCGATCATCAACGTGTCATCTGCAGCGGCATGGACACAGTCACCTGGAATTGGCGTGTACCCAGCAACGAAAACCGCAGTCGAGTCATTGACGAAGACCTTCGCGCTTGAGCTTGGGCCAGACAACATTCGTGTGAATGCAATCGGCCCCGGGCTGATTGTGAGTGACGGTACTGCGGCGAACTACGAGGGCAATCGGGTGAATGAGCGTGCACAAGGTGTGCCGTTGAGGCGAGTGGGGTCACCTGTTGACATTGCCAATGTGGTGTCGTTTCTCGCAGGACCAGATTCGACGTATGTGTCAGGACAAGTGATGTACGTCGACGGTGGTATCAGCGCCGGAACACAAAAGCGCTAGTCGCGCTCAAGTCGTTCAAGCAAAGCGACCATCGAAGCAACGGATTCATGGCGCCACATCGCCACCAAACGTGCGGCGCCGGTTGTGTTGTCGATGCCTTGGTCGAAGTGTTGCGCGATCTCTTCGAAAACTTCACGCTGACGCTTTGCAAGTTCGACGTTCGAAAGGTTTCGTCGACTACGACACACAAACTTTGCCAGCAATTCGATTCGTGCATCTCGTGGATGAGCAACCACGCCGTCCAGCCAACCCGTGACTTCACGAGAGCCCCGCGCAGTCACGCGATAAACGGTGCGCTCTGAACCTTGGTCACCTGCTTCGGTCTTCGATGCACGAATGAACCCGGCTTCGCTGAGCGCTTTCAATGATCGGTACACGAGGGGGCGTCGGACGTGCATCACTGCGGCAAGGCTGTCGTTGTTGCTCAACAGTTTGGCGATGGCAAAACCATGTGCGGGTCGTTCGTCAATTAGAGAGAGCACCAGATGGTCAAGTACGGACGGGCTGTATAGTCTCACTGTGACTAATCTAGGCCTGTCACAACGGCCCCAGCTACGACGAGCGGTGTTTCTTGCGCTTGCTGCGCTCGCGTCCTCATGGGTCGTGTCTGGTCCGCTTCCTGCGCATGCGTCAAGCACGGTGGTGAAGGGTTCCATCACAGTGTCCGCCGCGGCGTCGCTGACGGATGCGTTCAGAAGCCTCGCGCGCAACTTTCAGCGAGCACATCCACAGGTCAAGGTGGTGTTCAATTTCGGGTCAACCACAGCACTTGTGTCACAAGTACAGGCCGGCGCTCCCGCCGATGTGTTTGCTGCAGCAGACACAGCCAGCATCGACAGGCTTCGAACAAGTGGCCTTGTCAGCGCGCCGTCGCGCATTTTCGCGGTGAATACGTTGGGGCTGGCTGTGAAGCGGGGAAATCCGCTTCACATTCGCTCAGTGGCAGATCTGCAGAAAGCCAAAGTCGTATCGCTGTGCGCAAAGACCGTTCCTTGCGGCGTATATGCATCGAAAGTGATTCAACGTGCGGGACTCGCATTGGCAGAGTCGAACATCACACGTGGCATCGATGCCAAAGCCACCGTCGGCGCAGTTGTGAACGGTGACGCTGACGCAGCCGTGGTGTACGTAACAGACATTGCCGCGTCGGCACGATTAGTCACGACCATTACCATCCCAACAGCACAGAATGTCATCGCGAAGTATTCCATCACCACCTTGCAACGTGCGAAGAACGCAGTTGCGGCTCACGCCTTTCTTCAGTACGTGACTTCGTCTGCTGGTGTGCAAACCATGACTCGTTTCGGATTCGGACGACCCTGACATGGCTTCATCAACTGTTACATCGCGAACTCCGAGAGGCCTGGGCGCAATAGGTGTCATCGGTGCGCTGTTTCTGGTTCTGCCGCTCTTTGGCATTGTTCGCCGGGTCGCGTGGACATCGCTGTGGGAACAACTCACCAGCACACAAGTGACAGAGGCACTTCGACTCTCACTGCTGGCGTCATTTTTGGCCACCTTGTGCGCCCTCATTCTCGGTTTCCCACTCGCATGGCTGCTCGCTCGCGCACACTTTCGCGGTAGGGCATTACTGCGAGCGCTGGTCACCTTGCCGATGGTCATGCCACCAGTGGTGGGCGGAATCGCATTGCTTGGTGTCTATGGCCGCACGAACGGATTACTCGGGTCATTTCTGTTCGACACCTTCGGTGTGCAGGTCACATTCAGCCTGACCGCCGTCGTGATTGCAGAGACATTCGTGGCGTTGCCATTTCTCGTGCTTGCCATCGAAGGTGGATTACGCAGCATTGATCCGCGTCATGAAGAAGCTGCAGCTGTCATGGGTGCAGGCCCGTGGCAGCGAATGAGTCACGTCACGTTCCGACTTCTGAGACCGTCGTTGGTGGCTGGTGTGGCGGTGGCCTGGGCCAGAGCACTGGGCGAGTTTGGTGCCACCATCACGTTTGCCGGAAATATCGAAGGTCGAACACAGACGACCCCGCTCGCGGTGTACATGTTGCTCGAGTCAGAACCTGAAGCCGCATACGCATTGAGTCTGGTCTTGGTTGTGGTGTGTGTGGCCGTCCTGTTTGCGTTGCGAGACCAATGGCTGGGGAGACGGTCATGAGCCTTGATCTCACCGGTCTAATAGAACGCGGAAGTTTCTCGCGTCAGATTCAGCTCTCCGTTGATCATCAAGTGCTCGGTGTTGTCGGCGCCAACGGTGCTGGCAAGACATCGCTGTTACGAGTTGTCGCCGGACTCGACCGTCTTGCGGGCGGAGCATTGTCAGTAGATGGCGAGATGTGGGACGACCCCGCAGGCCATGTGTTTCTGCCGCCTGAGAAGCGAGGCGTGGGGATGGTGTTCCAGGACCACACATTGTTGCCCTTCGCTTCGGTTCTCGACAACGTTGCATTTCCATTGCGTCGCACTGGTCGGTCGCGAACCACTGCTCGTCAAGTTGCACGTGAGCTACTGGTCGATGCTGGGTGTTCGCACCTTGTTGATGCAATGCCGAATGAAATCTCCGGCGGCCAGGCGCAACGGGCGTGCATCGTAAGGGCTCTCGCAACGGCACCAAAGGTCGTTCTTCTCGACGAACCAATGTCTGCGATTGACGAGTCAAGTGTCGATGACTTGCGTGACTGGTTGAGAACACGCCTCGCGACTTCCCGCGCCCACTGCGTGCTTGTCAGTCATTCACGAGGAGACATCGACAGTTTGTGCGGCGAAGTAGTAGATCTCTGTTAACCCGCAGTGTCTTGCTTTACGCAAGGACCGCTGCAACCTCGCTGTACAACGGAATGCCAATGATCAGGTTGAACGGGAAAGTGACACCGAGTGCAGCACCAAGTGAAAGTCCGATGTCTGCTTCAGGAAGGCCCACGCGAACAGCCGCAGGTGCAGCGATGTAGCTGGCGCTTGCCGCCATTGCCGCAAGTACCGTCGCCCCACCTTCAGACATGCCGACGGCTGATGCAAGAAGCACTCCGACGACCCCAAAGACAATGGGGAGTGCCGTCGCAAAGATCAACAACCGTGCGCCGGCTCGACGGATGCTGTTGAAGCGCTGACCTGCGAGCGTGCCAAGGTCGAGAAGGAAGAGACACAGCATGCCCTGGAACAAGCCCACAAAGAATGGCTCGACTCGGGTGAGTGCCTCTTGATTTGCAATTGCACCGATGATGAGGCCACCGAGCAGTAACACCACACTTTTACCGGTCATCACTTCATGAATCGCAGATGACATTGATCGTCCTTGGCTCGCACGACTCGCAATCACGAGCGCCACGACGATTCCTGGAACTTCCAAGACTGCAACGAGAGCAGGAAGGTAACCCTCACTGAGAGTGCCCGCAGCACGAGTGAACGATTCTGCCGCGGTAAACGTGACCGCTGAGACAGATCCGTAATGAGCTGCCATGGCTGCAGCGTTAATGGTGTCGAGTCGGAGGAAAGATCGAGCCACGAGGAATGCCACGACGGGTGTGGCAACTCCGAGGATGAGCGTGATGAGTACTGGCCATGTGAGCTCGGTGAGCGAGCTCTCGCGAAGTCGCATTCCACCCTTTAGTCCGATGGCAAAGAGAAGGTAGGTGGAGAGAAGTGAGGTGACCTGTTCAGGGAACCGAAGGTCACTCTTGATAAATGCAGCTACGACACCGAGGAGGAAGGCAAGAACGACGGGTGAACCAAGGTTGAGAGACACCAAGTCGTTAATAGACACTTGGCCAACACTACTGGATATGGATTACTAGAAACAAATTACAGGTATTAGAAAATGACCCTGTGTTACTGGATGGCTCGTAACAAGTCGCCCACGGTCTGATGAGACTCCAAGGGGTGACGCAAACGGGCCCGCCTATTGATTGAGTAGGAGTTACGACGGCCCACTCGGCTGATCTTCACGACACCTTCCGCCTCCAAATCAGTCACAATCGAGCTGACACGGCGCTCTGTGATGCCGACATCAATAGCGATGTCGCGCAGACGAGCCTCTGGGTCGCGAGCAAGGCATACCAAGACATGCGCGTGATTGCTGAGAAAGTTCCAGTCAGCAGACGCGCCCATGTGGCAAATGTAGCCCGACGTTTCGAGAAACAGGTTTCAGTCAATTGCTGAGGGTGAAAGTCTCACTTTGAGGTGGGCAGGTCCACGGGCCCAAAACACGGGAACCTCGTCGTACACGCCTGGCTCGAGCACTTCGAAACTAGAGACGCGCCGAAGGAACTCTTCTACGGCCACTCGTGCTTCAAGTCGCGCGAGAGCAGCACCCGGACACACATGCGGACCTCCGCCAAAGCCCAAGTGGTTACGTGGGCTCGGTCGGTCAAGACGGAACTCGTGTGGCTCGTCGTAGAGGTTCTCGTCTCGGTTGGCCGACAGAATGCCGAAGGCAACCTTGTCGCGGGGGCACATGGTCTCGCCATGGACTTGTGTCTCTTGCTCGCAATTACGCATCAGTAGCTTGACTGGTGGGTCGTAGCGCAAACTCTCTTCAATTGCGTTATTGATGAGATCCGAATTCTCGCGAAGTGCGCGCTCGATGGTTGGGTTGTTGACAATTGTCCACAGCAGGTTGCTGATGAGGTGTCGTGTGGTCTCATTGCCGGATATGAAAAGGAACACGAGCTGCGTACGTGTCTCGATGTCGGTCAGTCGACGGCCGTCGATCTCGGTGTTGATGAGTCGGGTGATGAAGTCGTCTTTCGGTGACTCTTTACGCTCACGAATGAGTTCGTCGACGTAAGCGGTGAACTCGGGGTGAGCTCCGGCCAGACCCTCGCCGCGCTCATTTCGGTTCTGCGTGGGCCACGAACCCTGCACGACTTCATCAGACCAAGCTGCCCACTTGTTGAAGTCTTCGCGTTTAGCGCCGAGCAATTCAGCGATGACATTGTTCGGAATGGGCATGACGTAGTCGTGAACCAAGTCGATGACGCCTTCTCGGCCAAGGAGGTCGTCGAGCAACTCGTTGCTCAGCTCGCGACAGAAACCTTCCATTCGGGTGATCTTGTGTGCGGCAATCGCTGAGTTGATGACCTTGCGCACTTCGCCATGTCGTGGTTCGGGAATTTCATTGATGAGTTGTTCCTCGTCGGGAACCACAACGCCTGGCTCACGAAAGCTGGCACGAAAGGTGTGCACGTCTTTCGTGGCGGCCAATACATCGGCATTCCGAGCCAGGAACCAGGCTCCGTTAGGGGTGCGAGAGACCGGGCACGTGGTACGAAGTTCGGCAAGGACCGGTGAGTCTGCTGGTTCTGCCAATTGATCAATTCCGTCAATGTTCATGGCGTCCCCCCGGTGCCGCAACTGCGCCACGTAATTGTCTCACACGCTGACATGTGGGCTGGAGGCGACTAAACAAGTGGGGGTGAAGCGCAACATTCTGCTCATCACGCTCGATCAGTTTCGAGGTGAGTGTTTCTCGATAACTCGAGACACAGGGGTGCGCACACCCGGCCTACAGGAACTGGCGCGCAATGGGGTGCACTTTGAGCGCCATTACAGCCAAGCAAGCCCGTGTTCGCCGGGGCGAGCATCGCTGTACACCGGCATGTACCAGATGAACCATCGAGTCGTCGCGAACGGAACACCACTTGACCGGTCGTTCGACAACCTTGCACTGGCCGCTCGCCGAGCTGGATATTCGCCGGCACTATTCGGATACACCGATCAGGCAGTTGACCCACGCGAGACTGTCGACGCACACGACCCTCGCCTTCAGACGTATGAAGGTGTATTGCCTGGTTTCGATTCTGCTTTGGACTTGACCGGCGATCACAAGCCGTGGGTGGACTGGTTGGAGTCACATGGTGTCGATGTGAGCGGTGGCAAGTCGAAGTTGCTTGCCACTGAGAACGAACGACACGAGTCGCTCAGCCTGTCGTCTTTCATGACAGATCAATACTTCGGCTGGCTCGAAAATCAGCGGCAGGGTTGGTTTTGTCACCTCAGCTACTTACGTCCGCACTCGCCGTATTCTGCAGCGGGTCAATTTGCGACGATGTATGACCCTGCTCAGGTTCAACTACCAGTGTCGCCCGCAAACGACCGTCACCCACTGCATGAGTTCGTGCTCGACTTCTGGGTGACCAAAGCCCCCACTGACGAG
>DCZD01000028.1:3124-4507 GCA_002331255.1 Acidimicrobiaceae bacterium UBA2093 | reverse complement strand
AGCCAATTGGTGCGTATCTGGGAGAGATTGCGCGAACGAGGCGAATGGGACAACACAGTGATCATCGTGTCGTCTGATCATGGCGAGATGATGGGCGACCATGGTCTGAAAGAAAAAATCGGATACTGGGAGCAGTCGTATTACATACCGTGCATCATTCGAGATCCACGACGCACAGCTGCACACGGAACGACCATCACACAGTTCACTGAAAACGTAGATGTGTTTCCCACGCTATGTGATGTGATTGACATTCCAATTCCTACACAGTGCGATGGACACTCTCTAATCGAGTTTCTCGATGGTGAGCAACCTCAGATGTGGCGCACAGCAGCAACGTGGGAGTTCGATTGGAGCGCATACTTGCTCGACCGCACGACACACACATGGTCGCCGTCTTTGACGGAGTGTTCTCTTGTCACGTACCGAACAGATACTCATGCGCTGGTGCAAGTGGCCGATGGAACGACGTTGTGTTTCGACCTCGTCGCCGATCCCACGTGGCGAACTCAGACTGATGATCCCGCCGTTATTCTTGACCTCTCTCGTCAGCTTCATGCATGGCGCATGCAGAAGAATCGTCACCACTTCACGGGATTTCTCGTTGACAAAGGCGGAATCGGACGGTGGCCAGACGGTGTCGTCTGGCGTGAGGGTGGGCAGTAGAGGCCTCGAATTCACGTGCCTACACTTGCGTGTGATGCAACAACCACTCAACGACGCAGACGTCGAGCATTTTCGACGCAGTGGTTGGCTACTCACTTCACCTTTCACTGAAGTTCAGGCTGACGAACTTCGACAGTGGGTCACCGACATCCAATCGTGGGCCATCGACAACGATGCTGGCAAGTGGTTGCACTACCAAGAGCGCACCGACAACGGTCCAAAATTGTGTCGAACTGAGAATTTCACTCCATTCCACGAGGGCATGAAGCGGGTATTGCGTGAGGGAATTCTCAGCGACATCGCGTCACAGCTGTTGGGCGAAAATGCGGTTCTTTACAAAGAGAAGATCAATTACAAGTTGGCAGGTGGTGCCGGGTATGCCCCGCACCAAGACGCACCTGCATACCGCTTTGTTGACACGCACGTCTCCTGCATGATTGCAATCGACGACGCTGATGCCAACAACGGATGCCTCGAAGTCGTCGATGCCATGCACGCTGACGTGCTACCAATGGATAACAAGGGGTGCATCGCTGAGACAGTCGTGAATTCGATGACGTGGAGGACTGTCCCGGTTCGAGCAGGTGAAGTGCTGTGGTTTCATTCGTGCACGCCACACCGCAGTGGCGCGAATGTGTCGACATCAGACCGCCGCGCGATCTACCCCACCTATAACGCATCTCGCGAGGGTGATCTGCGCGAGGCGTACTACGCGCA
>DCZD01000028.1:2222-2754 GCA_002331255.1 Acidimicrobiaceae bacterium UBA2093 | reverse complement strand
TGCGCGACGGTGCCCCAGTACATCTTGTGTTGGCGGCGCTGCTGCACGACATCGGTCACCTACTTGAGATGGAACAGCGGCATTCCGGCGTGCCGGTGCGTGACGCAGACGTGCGACATCAGGAAAAGGGAGCTGATGCTCTGTCATCACTTTTTGGTCCGAAGGTGACGTTGCCGGTACGCATGCACGTCGATGCAAAGCGGTATCTGTGTGCAGTTGATGTGGGCTATGCAACGACGTTGAGCCCAGCGTCAGTTGCAAGTCTTGCGTTGCAGGGCGGTCCCATGACTGCAGATGAGTGCGATGAGTTTCGCCGCCAGTTTGGTTGGGAAGACGCTGTTCGTCTTCGCCGTTGGGACGACGAAGGCAAGCAACAGGGTGAGCCCTCTGCCACCGTCGATGAGTTCAAGCGCGTGCTTGAGACGGGTGCTCGCTAGCTAAACCGCTGAATGGTGGCGTGGCGAGTCATCGCTGAACCAGTCGGACCAAGTGTCATCTGCGCCCTCAGATGCCTTCTATGAAAGATGTGCAA
>DCZD01000028.1:0-1923 GCA_002331255.1 Acidimicrobiaceae bacterium UBA2093 | reverse complement strand
TCGTCAGACAGTTCATTTCCGATTTCATCGAGTCGCTTCGCATGCCGCGCCATTCTGAACATGGTGCGTAACTGATAGCGAGCGAAATCATCGTCTACCGAGATCGACCCAAGTTGACGCACAAGATGGTCGAGAACGACGTCACCGCGACTTTCGTGAGGCTCTGGAGCATCGACAGTGGGCAATTCGACTTGCAAGATGTCTGCTAGTGCTTCGGTTGCAAACAGATTTGTCTCGTAACACCATTGCAGGTTCGTCATGAGGTCACTCTCGGGTGCCGGATGACGTGTGGCTGGTCCGACGGAGAGTTCGTTCGAGAGGCAGAAGAAGAAGTGATGACGCATGAGCGCATCGTGGTCGACTTCAGTGCCACTTAACTGTTCGTAACGCGCGTACAAGCGTGGAAAGTCTCCGTAGCCGATGACAGTGTCACGCTGACGCCACGCAGCCAAGTCCATCATCGGATCACCGATGTGTCCGATCTCGACGTCAAGAATTGCTGACAAGTGCACACCATTGTGGTGAAACTGGCCTGAATCCCACACGATTACCGACTCGCGTCCACATGATTTCGGAGGATTCCGATTCAGCCAGGCAAGTGCAAACTCGATGAACGGGTTCGGCGCCTTCTTCATGTGGCGCCAGTTGCGTTCGTACTGTCGCATACCCAGTAGCCCTGACTCTTCCGGCGACGCCGCGCGCATGATGCCACGAGTGGCAAACGATTCAATGGGCAAGGAATGCAGCGTCGCGAGTGCCTGCAAATACTCATCAACGATCATGTCGCGTGCTTGGTCGGCGCAAGCCTCGAAGTTGTTTGCTCCTGGTGCGAAATCCATGACGTATGCACGTAGGTCAAGTGATGCGTCTTCGATCCAGCCGTGAACCTGTGGAACGGGTAGTCCATTGCGGTGCATCTCGTCTTGCAGAGCCATCTCATGTGCGAGAGGAAAGATCAGCGTCATGTCGACCCGGTCGCCGCGCACACACAGTTGCCGAACACCAGATGACGTCTCCACATCCACCCACCACACCGGACGCCAGCGCGGCTGCCGAGTAATTGACGTGACGTTGCCACCGAAGTGGCTTTCTACCCACGAGGTGATCACATCAGCGCCGGTGTTTGTCATGACGTGAGCCCCTTCACATTGACCATTGTGTCACTGGTCATCGTGTGGTCTGGCGCGAGCGCGAGCACAGTTATTCAAGTGGCTCTGAGGGTCCTTATGGTGAATGTGTGAGCCCTGAATGTCCAGACCCGGTGCGTCGTGCCGTAATGGTGCAGAAGTGGTGTGACCTCGCGTACCTCCACTGGCGCTACGACCCCGCGGAAGTTCAGCGGTTACTCCCGAAAGGCCTTGAGGTCGACACATTCGACGGTTCAGCGTGGGTCGGGCTCATTCCTTTTTCTATGCGCGACATCGGCCTTCCCAAACTTCCGCCTGTGCCGTATTTCGGGTCATTTCCCGAAATCAATGTGCGCACGTATGTCCGACGTAATGGCATTCCAGGGGTGTGGTTCTTCTCGCTCGACATCAATCGGCTGTTGCCGGCGGTCGTGGCACGCAGCACTTACTTGTTGCCGTACTGCTGGGGGAGTGCGAGCAACACGCTGACGGATGGAGTACTCGAAACAGATGTCAAACGGCGCTGGCCACGACGCGCTCACGCCAACATTCGGGTGCGCGTTGGCGACCCAATTGTTGAACACGATGATCTTTCTGTGTTCCTGTCGGCGCGGTGGGGGCTGTACTCCCGCGGACTTCTCGGAGGATTGATGTATGCACCGGTTGATCACGAACGGTGGCCACTTCACCAAGCGAGTTGTGAGCACGTTGACGGTGACCTTCTGGAAGTGGCTGGACTTTCGTCACCCGTCGGTGCACCACATGTGATGTTCTCGCCAGGGGTTTCCGTACGTAT
>DCZD01000013.1:44054-44177 GCA_002331255.1 Acidimicrobiaceae bacterium UBA2093 | reverse complement strand
TTTCCTGCGGCGTGTAGTGCTTGCCGTCGATGTCGTCGGACTTCCAGTTCTCGCCCATGTGCCGCTTCACGCTGCGGAACGTGCGGTCTGGGTTAGTGATTGCCTGACGCTTGGCCACTTCAC
>DCZD01000013.1:40671-43874 GCA_002331255.1 Acidimicrobiaceae bacterium UBA2093 | reverse complement strand
GACGCTTGGCCACTTCACCGACCAGGACCTCACCGGTCTTCGAGAATGCGACGACCGACGGGGTGGTGCGGGCACCTTCTGAGTTGGGGACCACAACTGGGTCACCGGCTTCGAGAAAGGCCACGACTGAGTTGGTGGTTCCGAGGTCGATACCGACTGCTTTTGCCATGGGGGTCTCCGTTTTCGTGAATACCTGGGTCGGGGGGTGACCCAGCGGGGGGATACGGCGTCAGACTAGAACCGCCTCATGAACTTGGCAACTCATATGTCACAAAACTTGAGTGAAAGTGACTTAAGTTTCACGGGAAGCCCGATGAGACTCGGTTTCCGCGCGGACAGGGGCCCAGACATACGATGGACGTGTGGTCGGTTCCCTCGTGATTTTGCGCCATGGTCAAAGCACCTGGAATCAGCTCAACCTCTTCACCGGCTGGCACGACGTTCCCCTCACTGCCCAAGGCGAAGCCGAGGCAGAGGCCGCTGGGGCGACCATGGCGGCGGAGGGGCTGGTCTTTGATGTTGCCCATACCTCTTTACTCACCCGGGCCGTGCTGACGTGCCACCTTGCTCTCCAGGAAATGGGCCAGGTGTGGCTACCGGTGCAGCGTGACTGGCGCCTGAATGAACGGCACTATGGAGCGCTCCAGGGGCTGGACAAAAAGGCGACCGTGGAAAAACATGGTTCGGAGCAGACGCACCTTTGGCGCCGCAGCTTCGACGTACCACCACCGCCCGTCGCTAACGACAGTCCCGAGCACCCGCGCAATGACGCGCGATATCGCTTCGTCGAAAGCCACGCCTTGCCTGCCACTGAGTGTCTCAAAGATGTTGTGGCTCGCGTCATGCCGTACTTTCACACCGAAGTGGTGCCGCAGTTGAATGCCGGCATGAACGTGTTGATCACTGCCCACGGAAATTCGCTACGTGCATTGCTCATGCAGTTGGAAAACGTGTCAGAGGCCAAGATTGCCGAGCTGAACATCCCTACAGGTGTTCCCCGTCGCTACGAACTTGCCATCAACGGCGACAAGGTGTCTATGAAATCTGTGCGTTATCTCGGCGATCAAGCAGCTATCGCAAAAGCTGCAGAAGCCGTCGCTAACCAGACGAAGGGCTAACCGACCACTTGTGAAATGGGCGTATAGTCCCCTATATGGCCAGTCTCAAAGCGTCGCTCCAACATCTTCGTAACGTTCCATTGTTCTCCTCGTGCTCCAACAAGGAACTCGAGCGCATCGCAAAAGCCGCCGATGAGGTCAACGTAAAGGCCGGCACATTGATCGTCGATCAAGGACAGACCGGCCGTGAGGCATACATCTTGTTGAAAGGCGTGGCGGTCGTGCGTCGCAATGGCAAAAAGGTGACGTCGCTCAGTGAGGGTTCTGTCATCGGAGAGTTGTCTCTGCTCGACCACGGCCCACGCACCGCGTCGGTCAGTGCGGAGACCGACTGCACGTTGCTCGTCATCAGCCAGCGCAACCTCTACGGCGTCATCGACAAGGTGCCCGCCGTGGCCCATAAGTTGCTCTCGGCCCTCGCCACACGCATTCGTGACCTCGACCGCGCGTATTACGGCTGATTTCAGCAATTTCACGACAGCACATCCTGTCGTCAACTGCCCAACTCGTCAGTCCTCGGGACTAGCGTTCTCTGTGCCATGAGCACGCACACTGCATCCCCAGAAGCCGCCTCAACAGAGAAGAAGCGCCTTCGCCCACATCAAATTTCAATCGGCATCGGACTCTTCATGGGTGTGTTCACCCTGATGTCCGGCGTCATTCCGAATTTCACCAAGTGGCACAGCGAATCTGACGTCACACGCCATGTGTTTGAGGGCATTCCAAGCGCGCTGAAGGCTGCGTTCTACACGGTCATCCCCGTGATGTTGGTGTGGGGTTCGTTCCGCTTCGCCGACCGTATGCGTAACTGGGAGCGCGGTGCGCCCGATCGTCGAAAGACGACACCGAAGAACGTGAAGCGCCGTTTGGCTGATTACCGCGCGGGTGTGTACATGCGCACGCTGTTGCGTGACAGCGCAGCGGGCCTCATGCACTCGATGATCTACTTCGGCTTCCTTGTGTTGCTTGGTGTCACCACGACACTTGAGATTGACCACCAATTGCCCGAATCTTTGAAGTTCTTGCACGGCGGCGTGTACCAGGCATACGCATTCGTCGGAGACTTCGCTGGTCTCATGTTCACAGGTGGTGTCGTGTGGGCCATTGTGCGTCGCTATGTGCAACGGCCGTACCGCATTCGCATCAAGTCGAAGCCAGAGCACGCAATCATCCTCGGAGTGTTGTTCGCAATCGGTGTGTCGGGCTATCTCGCTGAGATGTTCCGAATCGCCGTATCGGAAATCGGCGGCAAAGACATGTCGTTCGAGAAGTGGAGCTTCATCGGGTATCTGCTATCGCAAACCGTCGATGGTCTGTCGCTCAGTGCGGCGGAGAACTGGCACCAAGCGATGTGGGTCTTGCACGTTCTCTCGTTCATCGCGTTTCTTGCAATCTTGCCAATCACGATGTTGCGTCACATCTTCACGTCACCACTCAACATGTACTTGAAGGATCGCGAGCGTCCAAAGGGTGCGATGAAGGCGATGCCGAATCTCACCGAGACGTCACTCGAGTCGTTCGGTGCCGCTGTTGTCGAAGACTTCACATGGAAACAACTGCTTGACACCGATGCCTGCACCATGTGTGGTCGTTGCACGAGCGTGTGCCCAGCTCATGCCACCGGCAAGCCTCTTGACCCTCGCGAAATCGTGTTGAAGACCGGCGAAGTCATGGCTGCGACTGCCGCTCATGCACCTGGTGGAACAGTGTCACCACCGCTGTCGATCGACAAAGAGATCACCATCGGTGCAAACTCTTTGTTCGAACGCATTACAGCCGAAGAAGTATGGGCATGCACCACATGCAAGGCGTGCGATGAGAACTGCCCGGTCAACATCGAGATTCTCGACAAGATTCTCGACATGCGCCGTTACTTGTCGCTCATGGAGTCAAACTTCCCGGCTGAATTGGGCAATGCGTATCGCTCGATGGAGAACCAAGGCAACCCGTGGGGCATGAACCAAGCAGAGCGTGCTGACTGGGCAAAGGACCTAAACGTTGATGTGCTCGACCCAGGAGCGGCGTTCAACCACGAGTATCTCTATTGGGTCGGTTGTGCAGGCAGTTTCGACGACAAGAACAAGA
>DCZD01000013.1:5127-40493 GCA_002331255.1 Acidimicrobiaceae bacterium UBA2093 | reverse complement strand
ACAAGAACAAGAAGGTCACCCAAGCGATGGCCAAGTTGTTGAAGCGGGCCGGCATCGACGTGGCAATCCTCGGACCAAGCGAAATGTGTACCGGCGACAGCGCTCGTCGAAGCGGAAACGAGTACCTGTTCCAAATGCTCGCGATGCCAAACATTGAAACATTGAACGGAATGGGAGTGAAGAAGATCATCACCCAGTGCCCACACTGTTTCAACACGCTCGCGAACGAGTACCCGCAGTTGGGTGGCAACTACGAAGTGGTGCACCACACACAGCTGCTAGAGCAACTCATCGACAGTGGGCAGCTTGACATGCGTAATGCGTCGCTCGACGACCGCATCACGTACCACGACTCGTGCTACCTCGGCCGTCACAACGACGTGTACATGGCACCTCGCAAAGTCGTCGGATCCATCAAGGGTTTGCAGATTGTCGAGATGCCGCGTAACGGCACCAAGGGCATGTGCTGTGGTGCCGGCGGTGCACGCATGTGGATGGAAGAGTCCATCGGCACGAAGGTCAACGATGAGCGAGCACAAGAAGCCATCAGCACTGGTGCAACACGTGTCGCGACTGCTTGTCCATTCTGTTACATCATGTTGGATGATGGTGTGAAGGGTGCTGGCGTTGAAGAGGACCAGGTGAAGGTCGCCGACATCGCCATTCATGTTCTCGAAGCACTTGAGAACGGTGATCGTGCGACGCGCGAAACATCGGCTCCTCTTGCCACCGCCGGCGAATAATCATCTTCTTCCAACTTCACCAGCCGGGAGGGCATCGTGAATCCATTCCTCAAATTCCCTGATGGCGCATCTGTCGTTGTCACTGGTGCCGGAAGCGGCATCGGAAGATCAACTGCACGCATCTGTGCAGAGGCCGGCTTACGTGTCGCGCTCTGGGATCTCATTCCTGAATCAATTGAATCGCTGAACAACGAACTACAGGCTCTCGGTGCAACGACATTCGTGGCGAAGGTCGACATCCTGGACGAGGCCGAAATTGCTGCCGGTTTCGTAGCAACGCAGAAGGCATTTGGGCACATCGACTACTTGGTGAACAACGCCGGTCCGGCCAATGCCACCGCTGTGACTTTCTCCGAAGGTGTCGCAATGGCTGCAGGAAGTATGGCGAATGTGACGACAGCGTGGCTGGCGCTCGGCCGGCGCGAAGGTGACGCCATTGTGAACGTCGCATCGGTTGCCGGGAACATCACTGGTGGCGGAGCAGAACCTTGGTATCCCTCCGCAAAGTCTGCAATTGCTGGCTTCACTCGTTACTTGGCATTACGTCGACCAGGGGGCATTCGTGCCAATGCCATCGCCCCTGGTCTCATCGACACACCCCGCATGATCACCTACATGCAAGGCGACGAGGCGAAGAGCATTATCGCCCGCAACCCGATGGGTCGTGCGGGTCAGCCCGAGGACATCGGTGCGACCATTTGTTTCTTACTGAGCCCGGCGGCGTCATACATCAACGGCGTGTTGTTGCCCGTCGATGGCGGAGCACAAATCACGGTCTGACGATGCCGACAGAGTTGACGTGTCAGCGGTGAAACAGTTCGGCGAAGTAGCACGTCGAGCCTTATTGCTTGGCACGACTCTGTGTGTCCTCGCCGCATGTACGAGTAACGATTCGCCAACGTCTGACGGTTCCTTCACATTCACTGCACCTGCTGAAACCGACCAGAACACCTCCGATTTGCCTGACTCTGAAATTGCCGCGATTGTCTCGCTTGGTCAGACCAACGCTGGTCCACCACCAGAAGGCGAACACTCACACCACGACATGGGTCATACAGCGGCGACCGTATCTGCAGCCGATCAAGACATTCTTGACACTGAGATCAACCTCGCGCAGTCAGCAATGCCCGATATCGACACCATCGAGGAAGCACAAGCCGCCGGATATGTCTTGGCAACTGCGCCATCGCCTGGAATCGGTACTCATTGGGTGAAATGGTCACAGATTCGCAAACCGTTTGCCCCCGATACGCCATCGATGATTTTGTTCGATCAAGAACAAACACCGCCTGTGCTTGTTGGTTACTCCTACGCACTGCAGTCATCAGAACGTCCGGTTGGTTTCACTGGCGAGACAGACGAGTGGCACCGACACACCGGGTTGTGCGTGACATTGAAAGGCTGGGTCGTTGGTGAGCGCACGCCCGGACCAGACAAGTGTGATGGTTCGTTTATCGCCGGAGGTGACTTCTGGATGTTGCATGCATGGGTGGTTCCCGGTTGGAAGAACCGTGATGGTCTCTTTGCTCCGATGAATCCGAAGTTGTGCCCAGGAGATACCGGTCCAGATTTTCTGCGCTGTCCTGACGCGTCAAATCTGTGATACACGCATGCGAGAGGTACCAGCGTTCCAGCGTCAGCGTGATCTCAGGTGCTGCAGCAAGAACTGGCTAATTGGGTTTGTCACGTCAACATTGGCCGACTTCAGGTCTTGAAGTGCATTGACCTCAAAGACCCCATCTGCACCGCGAAATTCAACCGGATGCCGACCCGAGATAGAACAAATCAGAAGACTCAACTGATACGACAATTGTGGTGATGTCTGGTTGTTCTGCACGAACTCCGCATCAAGAACGTGGTCGATCAGAAATGTTCTCAGCTTTCGCAATGCAGCATCGTCATCGATTGCCGTCGACAATCCTCCGAAGTGGAGGTCTTCACGATGCGAGGTATACCCACCTTCAGTCGAACGGACATCGCGTAACTCACGCACGGTGCACTCAATCTTCGAGATTGAGAGAAACTCTGGCTTACCTCCTCGCGCCGAGTCTCTAAAAAACCCGAGAATGTGAGACTGGACCACCACATGGTCGGGCACACCACATTCCTCACGAAGTTCTCGCTCTGACCCATGGACGACGACGTCGATCAGCGTCGGAGAAGGTCCGGCACGAATGACGTCTTTCCAATCGAGAGACCCACTACCTGAAGGCACAAGGTTCCCTGAATTTCGATGATTCTGAGGACCTTGTTTGATGAGCAACAAATCACCGTCACTGGTGAACGCAAGTGTTGACACCCCAATCTCGTTCGACATGTCATTGCTCTCAAGAGATCGAATGTGGCCACCACTTTCGACAAGTGACTTCCATCCGTCAAACACGGGCGTTGATGTCTTGCTGCGGGTGTCCTCAATGATCTTCAAGACGCTGTTATTGGTGCATCGTGAGGCGAAGAAGGAAGTGCGCGACAGTCGAACTTGGGTTGGTAATGGCGCCCCTAAAAGATCACTCTCAAGACGAACTTTCTTGCCATTGAAGAGCACCTCACTTGCGTTTGTATTCGCTTTCAGAAGAAGTACCCGGTACTGGTGGACACTTCGGGGTAGTTGAAATGGCGCACCAATCTCCACAATGAGGTCAGTCTCTGCTGCACTCCTCAGTGCAACATCAACTTCAGAACTAATTCCGTAAACGTCACCATCAAGACAAAGTTTGTTCAACTTCAGATCAGGGTCATACTCGGTCTGATGGACAAGTTGGCGATCACGTTCTTTGACGACAAGTCTTGCCGCGAGTCTTTTTCTGTATGAGTCTGGATATGCGCGATATCCAAAATAGAAACCGGTTATTGACACCACGAGCCGTGGGATGAACTCAGAGTCTGAGAGTGAACCACGAATAATTAACCGGAGTAGGTCATACGTCGAGACCGAGAAGATAACTGCACCAATGAGGGGCGCCCACGGGCTTGAAAGTCCCCAGACCAGATACTCCATCCGACCTCGTAGTCTTCTGAGGAATTCCAGCGGTACAAGACCAAGGAAGAAATTCTTCATCCAAGGGATGGTAGTTCCAAGAGGAGGTACGAGATGTCAGACCCAATCAAAGAACTTCTCATTGCGCAAGTAGATGCATTGATTGCTCAGATGGCACAGTGCCAAAGGTTTGTAGACCAATACAAGCGCTATTGCCTTGGCGTCGCTGGCGCAGCTCGAGATCATGGAGCAATTGATATCGAGATGATGATGAATGTGGATGAATATGGAGAGGCGGCCTCCATGCATTACGACATGCTGATGAAGACACTCTCGGACATCAAGGGATCAATCGAACTCATCTAGTTGGGCAAAGACTTAGCGAGTATCCTGAGACCTCGTTCTGCGGGTGTAGTTCAATGGCAGAACATCAGCTTCCCAAGCTGAGAATGCGGGTTCGATTCCCGTCACCCGCTCCAGTTGACCCGACCAAAATTCCTGCGCAGATGTCTGTACGGTGTCGCCGGTGCAATCACAGTTCAATGGTGAGTTGCTCGACGCGATGCGGCGAGGTAGCGATACGGCGTGGGCCGACGCTTATGACATGCTCGCCGGCGACCTGCGTTCATATATCGGCCGACTAGGTGCACAGTCCCCAGATGACGTGCTCGGCGAGACAATGGTGCAGCTGGTTCGCGACATGAAGAAATTCCGAGGGTCGCCCAACGAGTTTCGACCGTGGGCATTCACCGTGGCGCGTCATCGAGTACTCGATGATGCTCGTAAACGTGCCCGTCGACCTGTCGAAGTGGAACTGCTCGACGAAGACGACCTCGCAACCACCGATGGACTGCTTGTTGAAGGCCCCGACCTCGCTCGTCTCAGCGAGGTCCTTGACCGTCTCACCACCGAGCAGCGTGAAGTGCTTTGGCTGCGATATGCCCTCGACCACTCGCTAGACCAGACCGCTGACATCACTGGGCAGTCTCCCGAGGCCGTCGCGGCCATGGCCCACAGGGCGGTGCGCCGGCTAAGGGCACTGCTGTAGTCGAGCCCGGACACAAGAAATACTCGGTACACCCGTCATGTCCGTTCAGTTCCGTGCGCTGTACAGGGTGTGACTGACGAATTTCCTCGCGAACCCGAAACCCCCCTCACGAACTCGCTCCGCCAACTTGGCGACAGAGAATCCGGCGGCCCAGATGAATTGACACGCCGTCGCCACCTGCAGGCCATGGCCCGTGTGCAGAAGCAACGCCGCATCGTCCGCGTAGTTGCTGCCGCAGCCGCAGTTGCATTGTTCGCGGTCGGCTTCGCAGTGACTCGATCTGACAACAACACATCTGACAACTTTGCGTCACGCAACAACGCTCCGGTCACCACGGTCACATTGCCGACATTGCGTCAAGCGCCCGTGTTGTCAGCAGTTCCATTTGAACGCACCGAGGAATACGTGATTTTGGCTGTCGATGCCGACAAGGCATCGGCCGTTGTCACTGAACTCACCACTACAGCAGGATCAGCTCCTGCAGTCGTCGGCAAGACCGATGACAAGACCACTCTCGTCGTACCTGCATCACTTGCAAAGACTTTGTCGGTGAAAGATGGTGTAAAGAGCTTCGAGGACTCACCGGTGAAACTCGTCGCAGATTCGTCACAGCAGAGTCCAGTTCCTTCGTGGGGGCTCGACCGACTTGATGCTGAAAGCGTCACACTCGACAATTCGTATTCTTGGGTGAACTCAGGTGCTGGCGCGATCGTCTACGTCATCGACACTGGCGTGTACTCCACACACTCTGACCTCTCAGGTCGTGTGTTATCTGGTTACACCGCAGTTGCCGACGGCAACGGCAGCGAGGACTGCAACGGCCACGGCACACATGTCGCCGGAACTGCAGCAGGCCGCGTCTACGGCGTTGCTAAGTCAGCAGCAGTAGTTGCTGTGCGTGTGCTTGATTGCGCCGGATCGGGCTACGCCTCGTCTGTTGTTGCGGGAATTAACTGGGTTGTCGCAAGTCACCCTGGTGGACCAGGCATCATCAACATGAGTCTCGGTGGTGGCGCTAATGCCGCCATTGACCAAGCAGTCGCCGATGCATCATCAGCCGGTATCACCGTCGTGGTTGCTGCTGGCAACTCTGGTGCTGACGCGTGTTCATACTCACCGGCTCGCGCACCATCTGCTATCACCGTCGGAGCGATCACAACCACCGATGCACGCGCAAGCTATTCGAACTACGGAAGTTGTGTCGATGCATGGGCACCAGGAAGTGGCATCACCTCTGCATGGATCGGTGGTAGCGGAGCGAAGAACACCATCTCTGGAACATCAATGGCGTCACCGCACGTCGCAGGTCTCGCAGCTCGCCTCACCCAGGCAGTGCCGGGCATCAGCTCGACTGAGATCACTCGTCGAGTGACAGCCGCAAGCGTCGGTAGCGGTGCTCCACTTCCGATCGTCAATCTTGTCGAAACTCCGACACCAGAAACCACGACGACTGTTGTCGAGACCACCACGACAATTCCAGAAACCACGACGACTGTTGTCGAGACCACCACGACAATTCCGAACACGACAACGACAGTGCCACGCACCACCACAACATTGCCTGCGACAACGACCACTGCTCCACGTACTTCGACGACCACAACATCACCGAAGCGCAACGACGACAAGGGCAAGTCTCCGAGCACGCCACGCAAGAAGACCTCAGTGGCTCAACCGAAGGAATTCGCTGCACGTCTCGGCACCACCGGAATCGTGGCAA
Organism: Acidimicrobiaceae bacterium UBA2093; assembly: GCA_002331255.1. Taxonomy (GTDB): domain Bacteria; phylum Actinomycetota; class Acidimicrobiia; order Acidimicrobiales; family Ilumatobacteraceae; genus UBA2093. The sequence goes on along the minus strand of DCZD01000013.1, from coordinate 34,005 downwards.
CCTGGGAAGACGACGCGTCGGCCGAGTCATATCGAATGGATTGTTCGCGCCTTGCGCTTGGCGTGAATGCTCGAGTGGAACAGAGCTTTGCGTTTGCATCCGCACAAGTCCAACGCCTACGCGAGGACAAGGCAACCGTCAGCATCGACTTCACGCCTGCTGTCGCTCAGCGCTGTTGGCTGACCGCTCTTGCGGGCGATCTGCAGAGCGCGGCAAGTAATCCGGCCGTCATCACGTTGAAGAAGTCACGGGACGATGACAATGACGACAAGCCGGTCGTGACGACGACGACAGCTGCGCCAACCACAACGACGACAGCTGCACCGACCACAACGACCACTATTGCCCCCACGACAACAACCGTTCTTGACCCAACCACGACGACAATCGCAAGCACCACAACGATTGCCAATCAGTCGAACGTGAAGAAACCGACCACACCGGCAACGACCGTGCCACCACGCACGACCGTTCCGAAGAAAAAGGGCTGACTCGTTGGTGTGGGCTGCTTTGGTGGCCCACACCAAACGCTACGGGAACTACTGGTTGAAGTTCTCGAAGTAGCGGCTGGGTGTCGGCCCGCGCTGGCCTTGGTACTTCGATCCGCGTGCACCTTGCCCGTATGGGTTCTCGGCTGGTGAGGTCATCTTCATGAATGAAATCTGACCAATCTTCATGCCTGGGTACAACGTGATTGGAAGATTGGCGACGTTGGCTAACTCGAGTGTCACGTGACCATCAAATCCTGCGTCGATGAAACCTGCGGTTGAGTGGATGAGAAGCCCGAGTCGACCGAGCGAGCTCTTGCCTTCGATACGTGCGACCAGATCATGTGGAACTGCAACGCGCTCGAGCGTGGAGCCCAACACGAACTCACCTGGGTGCAACATGAACACCCCGTCCATGGGAATTTCAACCATCTCCGTGAGTTCGGTCATGTCCTTTTTTACGTCGATGACACCAGCGGTGTGATTGCGGAACACACGGAAGAGATTTGACACCTTCACATCAATCGACGAAGGTTGGACGCACTTCTCATCAAACGGTTCGATGATGATGCGACCAGCTGACAACTCAGCACGAAGGTCTCTGTCCGACAAGATCACGAGTGCGAACCCTAGCCCGCGACCAAACTGACGAAGGCCCAGATCGCCGCAATTGCGCCGATTATCGCCATCACGAGGGTTCGGGTGACCGGTGCCTTCACGAGGTTCTCGGCGTCTTGTTGGTGTGCTGGGGGTTTCACCAACGCGAGGAGATTGCCAACGACCAATGCACCACCGAGTGCAAGTACCAACCAAGTGATGAGGTTTTCACCGAGGAACACCCCTCCATTGTGGCTGTCCCGCGGCCGGCGCGACGAGTCCCATGTCAGACTTTGAACTATGGGTTTCCACCACGTCGCATTGGCAACACGTGACATGGCAGCGACGCATCGTTTCTACACCGGCGCGATGGGTTTTTCACTTGTGAAAACAGTGGTCGGGCCCATACCGGGCTCAGCCGATGGATGGTCGAAGCACTACTTCTACGACACCGGATCAGACGGCATGATTGCCTTCTGGGAATTGCACGACGAACAGTTCGCTGACATGAAGACCAACCTCAATGCCGCTACGGGGCTTCCGGGTTGGGTCAATCACTTCGCATACAACGCTCTAACGCGTGAGTTTCTCGAGGAGCGTCGAACGGTGTGGTGTTCACTCGGGCACATGGTCGCTGAAGTGGACCACGAGTTCTGCATCAGCATCTACACGCTCGACCCCGATGGGAACACTGTCGAGTTTTGTCACGACCTTCGTGGCTTCACGGACACTGAACGCAACGAAGCTGTGCGACTCATGAACGAGCCATCACCTGCGATGGACAAAGACCCCAAGGTGGTCGTGCACCCGCCGACCAACAACCACTAGTTCTCGTCGGTGAGTGTCTCGCGCACGATGTACGCGGGCCGCTTTTGCGTCTCGCGCAAAGTGAAGGTCGCGTGCGACGCGATGAAGATCGAGAACAGAAGGTGCACAGCCTGAAGGCCGACCAACACCACAAGCAACACCATCGGCCCGGACAAGTTGCCTGACACCAACATGAACACAGCTGCAACCACAGCGATGATGAACGACCCGACCATGAGAACGGCCGACCACGTGACGAGACGTGCGAGCAAACCCGTTCCCTGTGACGCAAGTGCGGTGATGGCTGACGAGATCAATTTGTACAACGGCCACCGTGTGCCATTGCCGCCACGACGCGGTTCCACCTCGAAGTGAACAAAAGTGGCGGGGAAACCCAAATATGAAAACATGCCGCGAGTAAAACGCGCGCGTTCATGCAATTTCAGAAACTCGAGACCAATTCGACGCGAAAAGACGCGGAAATCGCCCACCCCCTGCGGCTCGGTGGCACCGTCACTTGCAACTTCCCGCAGAGTGTGAAGCAACTTCTTCAATGCCGAATACCACGGCTTCTGCTTCGGGAACGTCATGACGCCGACCACGTGTTCCTCACCGCTGATTGCGATCTTGGCCATGCGGGCCATGACATGCATCGGGTGTTGCAAATCTGCGTCCATGACGCCGACGTGTGCAGCAACTTCGACAGCACGTTGCACTCCGGCATACACGGCAGCGTCTTTGCCAAAGTTGCGGGTGAAGCGTACGAGTTCGATTCGGAAGTTGTCACTGCGATGCTGTGCGGCCAAGTCTTTAACGACATCGGCGGTCGAGTCAGTCGATCCGTCATCAACCACGACGAGAGTCAACCGTGTGAGGCCACCAACAGGCAAGAGATGTGCTTGTGCCTCATGAATGAATTCGGCAATAGCCGATTCTTCATTAAGCGCCGGAACGACAACAGCCAGCGTGCCAAGTTCGGGCGTGTGCGTCACGAGAGCCGAGCCTAACGGCGCTCGTTACATCTCGCGAGCGGCGTTGTCGAACTTGGTGTACGGACCTTGGAAGACAAGTTTTCTTGTACCGATGGGACCAGAGCGGTGCTTCTGCACGATGATGTCTGCCCATCCGCGTGCATTGAGATTCTCTGGGTTGTGCACTTCTTCGCGATAGATGAACATGACGACGTCGGCGTCTTGTTCGAGAGCGCCAGATTCGCGCAAGTCGGCCAACTGAGGACGTTTGTCCTGGCGTGTCTCCAACTGACGCGACAACTGACTGAGTGCCATGACAGGAATACCGAATTCGCGCGCCATCAACTTCAGATTTCGGCTGATCTCGCTGACTTCCAACTGACGGGTCTCGAAGTTGCTACTACCACCCATGAGCTGCAAGTAGTCGATGACCACAAGCACTGGCATGCCTTCACGCTGGGCGACGCGACGAATCTTCTGTCGTATTTGCATGACGGTGACCTGTGAGTTGTCGTCGATATACAACGGAATATCGAGACGGTTCACCGCGTTCGACAATTTCGTCCAATCACTGTCCTGAAGTCGACCAGAACGCAAACGATCGGATTCGACCATTGCTTCAGCAGACAGAATTCTTTGTGTCAATTCAGTCGCTGACATTTCAAGCGAGAAAAACAACACCGGGCGATTGGTCTTCTTCGCAGCGTTGACAGCAGCACCAAGTGCGAATGCCGACTTACCCATTGCAGGTCGAGCACCAACGATGTTCAACGTTCCAGGTTGAAGACCTGACAACAACTCGTCGAGATCGTGATAGCCCGTGGGAAGTCCGGTGATGGGATTCTTGTTGTCGTAACGCGCCTCGAGAATTTCGGTGACGTCATCGGTAAGTTCGCTGACGCGCTTGATTGTGTCGACAACTTTGTCTTCGGCAATTGCGAACACGCGAGATTCTGCCGAGTCGAGTGCGGACGGAATATCAGACGGTTCGCTGTAGGCGATGTCGGCAATTTCGCTGGCGGTGCGGATGAGCTTGCGCAACGTCGCGGTGTCTTGGACGATCTTGATGTAACGCTCGGCACTACTGACAGACGGCGTTGCGTTCTGCAATTCGACGAGATAATCGAGACCGCCGATTTCATCGAGCAGACCAGCACGGCGTAGTTCGTCTCCGACCGTGACTGGGTCAACGGCTTCAGATGAGGACACCAATGCACGCACTGAATCGAAAATGTGTTGATGTGCCGGCTTGTAAAAGTCGTCTGCCAACAAGTTGCGTTCGACCGCGATACCAATCGCCTCGTCGGATAAGAACATGGCACCAAGCAATGACTTCTCTGCATCGACGTTGTGCGGCGGCACACGCAGATCACTGCGCGCCGGTGCCCCGTTCGAAGTGGAACGGGCACGTCGTGGAGATTCAGTGGTGGCCATGGGTGCTCTTACCCTGCCTGCATCAGGCTGTGGACCGCTAGGGGTGTAACCCTGGGAATTGCTTGTGAATAGGGCTGTGCATAGACCTCACAGCCTGTGGATGGCCTGTGGAGAAACCTGTTCACCTCAGCCAGCAACGACGTTGAGGGCGATATTGCACTCGACGTCGGCGTGGAGGCGCAAGATCGCTGTGTGGGCACCGACCGCACGGATCGGCTGGGATACCACTTTCTTGCGGTCAACCTCAATGCCGGCCTGGCTGGACAAGGCATCGGCAATGTCAGCAGCGGTGACCGAACCGAAAAGACGACCCTCAGCACCAGCCTTAGCCGTGATGGTGATGGTGCGGTCCTTCAGCTGACCAGCGACGGTCTGGGCTGCCTCGCGGTCGGCGGTCTCGCGAAGATCGCGTGCCTTGCGCATGGAATTGGCCTGGTTGACGGCTCCGGGTGTGGCCGCAAAGGCCATGCCACGGGGCAAGAGGTAGTTGCGAGCGTGTCCGTCGGACACGTCGACGATGTCGCCGCGTCGACCGACGCCAGCAATGTCTGAACGAAGAACGACCTTCATGATCAGGCCTCCACTGTCTCTGCGGCCTCGACTGCAGCGTCGATGCCCTCGTCGATCGTTGAATCGTCAAGCTCGGCGTACTTTGCCTCGATGCTCTGTTCGGTGGTTTCGCCTGCATCGTCGTCACGGCGCTCGCCACGCGGTGCACGAGTACTGGTGACGCGCTTGGTGTACGGCAACAAGGCCATCTCACGTGCGTTCTTGATGGCGTTCGTGATTTCACGCTGCTGCTGTTGGTCGGCACCGCTGAGACGACGACCGCGAATCTTTGACCTGTCGGTCATGAAACGCTGCAACAGGTTGATGTCCTTGTAGTCAATGAAGTCGACCTTGTCACCCGGGAACGGGTTGGACTTCTTCTTGATCTTGCGGCTCGATTCTTTCGCGAGTCGCGCTTTGTTCTTCTTGCTTGTCATGACTATGTGCCTCTAAGTGAATGTTGTCGATATGGATGTACGAGCCTCAGAACGGCTCTTCGTCGCCTGCGTAGAAGGGCTCGGGCTGGCTTCCGCCACCACCGGAGCGTCCGCCTCCGCCGCTGCCGCCGCCGTCGCGCGGTGTGCGCTCGACTTGCGCGGTTGCCCAACGCAAGCTCGGTCCGAGTTCATCAGCGACGATCTCGATTGCGGTGCGCTTGTCACCATCGCGGTTGGTGTATTCGCGCTGCTCAAGACGACCGGTGACGATGACGCGTGAGCCCTTGGTGAGAGTTGCTGCAGCATTCTCGCCAAGTGTTCCCCATGCGGTGATGTTGAAGTACGACGTCTGCTCTTGCCATTCGCCGTTCACCTGATAGCGACGACCGACGGCAATGCCGAACGATGCAACGCCACGTCCACCAGTGGTGAAGCGAAGTTCAGGATCGCGGGTGAGATTTCCGACGACTGTGATGGTGTTGTCTGCCATGTGATGCTCCTAGATATGAGTTCTGCGGGCCGTTATGCCGATGGGACCGTTCAGGCTGCCGACACCAAGCCGCGGCGTGCAGCTTCGGAATCTGGGAGACGGAGCAGTTTGTGACGCAACACATCATCGGAGATGCGGAAACCGCGCTCGATTTCGTCGAGTGCACCAGCCGGCGCGACGATGTTGAAGACGGCGTAGTAGCCGTCGTCTTGCTTCTTGATGGGATACGCAAGACGACGCTTGCCCCACCAATCGGGAGAGCCGTGGACCGTGCCACCGACAGAAGAAACATTGGTGGTGATGGACTTCAACCAACCATGCGCGTTGTTCTCATCGAGCTTGCCGCTGAGAATGACCATTAGTTCGTAAGCACGCATTGCGTGTGACCTCCCTTCGGACCCGAGTGTGTGCTCGGGGCCCCCGTAGGGGCAGGGTGAATATGACGGACGAAGCGTATCGGCACGTCGTCACCGTGCCACAGGGATGTATCACGATCTCATGCGCCCGATTGAGAAAGCGGATGTATCAGCCAATCCCTTGCTGGGGGCGCATCGTAGATTGAGCGTCATGCCGTCAGAGCTCGAGGTCGAGAAGGGTCAGTGCCACAGTTGCGGTTCAACCGACGAGCACATCGTCGCAGTGCACCGCATGTACGTGGTGCCAGAAGACTGGGATACGAAGCCCGCACAGTCAGTGCAAAACGACATCGAGATGTGGTGCTTCTCGTGCCGCACGCACTACCCGCACGTGCAGGTCGACTAATCAATTGCGGTTACACACCGCGTGATTCAAGATGACGTTGCGCCGCGACGTTGCGCGGGTCGACGACCGGTGACGGGCAACACCCGCAACAGATGGTGCCAACTACATGACGGGCACGCTTCGACGACGTATGCCGCGTAGTCGTGTGGTGTCTTCTGAAGCGAAGTGATTTCACTGCGCTTCGTGATGCATCGGCCGTGCTTCGGCAAACCGTGACCGAACACGTACGTGAGCAACACCACGTTGACTTCTTCACAGATCGGACACGAAGTTGACGTCTCTTCGCCCAAGTTCCGAGCTGCACGAATGAGTTCAGGATGTGCGTCACACACCGAATCTTTCGAGATGCGACCACGCTTCACTTCATTGATTAGTGCCCTGCGTGCAAGACGGTGGTCAACGACACCGTTTTCTCCGCGCAGCATGCTGGCACTGAACGTCATGAACGCGAAGAATAACCGTTCGGTCGCGAGAAGTCGTACAGTGGGGACATGTCAGATCCCACGGGCGGTCTGTTACGAGCGGTCATGCCCGGACCCGAAGTTTCGTACGGAGCCAACGTCAGTTCCGACGGCGAACTTCGATTGTGTGGTGACGTACGCGGGAAGCGTGTCATGGAACTCGGTGTGTACGGTCCGACACCAAACAGTGTCGCTCTCGCCATGAAAGGCGCGCGCACAATCGCCGTCGATCCGGTCGATACTCAAATTGCGAAGGTGCGGCAAGCAGCCGAGAAGGCCGAGGTGACAGTCGAATGCCACCGCAATGAACTTGCGGACTTGGGATTTGCGACTAGTTCATTGTTCGACCTCGTTGTGTGCGTGCACCAAGTGTCGCGCACCAACGACATTGCACGGCTTTTTCGCCAGGTGCATCGCCTCTTGAAGACCGAGGCATCTTTCGTATTGGCGATCACCCACCCGGCGGCAGACATCTTCGAGGGTTCTGACCCGACCGCACGACACAAGTACGGCTCAAAGTCACCGGGCATCGGTGACCTTGTCATGTCACTTCAACGCGCAAATTTTGCGATCAATGCGATGCACGAATTGTCATCCATGCGTGAACCGCGAGCAGTTGTACCGAGCACTCTGGTACTGCGCGCACATAAATTGGGCTCCTGACGGACCGCGTCGTTGTCGACGCAGGTTGAAGCAAGCCTCAGTTCATTCGACGACGCGGCGAGCGACGCAGTTCTGACACGCGTTCTTTGTTCTCGGCCCACCACTCGTGGAGTCGTCGTCGAATCTCGTCATCACCGACAAGACCTTCTTCCAGGCGAATGTCCATGAGGAACTCGAGTGCCGCCCCGACTGCTGGGCCAGGCGGCAGATCGAGGATCTGCATGACGGTGGCACCATCCAACTCGGGTCGCAACGATGCCAACTCTTCGCGTTCTGCCAACTCCGAGATGCGGTTCTCCAACTCGTCCATGCGTCGAGACAGCGCCGCAGCCTTCTTCTCATTGCGTGTCGTGCAGTCACATCGCGTGAGCACGTTCAACTCTGACAACAATGGACCGGCATCGCGCACATACCTACGAACCGCACTGTCTGTCCATCCCATCTGATACGTGTGGAACCGCAAATGCAGGGCAACTAACTCTGTGATGGCTTCAACATCATCGTTCGGATACTTGAGAGCACGCAAACGATCACGTGTCATGCGAGCGCCGACGACTTCGTGATGATGAAAAGTGACGCCTTTGCCGTCCTTGATGGACTTCGTGCGTGGTTTCCCAATGTCATGAAACAGTGCAGCAAGTCGCGTCTGACGGAAGTTGAATTCGGGCGCGGCACCCACGCGCACATTCTCCACAACAGCAATTGTGTGTGTGAGCACGTCCTTGTGTCGATGAATAGGGTCTTGCTCGACACGCATCAGTCGCAGCTCCGGAAGAAATACGTCGGCAAGGCCGGTGTCAACCAAAAACCACAGACCTGCACTCGGGCTGTCTGTGATCATCAAGCGATCCAATTCGTTTCGTATGCGCTCCATCGACACAATCTCAAGTCGCTTGTGCATCGCGCGCACGGCGGTCACAAGCGCTGCATCCGGAGTCACTTGAAGTTGTGAGATGAAGCGAGCTGCACGCATCATTCGTAGTGGGTCGTCGCTGAAACTCTCTTCGGGTGACAACGGAGTACGCAACACGCGCGACACGAGATCGACCATTCCGCCGAACGGATCGACCAGCTCTGGTTGATCACTGGTGACTTCAAGCGCCATCGCGTTGATCGTGAAATCACGGCGCGACAAGTCGGTCTCAATGGCATCAGCGAATGCCACTTCTGGTTTGCGCGAATCGGGTGAGTAAGCCTCTGCTCGGTGAGTGGTGATCTCGTACTTACGGCCGCCGACATCAAGCCCGATGGTGCCGAACCGTTCGCCCTGGGTCCACAATGCGTCTGCAATATCGCCAACGATGCGCTTGATCTCGTCGGGGCGGGCCGTGGTCGTGGCATCGAAGTCAATGTGAGCCGGGTCGACGGCGTCGGCGGCATCACCCGACATGAGGAGATCACGAACTGTTCCCCCAACGAGGAACAGACGGTGGCCTGCATCGCGAAAACGACGGGCCAATGGCTCCATCTCAGTGAGGATTGGTGTGAAGCGGGCGGGAATCATGCGATTAATAGGTCGAGACAAGACGTCAATCGTGGTGGACCAACAACGACGCTACCGTTCGCCCGTGGCTTCGACCGTCCTTTCAAGTCGCTCCGGCGTGTTGTGGACCGGATCTGTGACGGTGCGCGTTCGTCCATGGCCGCATCAACATGAGGTCGCGCACCTCGTGTTGTCGGGAGCGCACGACGAAGGTTCGGTATTGCCACACCCCGACGTCATTGAGGACTGGATGCGCGACTTGGCCGCGGTCGGTTACAACACTGTTCGTACCACTGCTGTCGCGCCAGCCAATGCATCACGACTCGCACAGGCGGGGTTTACACAGTGCCAAAGACTTGACTTGCTCAGTTTGGTCATCGACGATTCAATCGTCGAACAACCGCCAAGTGATCTTGGAATTCGCTCAGTGCTCACACTCGGACGACGATTACTTCCCGGTTCTGCACGCCGTCTCGAAGGCATCGACCGACGATCCTTTGGTGACGAATGGTCTCTCGATGCCGTGTCATTACGCGAAGCAGTTCGCGCGACACATGTGTCGGCTGTGTTCACGGTCGGACACAACCGACCGCACGGTTTTGTCGTTGTCGGCCACACTCGTGGCATCGGCTATGTACAACGTCTCGCCGTCGCACCGGATCATCAACGCCGTGGCAGTGGCACAGCACTGATGGCGGTCGCCTATCGATGGTTGCGTCGTCATCGATGCTCACAAGTAGTGGTCAACACCGAGACTGACAACCATTCAGCACATGGCCTCTATGCCAAGTTTGGCTTTCGTCGACTGCCGAACGGGTTGTCTGTCATGCAGCGAGATGTACAGGCTGTGTACTGATGTCGTCTCTGTCTTCAATGCACATCTCGCGCAAGCCGGGCCTCTCACGCAAGCTGGGCCGCATGACTGCGGTGGCACTTGCCTTTGTGTCGACATCCATGAGTGTCGGTCACAACGTGCACGCCAAAACATCTGGAACTTTGCGAGTGGCCGAACAGCCGTTCACCATCACTTCGAGCCGAGCAACTTTCGTTTTCCAAACAAGTGCTCTCTCGAACTTGCCGTTCGACGCCCAGTTGAAAGTGCAACTGCATAACCCCGTCGCATCCCGTGAATCACTGCAGTTGGTCGCCGATGAAAGTGTCGCCATTCGCACCATCGATGAGATCACATTCGACTATTTCCTGTTGCCACGCGATTCGTTGAACAGGCTCGTGGTGGTCGTGCCGATTCAGACCACGAAACCGGGAGATGCAGCACTCGACGTATTGCAGCCAGGCGTGTACCCAATCACATTCTCTGTGGTGTCTGGTGAACGCGACCTTGGCAGCACGCTCACGTTCATCCATCGACCAAAAGCCGATGATGAGCTCGACAAAGTGAAGGTGTCATACCTCATCAACTACCTGCCAGAGCCGTCCCGAGGCCCCGACGGTGTGCCGATCATCTCAGATGCGCAACGCACCGCCATCGACCGCCTCACTCAGATAACCCAGCGCAACAACGTCCCATTGTCGCTGACCCTGCCCGCTGAACTCATCGAGTCGATGGCGCAATCGGCCAATGCAAGCGACCTATTGACATTGAGTGACCTTGACAGCGCGCTCAATCGTCGCTCGGTCATCTCAACCACTTATATGCACCTGTCCCCAAGCTCGGCTGTTCTCGAAGGTCTCGAGAGTGAATTCACCCGACAATGGCGACTCGCCGAGGATGTCATCGGCACCAATGTGCCTGCGGTTAGTGCCCAACGCTCTGTGTACCCGGAGAACAACATCCTCGATGAACGAGGTGCTGCCTTGCTACCCGATCTTGGTGTGCGGAGCGTTGTTCTATATCCGCAGGTGTCGGCATCGCTTTCGCGGACCACACCAAATGGCGTGGTGGCACGCGTCGCATTGCCCAACGGTTCGAATCTTGGCGTGTACACCGCGATTGACAAGACCGATGCGTTGTTTGACGACAATGTCACAGATCCGGCGCGGCGCGGAATTCGGCTTGCAGCAGAAGTGTTAATGGAGCGTGCCGACTTGTTGCGTGCAGGTCACGCAGCCAGAGACATTCACCTTGTCGTCGCTCCACCAACTGGTCTCGTGCCACGGCCAATCGTCTCTTCCAGTTTTCTCGATGCAATTCGTGGAACCTCTGCACTTCAACTCAGCGATTTGTCGAATGTGCAGAGCGTTAATTCAACGGCTCCGACGTTGTCCCTATTGCCCCGCTCTGACGTGCCTGTCACTGGCATCGGTGCAGCGATGTATTCATTGAACGTCGAGCGCACAACAGTCGGATCGATGTTGCCGGCGAATGATCCACGTCTCTCGTCATGGGATCGTCAGTTGGCAATAGTGGCGTCGCGGGGTTCGACGCTCGCTGGTGGTGCAGATGCCCACATTGATGGTCTGAAGCAGCAGTTCAACGCCATCCGCCAAGCAGTGTCACTTCCCGAACTTGATTCTGTGACGCTCACCGACCGACGCGGAACAATTCGCATCATCTTGCGTAACTCAGCTGATGTGCCATTGATGGTGCGACTCACCGTGGCGAGTTCGAAGTTGATACTTCCGCAGGCGTCACAGATTGTCGAACTTCAGCCCGCGTCGAGCACCGACGTGACCATTCCCGTCGAGGCACGCTCAAGTGGACGCTTCCCGGTCACCATTCGTGTCACCACCCCGACCGGTCGCGCACGCGTGGTGTCGCCCGTGACTCTCACTGCGAATGTAAATGCCATCGCTGGTGTCGGGCAGTTGGTCGGCTTATCGGCGTTGCTCCTGGTCGGAGCATGGTGGTTCGCCCATTGGCGGCGCCGACGACGCGAGCAAGTGATCCAAGAGAGTACGGTTGGCACACCATGACAATTCGAATAGTCACCGACAGCGCCTGCGACCTTCCCCAGGACGTATGCGATCGCCTAGGCATCGTGGTGGTGCCCCTCTCCATTCGCTTTGGCGATGAAGAGTTCACTGACCGCACCGGCATCACCGTCGACGAGTTCTGGTCTCGTTGCCACTCTTCCAGCGTGTTGCCCGAGACCGCGGCTCCGGCACCTGGGCAGTTTGAAGCCGCGTATCGGCAGTTGAAGGCTGAAGGTGCAAGTGGCATCTGTGTGATCAACCTGTCCGGAGACCTGTCGGCAACCATGCAGAGCGCCGAATTAGCCGCAAAATCAGTCGTCGCCGACATTCCAATCACAGTGGTCGACAGTCGCACCGTCAGTCTCGGGTTAGGTCTGATGGTTGTCGACTGTGCTGAGCGCGCGAAAACGGGTGCATCTCTCGAAGATGTGGCCGCACTTGCCCGCAGTTACACCGACAAAGTGCACGTGTGGGGCGCCCTCGACACCCTCGAGAACCTCAAAAAAGGTGGTCGCATCGGTGGTGCCAAGGCTTTGATGGCCACTGCACTTGCCATCAAGCCCATCATCGAGGTGCGTAATGGCAAGGTCGAAGAGGGTGGACGTCAACGTACGCGCAGCAAAGCACTCGCCTTCTTGGTCGAACAGGTGCGTTCCACACCAAACATCGTTCAATTGGGTGTTCTCCACGCCAAGTGCCCCGATATCGATCAGTTCATTTCGACGTTAAAAGAGGTCTACTCAGGTGACATCGTCGTCGGTGACATCGGAGCTGTGGTCGGTTCACATGCCGGAGTTGGCACCATCGGAGTTGCATTCCGCGTCGCGAACTAACCGCACAACTAGCGTTATGCGACGAAATGGTCGCATCGCTGAAGCCCGAGGCATTGATAGGTGGGCGCTATCGCCTCGACCGGTCAATTGCTGCTGGCGGTATGGCCGAAGTGTGGCTCGCCACTGACATCCAACTTGGTCGTCAAGTTGCAGTGAAGTATCTCAAAGATCACATTGCTGATGACGAAACGGTCGTCGAACGATTCCGTCGCGAAGCACAAGCACTCGCGAAGTTGCATCACGAGAACATCGTTCCGATCTACGACATCGTTGAAGAAGGCCACCGCACATTCGTGGTCATGAAGTTCGTTGATGGCAAGAGCCTGCGCGAAGTGCTCGATGAAGCACGTCGCAAGGATCCTGAACACCGACCCGCGCGCCTTGGAGCTGCGCTCACCGTGCACATCGGCCGATCCATTGCATTCGCATTGCAACACGCTCACGACCAAGGCATCGTGCACCGCGATATCAAGCCAGGAAACATTCTCATCTCCAGTGGTGGAAAAGTTCTTCTCACCGATTTCGGTATCGCCAAAGCCATGCATGGTGGCGAAACCGAGACGGATCTCACGAACCAAAACATCATGATGGGTACTGCCAAGTACTTGTCACCTGAGCAAGTGAGAGGTCGACCCCTTGATGGTCGCGCCGATATCTATTCGCTTGGTCTCGTGCTGTACGAATGCCTCGCTGGCAATGTGCCGTTCAAAGGACAAAACGACCAAGCCATCGCACTTCAACGTCTGCAACGTGACCCAACTCCGCTCGCACCGCTGTGCCCTGGTGTTCCAATTCTGTTGACAGAGGTCGTCCACAAAATGTTGCGCCGCAAACCAGAGAGTCGGTATGCGAACGGCCGTGAAGTCTCGTCGGCTTTGCAGGCCGCACTGGCTGGCGACCCAAACGCGCCAACACCAGACCTCGGCGGTAACACACGCACTCCGGCTGGCATGGACCCGCTCATCACGCGCGACATCCCCATTCCTCCGCAACGCGACCTGACGCCAGAACCACCGACCATCGCCTCGCGTCCTCGACCGACACGTGACGACTCAAGAGACATCGAGCGTGAGCAGACACCGCGCACGAATCGTCGACCAGAGCGTGCTCTTCCGCGATCACAACAAACCAACCGCTCACGCAGCATGTTGGCCGTCGGTCTGTTAGTCCTCGCAGTACTTGTCACCAGTTGGTTGTTGTGGTCTGGTCTGCGCTCATCACCTGGTGTGTCCCCCACACCAACCGACGCAGCCGCGGCTGCACCGGTGGACAACTCGCCCGTCACGGTCGTGGGTCTCCGTAGTTACGACCCGAACGGTGACGATTCGACCGAGAACGAAGCAATGGTTACTGCGTTGTCGGATGGCAATCCGGCAACGTCATGGGCAACTCTCTGCTATCAGAACGAGTATTTCGGTAGTAAGCGTGGTGTCGGCATCGTGATGCAGTTGTCGCGACCAGCAACAGGTCAGGTGAAGACCGAAGTGCGCACATCACCGTGGCGCATCGAAGTGTTCGGTGCGCAATCTCTTCCTGAATCGCTCGAAGGTTGGGGCGAGCCGCTGAAGGTGAATAACGGAACCAACAGTGGTCCCGCAACATTCGACGTCACGACAGCTTCATCGCATGTGTTGGTTCTGTTCACACAAATTGGTCCGAGCAGTCAGTGCAGCAATGCGAACCCGTTCAAGGGTGTACTGAGCGAACTCTCTTTCACTGCTGGGTGACTCAGGTGGATAGGCGCGACGAAGAACTGGTGCGTCGCGCACAAGAGGGAGACCGTGGCGCTGTCGACTCGCTCCTTCGTCGCCACTACGACACCATCCGCGCGGTGGTTCATCGCATTGTCATCAACTCACATGATGCAGAAGACGCAACACAAATGGCGCTCATCGCAATCGCACGTGGGATCACGTCATTCGATGGACGATCGTCGTTGACGACGTGGATGTACCGCATCGCGACCAACGCTGCGATCGACGAAGTACGCCGTATACGTCGCCGGCCATTACCAACAGATGACGACGTCACGTTGAACACGTCGATGACCGACTCATCCGAGTCGACATTGACGCAAATGACAGTTGTACACGCATTGCGAGAGTTGCCCGAGGAGTTTCGCACGGCGCTCGTCCTTCGTCACGTCGCCGACCTCGAATACGACGACATTGCCGCCATTCAGAACGTGCCGGTCGGCACGGTGCGATCCCGCTTGTCTCGGGCACGGGAACAAATGGCCCGATTGTTGGCCGGTACACATGCATCCGGTGACGGCGGGAACGAATCACACCACGGGAACCGTCAGACTCATCACTCAGAGGATTCACAGTGACCACTACACCCATGCCCCCTAACCCGCCGTCACCGGACGGGCCGACCGACCTCGCAACGCAGCGAGCTATCTCCTCTGCTCTATCTGCCGTTCTCCCTGCGGATGAAACCACCAAGAACGCCCATATCTCACTTGCTTTACAGGCTTTCGATGACATGCCAATCGCTGATCGTGCGGCGATGGTCGACAGTCGACGCAACCGGAACTGGCTCGCTTCGGCTGCGGCGGCTGTCGTGCTCGCAGCCACAGCCGGTCTCATCGGATACGTGGTGAACGGCGGGGACAACGGCAACGTGACTGTCGCGGCCGAGAACGACGTGACCCAGACCCGTAACACCGCGACCAACCCATGTGGTCAGCCGATGTCTGGTGGTCAGTTCTTAAACACCACCACCGTCGACGGTGTGCAAGTGCATCTCTACTTGCGCACAGGTGCAAATGGTGTCGAAGTCGTGTTGTTGAATGCAGACACGTGTTCCCAGGAGAACTCGTACGTGCTCTCGCTTTCTGGAGGCTGACACCACGCATTGGCAGTGGCGCGCCTCAAGCGAGGAGGTCCTCCACCGTTAGGCTGACGTGGTGGCCGGAAATCCGCTGAACGATCCTGACTTGGCGACAAAAGTCGTTGATGTCATTGATGCGATCGTGTCATACATCCGTGACCGCACCACCCGTCCGTTAGTGAAGTCAGCACGTGGTTTGGTGTTCGGTCTGCTCGCCACATTTGGAGTCTTTGCAATCATCATTCTTCTCGCCATCGTCGTGTCACGTGCACTGCAGTCGCTCCTCGACGTGTTCGTGTCCCGTGACGCAGCAGTGTGGTTGTCATATTTCATCGCCAGCGCAGTGTTCCTGTTTGTGGGGACAATCCTCATGCGGCGCCGTCACGTCAAGGAGTAATCAATGTCCGACGTTCGCAAAGTCATCATCATCGGTTCAGGTCCTGCTGGTCTCACGTCAGCTATCTACACGGCACGTGCTTCACTTGCACCACTTGTAATTGAGGGTGAGCCATCATCCACATCAGATCAGCCAGGCGGTCAATTGATGCTCACCACCGAGGTCGAGAACTTCCCTGGTTTCCCCGAAGGCATCATGGGTCCCGAGCTCATGAGTCGCTTTCGTGAACAAGCATCGCGTTTCGGTGCCGAGTTCATTACCGAAAAAGTCACCAAGGTCGACTTCTCTGCCCGACCATTTCGAGTATGGATTCGTGACACCGAGTACAAGGCGCAATCGATCATTGTCAGCACCGGTGCACAAAGCCTCATGCTCGGACTTCCACGTGAGACAGAACTCATCGGACATGGTGTGTCCACCTGCGCAACATGCGACGGTTTCTTCTTCCGTGGGCATGAGATCGCAGTAGTGGGTGGCGGTGACTCAGCCATCGAAGAAGCGTCGTTCCTCACGAAGTTCGCATCGAAGGTCAACCTCATCGTCCGTCGTGACGTCTTCCGTGCTTCAAAAATCATGCAAGAGCGGGCGATGTCGAACCCGAAGATCAACGTCATCTGGAATTCACAGGTCACCGAGCTACACGGCACCGAGACACTAAGTGGTGTCACGTTGTCGAATTCCGTCACAGGTGAGACGACCCAGTTGCCTGTCACAGGGCTATTCATCGCCATCGGACACCGTCCGAACACCGACCTTTTCACCGGAATTCTCGACATGGAAGACACCGGATACCTCGTCACTGTTCCAGGTTCGAGTCGAACAAACATTGAAGGTGTCTTTGCCTGTGGCGACGTCCAGGACCACACTTACCGTCAGGCCATCACCGCCGCAGGATCGGGATGCATGGCAGCCATTGACTGCGAACGTTGGCTCGAAGCGGAATAGTTCGCACGCCTCCGGCGTTGCACCAACTAGATTTCATTCGCAACGGAAGGAACCACCATGGGTGCAAACATCGTCACGCTCACCAGTTCGACATTCGACGAGACAGTCAACTCCTCGACCAAGCCGATTCTCGTCGACTTCTGGGCAGAGTGGTGTGGTCCGTGCAAGATGATCGCACCGATCCTCGAACAGATCGCGAGTGAAAATGGCGAGGACATCACCATCGCCAAGCTCAACGTCGATGACTACGGCGACATCGCTGGTCGTTTCAGCGTCATGAGCATTCCCACGATGATTTTGTTCGACAAAGGTGAACCGGCCAAACGCATGGTTGGTGCCGTTCCGAAGAGCCGTTTGCTTGAGGAGTTGGCGGAATTTCTTCCCTCTTCCCGCTAGTACCGGGCCAGCGCGGCGACGCTGTACGCAATCTTCAGCGTCGGCTGTCGGCTGCAGGTTTCTTGGCTCCGCGCGGAGCTGATGAAGGTGTCTTCTGTGGTCGCACGCATGCTGCGGTGCTCGCTTTCCAAGACGCGTACGGGCTGCGTGCAGATGGTGAATGTGACGAAGTGACGTGGTCGATGCTCGTTGAAGCATCGTGGTCACTTGGTGATCGTTTGTTGTATCTGCGGTCACCGAACTTACGGGGAGATGACGTCGCTGAATTGCAGACCCACTTGTCTCGTCTCGGGTTCAACTGTGGCCGGGTCGACGGCATCTACGGCCCCCTCACGGTTCGAGCGCTGACCGAGTTCCAACAGAACTGCGGACTGGCTGGCGACGGCATCTGCGGCCCGACCGTTGTCGACACACTTGGCCGTATCGGGGGCCAAAGTGGCACTGGCCCAGGTGTCGCCGCTGTGCGTGAGACCGAGGCTCTTGGCCCCGATAGCGATCTGCATCGCATCGCAGTTGGCCAGTACGGCACCACAAGCAATATCGCCCACTCAGTGGCACGGCGCCTGAAGACCGATTTCCCCCAGACCATCACGGTCGAGGGTGATCAAGTAGACCAGGCCCTCACCGCCAATCGCTTCGGGGCCGACGTATATGTCGGTATCGAGCCGTCCCCCGACGCCGGCTGCACCTTTTGCTACTACGAGGTGCCCACGTTCTTCAGCGTCGGCGGTAAGGCACTCGCCTTGCGCCTGTCGAACACCTTGTCCAACAAGATGCCGGATATGCCGAGCCGTATTCAGGGTCTACGCATGCCGATTCTCCGTGAAACGAAGATGCCCGCGGTGATCTGCTCGGTGGGTCCGGTCGAAGTTGTGCTGCAGCGGGCCACAAAACTGGCTGATGTTGTGGTTCTCGCAGTCTCTGAATGGTTGGCGGAGCCACTCGGCTAGTTATCCACAGTTTGCACACAAGTGTGTGTGGTGTGTGAAGTCTCATCCTCAATGTATTGAAGAGCCTGAGGGTACTGTTACGAAACCCTCAAGTTCTGTGGATGACCTGTGGATAAAGGTCTCTTAGTCCTGGCCTTCGGTCATCTTGCGATAAATCCGCTCGAGATCTTCAAGATCTGCAAAATCAATAGCAACGCGGCCGCGCTTACCGCTCATGCTCACCGAGACCTTGGTCGAGAGATACTCCGACAGCAGGTTTTCCAGCTCAAGCAAGCCCGGCGCACGAAGAGCCGTTCCGCCGCCGCCAGTTGCGGGTTTGGGGTCTGGCTTACGACCTTGCGCATCACGAACTGCTTCCTCGGTCGCGCGAACTGACCAGCCGTCGTTCACCGCCAACTTAGCGAGTCGTTCCTGGGCAGAACGGTCGGGAGTACCAAGCAACGCCTTGGCGTGACCAGCGGTCAAACGCCCATCGGCCAGATACCCCTGCACGGCAGCGGGCAACGTGAGCAATCGCAACGCATTGGTGATGGCGGCACGGCTCTTGCCGACCCGCTTGGCCACAGCTTCATGCGTGAGCGAGAAGTCCTCTGCCAATTGCTGGTATGCAGAGGCCTCTTCAAGCGGCGTGAGGTCTTGGCGGTGCAAGTTCTCAACAAGTGCCTGCTCAACACTAGATAACTCATTTACTTCGCGAACGACAACGGGGACGACGGTGAGCTTGGCCCGTTGCGCAGCACGCCAGCGTCGCTCGCCAGCAATCAATTGATAGGTGCCATCGCCCTTCTCGCGCACCAACAGCGGCTGCAGCACTCCGATCTCTCGAATGGAGTCGGCAAGTTCTGCAAGCGACTGCTCATCAAAATGCGCACGTGGCTGATTCGGATTGGGTTCGATGCTGCCAACTGGTACATCGCGTAAGGCTGAGTTCGGTACAGCCGGCGGCGGCGCGGGCGTATCAGGCTCACTCGTTGCAAGGCGATCACTACCTGATGCTCGTTTGGTGTCGTGTGGGATGAGAGTCCCAAGACCTCTACCGAGTCCGCGGCGTTGCGCCATTGCTCATCTCCTTTGCGACAGCCCGGTAGGCCTTGGCACCGGGTGATGAGGGGTCAAACTTCAAGATCGACTTGCCCTGTGAAGGTGCCTCAGCCAGTCGCACATTGCGTGGAATGACCGTCGTGAACACGAGGTCACCGTAGTTGGCTCGTACGTCGGCCTCCACCTCGTTCGCAAGAGTGGTGTGAGTGAACATCGTGAGCAGAAAATGACCGACGCGCAGCTTGGGGTTCAGATTCTCCTTCACCTCATTCACGATCCAGCTCAAGTCCCGCAGGCCTTCTAGGGCGTAGTACTCGCATTGCACTGGGGCCACAATCATTGCAGCCGCCGTGAAGGCGTTGATGGTCAACATGTCGAGCGACGGGGGGCAGTCAATGAAGATGTAGTCCCAGTCCTCGCCCACTGACTCGATGGCGCGGCGTAGACGAGTATTCGGACTCACTCGATCCTTCGTCATGACCTCGGCTGCGGCATCGGCAAGGGTCTTGTCAGACGGGGCAATGAACAAGTTCTTCTCTGCCGTCGCCTCAATAGCGTTCTCTAACGACTCGGTACCGAGTAGCACCTCCGACATCGTGGCATCCAAACGCCGGGCATCGATGTCAAGACCAGACGATGCATTGCCCTGAGGGTCGAAGTCGATAATGAGGGTACGAAAGCCCAGCTCTGCAAGCGCGGCACTGAGGTTGACGGTGGTCGTGGTCTTTCCCACGCCACCTTTCTGGTTGGCGACAGCTATGACAACCGGGAAGGTTGGGGGTCCTGAGGGGGTCGCAGATGACGAACCGGCGGTGTCGGTCATGGCGTGGATTCTCCTACTCAGCTGGTCGGGCGGAGACTGAGCGAGATCATTGTAGACCTGTGGAGAAACCCCAGGGGTGGATACCGAGGTCGGTTTTCGGGGGACCCAGAATGTTCCACGTGGAACATTCTGAAGGTTTCTAGAGCCTCGATTGTTCCACGTGGAACATGACAATTCCCTTGAAATACAAGGGTTTTCCGAATCCAAGGGCCTCCCGGGCGGCCTCAGGCCAGCGTTCCGGGTCAGGCTCCGGGGGCTCTGAAACCACGAGCCGGCCGCCAACGGACAGGAACGGTCGGGCGGCGTCCAAGGTCTCCGGTGGTCGTCCAAACCCTCGGCTCACCACCGCGGCACACCGTCCGGCGAACCGTTGATCCCGGCTGATCGTTGCAGTATCGCCGGCGATGACCGTCACCCGATCCACCAGACCACAGGCCGTCACTCCACGACTCAGCGCGTCAATGCGGGTCTGTCGCCGGTCGACCAACACGAACGTTAGGTCCGGTCGAGCCTCTGCCAACACCAAACCGGGAACGCCAGCCCCCGTGCCAATGTCAACCACCGTTCCCGTGACACCTTCAAGACCAGCAAGAAACTGCTGTGCATGTTCAATTACTTCATCGATGGGGCGATCACCAAGGGTGCCTAGTCGTTGGGCGTCAGCAAGCACCTCTGCCACTGTCCGTCGCCCTGTCACAAACCCCAAACTAGTGACCGACATGACCTGGGAAGCAGACAGGGCGCCCCATTGGGGCGCCCTGTGCTGTCGTTATGTGAGGTGGGGTCAGTCAGCCGTGGCTAGATCAACCACAACTCGGCGACGTGGATCTTCTCCCGTCGAGCGAGTGACGATGCCCTCAACGTCGATCAGTGCGTCATGCACGATCTTGCGGTCTGCCGATGCCATGGGCTCAAGGACGCGGGCCGAACCAGATTCCTTCACTTCCTCAGCCACCTTTAAGGCAAAGCGACCGAGCGCTTCCTTGCGGCGCTCGCGATACCCAGCAACATCGACCCGAAGGCGAGTGTCTTGGTCACCTAAGCGACGCTGGCTGGCGACGCGAGTGAGGTCTTGAATGGCAAGCAGGGTGGTGCCACGCGGGCCGACCAAGAGGCCAAGCTCCTCGCCGTTGACCTGTACATCGAGCTCGGTCTCTTCGCGGTTGACAACCACATCGGCCGTCAGGCCGAACGCGGCGACGAGGCCATTCAAGAAGCTGACCGCTGATTCAGCGACCGCTGCAGGGTCGACGTCAACCTTCTCGCGGGGCGGACGATCCTCGCGGGGCTCGCGAGCCGGACGGTCGCGGTCACCGGAACGATTATGAGAACGATTCTCATTTCGTCCGCCATCGCGGCCTCCCTCGCGACCGCCTTCCCGGCGACCATTTCCAGCTCCGTTGCTGCGACCTTTGCCGTTGCGACCACCACGGGCGTTGCGCTCGCGACGCTCGCCGCCTTTGCCACGAGGGCTGGTGGGGCGCACGCGAGCACGCACGCGAGCTTCGCCGCGGGTGCGACCGAAGAGGCCCGGCTTTGGTTCGTCAACCACTTCAAAGTCGGCGTCGTCTTCTGCGACTCCCAACTGATCAAGTGCGATGTTCTTGGCCTCTTCAATGGTGCGGCCGGTTGTTTCTACCCATTCCATGGTGCTGTCCTTGTTGTGTCGTGTTGTTACTTCCCGGGCTTGCGGTGACGATTACCGCTACGTCCGGGAGGAGTCGGGCGATTCACGCGCCCACTTGGTGAAGGCCGATTCTTCGACGGAGTCACTCGCTTGCTCACGATGGGAGCAGCGGGTGCGTCGTCGGCTTTTTTCTTGGAGGACGATTTGTCCTCGTCGACTTTCATGTCGCGAGCTTTTGTGCTCGCTTGTTGTGCTTGGCGACCAAGCGCTTCGTCGTCGCCATAGAAACGACGCGTGATGTACCACTGTTGCAAGATTCGAATGACTGCCTGCACCGCGTAGTACACGACGAGACCTGTCGGCAAGAACACTTGGAAAAAGGCGAATGCAACCGGCAGGTATTGCATGATTTTTGCTTGCGTCGCCGACATGGTGGGGTTCACCGTGCGGCTCGCAATCATGCGCTGTTGCACGAGGAACAACGCCGCCATCGCAATAACGAGGAGCGCATACCACAAGCCGTGTGCGAAGTTGTCTTGCAATGCTTCGACAGGTGTAACTGCAAGATCGAGACCGAACGACACCATCTTTGACTTGCCATCGAGAGATACGAACAGCTCTGACGCCTTGTCGATGTATTGCGGGTCGAACGTTCTGTCGTCACCGAACTGCGTGAGTCCGTGCAACACACGGAACATAATGAAGAACACCGGAAGCTGTGCGAGCAGCGGAAGACATGACGCCAATGGGTTGACCTTGTGCTCTTGGTAGAGCTTCATCATCTCTTCGTTCAACTTCTGGCGGTCGCCTTTGTACTGCTGTTGCAAGCGACGCATCTCGGGTTGCAGGCGCTGCATCTCGAGCATGCCCTTCGTGCTCTTCAACGTGAGCGGAGTGATGAGCAACATGATGGCGACCGACACCAAGGCGATGGCGAGGGCGTAGTTGTGGGTCCATGCGTAGAACGTGGCGACCAACCAGGCAGCTGCTTGAAACATGTTGGCGATCCTTCTCTTTGGGTCTCGTGGTGGCTATCGAACGGGTGTGGGGTTAACGGGCGCTGTGGGGTGCATGTCGGTGAGTGGCTGGCTCGGGAACGGGGTCAAAGCCCGAGGGACCAAGGGGTCGGCAACGGGCCAGGCGGCGGGTGGCGAGCCACAGCCCACGACCGGTGCCGTGGGTCTCAACTGCCTCGATGGCATACGACGAACAACTGGGGTAGAAGCGGCACGGGCTTGGGCGACCCTCGCGGGACACCTGGTACCAATACATCAAGCGCAGGACTCGGGCCTTCATGCCCCGGCCCCCTGTGAGCACTTGTCCACGAGATGGGCGAGTGAGCCACCCAATACCGAGCTCGACTGGCCAGCGGCCTTCGGACCGGCAGAGATGACGTAATACCCCGGGCTGAGGCGACCCTCATGGTTTTTCACAAGTTCACGAAGTTGCCGACGGAGGCGGTTGCGAGCGACCGCCGAGCCGACATGTCGGCCCAGGGCATAGCCCACGAGGGGCCCGGGAAGGGTGGCGTCAAGAACCATGGTGCAGGACAGGGGTCCAGAGCGGTGACGATGACCCTCGAGCGCAACGCGCCGAAAGGCCGACCGGCTCTGAATGCGGCCGATCAAGCGCTGAGGCGGTAACGGCCCTTGGCGCGACGTGACTTCAGCACGGCGCGACCGGCACGTGTACTCATGCGCGCACGAAAGCCGTGCTTGCGGGCCTTGCGGCGATTGTTTGGCTGGAATGTGCGCTTCATTGGGGCTCCTCGCGCAGGTGCCCCGGGTATCGGGACACAAGTGTCGATTGTGGATGCCAGCTGGTGCCATGAGCGAGCCAACGGGCAGTCGTCACAGGCTAGGTGGCGGGTCTGCCAGCCCACAACCCGCATCGCACCCTTTCGGGCGCCCAATTTTTGCTCTGTCCACAGCCTGATACTCTCGCCGGTTCCAACGAAACGAGTTGGGGGTCCATCCACACCCTGTGGATGTGCCTGTGGACGGAGGGGACGAGCGTAGTGAATAACCACGAAGCGGTCTGGAACGCAACATCACAACTACTGAAGGCACAAGTGTCTGAAGGTGTTTGGTACTCGACATTCAACGATGTCGTTGCGATCGCCAGCGATGAAGATTCTCTCCGGTTGCAGGTTCCGAACACGTATGTACGTGACCGAATCATCTCGCGATACCGTCCACTCGTTCTCGACGCACTCGAAGAGATTGGCGAAAGCGATCGCGTGCTCGTCGTTGAAGTGAACGAGACGCAAACCGCAGATGACGCGTCCGACTCGGTTGTGATGCCCTCATCCGAGGACTATGTCAGCCCGGAATCTGAAGAAAAAGTCAATGCCAACAAGGGTTCTGCGGTCGGTTTGAACCCCCGTTACACCTTCGAAAACTTCGTGAAAGGTGCCTCCAACCAATTCGCACTCGCCGCCGCACTGCGAGTGGCTGAGACCCCGGCACGTTCATACAACCCACTCTTCATCTACGGCTCAGCTGGTCTCGGCAAGACACACCTCTTGCAAGCAATCGGTTGGTACGTGCATGCGCATTACGCCCACTATGTGGTGCGGTATGTCTCTACCGAAACGTTCTTGAACGAATACGTCGACGCGATTCGTACGAACACCACCGCTGCGTTCAAGCGCCGCTATCGCGAAGTCGATGTTCTGCTCATCGATGACATTCAATTCATGGAAGGAAAAGAAGGTCTGCAGGAAGAGTTTTTCCACACCTTCAACAGCCTCCACGGAGCCAACAAACAGATCGTCATTTCCTCGGACCGGGTGCCCGATGCCATCCCCACCCTTGAAGACCGCCTCCGTGGCCGGTTCCGATGGGGTCTCATCACCGACATTCAGCCCCCCGATATGGAGACCCGTCTGGCCATTCTTCGGAATAAGGCCGAGCGCGACAACACCCACCTGCCGCCCGACGTGCTCGAGTTCATCGCCTCGAACGTCACCTCAAACATCCGTGAGCTTGAAGGCGCCCTCATCCGGGTCACGGCATACGCCAACCTCACCCGCGAGACCCCAACCATCGACATGGCCCAGCAGCAACTTGCCGACCTTTTGTCCGACACCGCACCGAAGCACCGCACCGACGAAGAACTACTCGCTGAGTGCGCGTCGTACCTCGGGTTCACCGTCGAGGCCCTAAAGGGCAAGAGTCGTCAGCGACCGTTGGTGTCGGCCCGCCAGATTGCGATGTACATCTTCCGCGACATGACCGAGCTCAGCTACCCGGCGATTGCCAGGTTGTTCGGTGGACGTGACCACACCACGGTCATCCACGCCGTGGACAAGACCCAGCGCCTCATGCGCGAGCGCAAGCAGGTGTTTGATCAGGTGACCGACATCATCGCCAAATTGAAGAAGGCCAACTGATTCTCATGCTTGTCGTTTCTGTCGACCGTGTGGATGACGCTCTGGATGTCATGTGTGTTCCATGTGGACACATGTCGAATAACAAGGCCTCATACACAGCACATGAAATTGCATCGTTGCAACATGTGCACACAGGTCGTCCGCTGCACACACCCTCATTCGTTATGGCGCAAGGCTTTGGGGCATGTTCTCCACAATCCACAGCACCTATTACAACTATTAGTTATTAATCAGCCACTGCTAGTGGTAATCGCACGAAAGAGAAACCATGAAGTTTCGAAGTGAACAAGGAATGTTGGCCGAGGCACTCGGTGCCCTGTCACGTATCGCTACATCTCGTAACTCGTCGTCTCCGGCGCTAGCGGGCGTGAAGCTGCAACTAACCGATGACGCTTTGGTGGCCTCGAGTACCGACAATGACATCTCATTACAGTTCTCATTGTCTGTTGGTGGTGAACGAAATGGTCAAACCCTCATCAGCGCTCGTTTGTTGAATGACATTGTCCGTGCACTTCCATCCGGGAAAATCACCGTTGATGTCTCAGCAGACGCAGCAACACTTAGCGCCGGACGTTCACAATTCACTGTTCCCACATTGAACGCTGTCGAGTTCCCACGAACGACCCCAGCTCCCGCAAACCCAGTCACGATGTCGGCGAAAGATCTCTCGTTTGCACTAAACCAGGTTGTCCGTGCTGCAAGCAGAGACATCGGTAAACAACATCTCACCGCAGTCTTGTTGCGTGCCGAGGACACCGGACTTCGGTTGGTTGCAACCGATAGTTACCGCCTAGCGGTGCGTGACATTCTCGGCACATCAGTGTTGGGATTTGGTCAAGAATTCCTTCTGCCAAGCCGTGCATTGGGTGAGTTGCAAAGGTTGCTCGACGCCAACGAAGAGATCTCTATTCGTTTCGGTGACATCGAAGCAACATTCGAAACCCCGACCATGCAGTTGACGACACGCATCATCAATGCGACATTCCCACAATTCAAACAATTAATTCTGCCGAAGTACGACAACAAACTCATCGTCGCACGCGAAGCGCTTGTCGATGCCCTGCGCCGAAGCAAGGTTTTGGCCCACGACAACACCACTCCGGTACGACTCACCATGGGCGAAAACGGATTGCGCATCACCGTGCAGACCACTGATCAGGGTGCATCAATCGAAGACGTCGACGCAACGTTCCAAGGAAACGAAATAACCGCAGCGTTCAACGCCGACTACTTGCTCGACGGTGTCGATGCAACTGTTGGTGACGAAGTGAGCATCGAGTCAACCGAGCCGAACAAGCCCGCGGTTATTCGTGGTGTCGGCGATGATTCGTACTTGTACTTGCTCATGCCACAACGGGTCTGATGCACATTCATCGGGTCGAGCTCATCGACTTCCGTATCTACAAGAACGCAGTTTTTGAACTGCATCCCGGAGTCACGGCCGTTGTCGGAAAGAACGCGCAAGGAAAGACATCACTTGCCGAAGCGATGAGTTATCTCGCGACGCTGTCCAGTTTCCGCGGCGTCCAAAACGATGCACTCGTGCGCGAAGGCGTGGACTCCGCATACATTCGTGCAAACGTGCGACAAAACGACGGGCGTGAAGTCACTATCGAATGTGAGATCAATCGTGCGGGTCGCAACCGTGTGCTTGTCAACAAACAACGATTGCAACGCATCCGTGACTTACTCGGTGTGGCCCGCACCACGGTGTTCGCACCAAGCGATTTGCAACTGGTGTACGAAGGACCGGCATTTCGCCGCACACTGCTTGACGACGCACTCGTGTCGCTAGCGCCTCGTAACGACGCACTGAGGCTCGAAGTCGATCGAATTGTGCGACAGCGCAATGTGTTGTTGAAACAGGCGGGTGGTCGACTCACCGATGACATCACTTCCACGCTTGAAGTGTGGGATGAAAAGTTCGCGCAATCTGGCGGTGCCTTAGGCGAGGCACGAGCACAACTTGTGGCCCGGCTGACCCCGCATGTGCAGCGGGCATACGAACAGCTGGCCGGCGAGCCGACGGCGGTCGAGGTCATGTACGAACCGCCGTGGCGGCGCATCGGCCTGGCCCAGGCTCTGGCCGAGTCTCGGGGGGAAGACCTCCGGCGCCAGATCACCACTGTCGGTCCCCACCGCGACGACGTGGTGCTGCAAATAAAAGGAATGCCCGCTCGGTCCCATGCCTCCCAAGGGGAGTGCCGGACCCTGGCCCTGGCCCTGCGCCTCGGGGTTCACAACTTGGTCACCGAGGACACCGGTTCGGCCCCCCTTCTGGTGCTCGACGACGTGCTGTCCGAGCTCGACCCCTCCCGTTGCACCGCCCTTCTCACCCACATGCCGCCCGGACAGGTCATCATCACCACCGCCGGGGCGCTTCCAGCCGAGGCACACCCCGATGCCATCATCACCATCGCGAACGGAGCGGTGGTGTCATGACACAAAACGAACGTCACGAACCTCGACGACTGAACGTCACAGTCGACGCAGCATTGCGACGACTGAACGGTGGCGACACATCTGCCATCGGCGGCATCTTCGGAAACTGGAGGACAATTGTCGGAGACGCAATCGCCGATCATGCGCAACCAGTTCGACTTGAAAAGAGAATTCTTGTCGTCAATGTCGATGACCCTGCGTGGGCCACACAATTGCGCTTCCTTCACGACGAGGTTCTGCACACATTGCGCACATATGCAGGTGACAGTGTGGACAAAATCGACATCCGTGTTCGACGTACCCGATAAAAACACCCTTTTCTGCTAGTCTTTTTCACGCAATGGCTGCATCAAAGAAGGCACCAGCGAAGAACCCGTCCGCCGATTACGGCGCAAAGGACATTCAGGTTCTCGAAGGTCTCGACCCCGTTCGTAAACGTCCCGGTATGTACATCGGGTCCACAGGTCTCGCTGGTCTCCATCACCTCATCTGGGAAGTTGTTGACAACTCCATCGATGAAGCGATGGCGGGCTTCTGCACCAAGATCGTCATCACACTCACACCCGATGGTGCGTGCAAAGTTGAAGACAACGGTCGCGGCATTCCCGTCGACCCCTATCCGTCCGGCCCGCACAAAGGCAAGAGCGCCGCTGAAGTGGTGCTCACCGTGTTGCACGCCGGCGGCAAGTTCGGTGGCGATGGCTACAAGGTGTCCGGCGGCCTCCACGGCGTTGGTGTCTCGGTGGTCAACGCCCTCTCCACCCGGGTGGTGCTGGAAATCGATCGCGATGGCAACCGTTACGGAATGGAATTCCAAGACGGCGGCAAGCCGAAGGGCAAGCTCTCCAAGACCGGTTCCACCCCAGGTCGCGGACGCAAGACCGGAACCACGGTCACCTTCTGGCCAGACCCCACCATCTTTGCTGCCGAGGGCATCGAGTTCGTCGCTCGCACCGTCATGGAACGTCTGCAGACCATGGCGTTTCTCAACAAAGGCCTTGAAGTGGTGTTCGTCGACGAGCGCAAAGGTCGCGAGCAGGAAGTCACCTTCCAATACAAAGGTGGCATCGTCGACTTCGTCAAACACCTCAACCAGTCGAAAGAGTCACTGTTCAACAAGGTCGCTCACTACGAAGACGAAGATGAAGACGAAGGTCAACAACTCGACATTGCGATCCA
>DCZD01000013.1:2167-4866 GCA_002331255.1 Acidimicrobiaceae bacterium UBA2093 | reverse complement strand
GTCGAAGGTTTCAAGACCGCGCTCACCAGCGTGCTCAACAAGTACGCCCGCGACAAAGGACTTCTCAAAGAGAAGGACGACAACTTGCTCGGCGAAGACATTCGCGAAGGCATCACCGCGATCGTCGCGGTGAAGTTGCGCGAACCACAGTTCGAAGGTCAGACCAAAGCGAAGCTCGGCAACGTGCCCATGCGTTCGTTCGTGCAGAAGAGCACCAACAGGTTCCTCGCTGAGTGGATGGACGAGAACCCCACTGAAGCAAACCGCGTTGTCAAGAAGGGCATTGCGGCAGCACAAGCTCGACTAGCAGCCAAGAATGCGCGTAACGCCGTGCGTCGAAAGACCGCGTTGTCTGGCGCAGGTATGCCCGACAAGCTGAAGGACTGCTCAAGCTCGGTTGCTGAAGAGAGCGAGCTGTTCATCGTCGAAGGTGACTCTGCAGGTGGAACAGCGGTCGATGCACGCGATCCACGCACGCAAGCCATTCTTCCGATTCGCGGAAAAATTCTGAACGTCGAACGCGCGCGTCTCGACAAGATGTTGAAGAACAACGAAGTGCAAGCGCTCATCACTGCAATTGGTGGTGGTGTGGGCGACGAGTTTGATGTGGCGAAAGCGCGCTATCACAAGATCATCGCGTTGGCCGACGCCGATGTTGACGGAAGCCACATTCGTACGCTGCTTCTCACGTTCTTCTATCGGCAGATGAAACCAATGGTCGAAGCTGGTTATGTGTACATTGCGCAGCCGCCGCTGTATTCAACTGAAATCGGCAAAGAGAAGATCTATCTCAAAGACGATGCAACCAAGGCAAGGTTCTTGAAGGACAATCCGAACCACAAGAAGGAATTCCAACGCTTGAAGGGTCTCGGCGAAATGGACTGGGAAGAGTTGCGCAGTACCACCATGGACGCTTCGACGCGTACGTTGCTGCAAGTCACCGTCGAAGAAGCTGCGCTCGCCGACGACATCATGAGCGTGCTCATGGGTGACGATGTCGAGAGCCGCAAGAAATTCATCACCACCAATGCGCGCGATGTGCGCAACCTGGACTTCTAGGCAGGCACCCCAATGGCCGGAAAACGTAAAGCACCCGAACCACCGCCGCAGGAACCAGGCGAAGCAGTTCAGCCCGTTCCCTTGCAAGATGAAATGGAGCGGTCATTCCTTGACTACGCCATGTCGGTCATCATGTCGCGAGCCTTGCCCGACGTGCGTGACGGTTTGAAACCGGTGCACCGCCGCATTATCTGGGATATGGAGCAACAGGGTTTCCGCCCCGATCGCCCATTCGTGAAGTGTGCTCGCGTTACCGGCGACACCATGGCCCGCTATCACCCACACGGTGACAGCGCTATCTATGACGCGTTGGTGCGTATGGCCCAGCCGTTCTCGTTGCGCCATCCACTCATTGATTTCCACGGCAACTACGGCAGTCCCGACTTTGGTCCGGCAGCCGCTCGTTACACGGAGTCGCGCTTGCACCAGTTGGCCATGCTCCTGCTGCAAGACATCGACGAGAACACCGTCAACATGATTCCGAACTATGACGGCACCACCGAGGAACCTCAGGTGTTGCCGGCACGGTTCCCGAATTTGTTGGTGAACGGAAGCCAAGGCATCGCTGTCGGAATGGCTACTTCAATTCCGCCGCACAACCTCGGTGAAATCATCGACGCCACCATGCACGTCATCGACAACCCGAAGGCCACACCTGACGATCTCATGAAGTTCGTCAACGGCCCCGACTTTCCGACCGGTGGTCTCATTCTCGGTAAGGCCGGCATCATCGACGCGTACCGCACAGGTCGCGGCAGCGTGAAGACGCGCGCGGCCGTCACCATCGAAGAAGGTCGTCGCGGGCGTATGGAAATTCGCGTCACCGAATTGCCGTATCAAGCAAGTTGTTCGGCGATCGCCGCACGAATTCAGGAACTGGTCGATGGTGGCGAGCTCGACGGCATCGCCGATGTGAACGATGCATCTTCGGGTGGCACCACCAACCTCATCATCGAGTTGAAGCGCGATGCGAACGCCAATGTCGTGCTGAACAACCTGTTCAAGCTCACCCAGCTGCAGTCCAGCTTCCCGGTGAATATGGTCGCGCTCGTCGACGGCGTGCCGCGCACGCTGAACTTGGCCGACGCAATCACCGGTTATGTCAACCATCAGCTCGAAGTCGTCACTCGTCGCACGCAGTACCGCCTCGACAAGGCACGCGATCGTGGACACATCCTCGAAGGGCGTTTGAAGGCTCTCAATGTCATCGACCGCATCATCGCGCTCATTCGAAAGAGCGAAGATGCTGCTGCGGCCAAAGATTTGCTCATGAAGAAGCCGTACGACTTCAGTGAGCGCCAGGCCATCGACATTCTCGACATGCAGTTGCGCCAACTCACTCGCTTGTCGCGCATCGACATCGAGAAGGAACTTGCCGACGTCCAAGCCCGCATCAAGGAGTACGAGTCCATTCTGAAGAGCGATGCGAAGTTGCGTAGCGTCATCAAGAAGGAACTCGAAGAGGTGCGTACCAAGTTCGCAACTCCACGCGTGTGTCGCATCACACACGACACCGGCGAAATGAGCCTCGAAGACCTGGTCGACGACAAGGAACTGGTCGTCGTCATGACTCAGGCCCAGTACGTGAAGGCCGTTTCGGCTTCGTCGTTCCGCACGCAAAGCCGTGGTGGCCGCGGCGT
>DCZD01000013.1:1536-1975 GCA_002331255.1 Acidimicrobiaceae bacterium UBA2093 | reverse complement strand
AAGGGCGCGACGCTGAAGGAAGACGACATCGTGCGCCGAGTGTTGTTCACCACCGCGCACGCACACTTGTTGTTCTTCTCGAATCGCGGACGTGTCTACAAAATTCGCGCCGCGGACATTCCCGAGCGCGAGCGCACGGCAAAGGGAATTCCCATCGTCAATTTGTTGCCGTTGCAGGCCGGTGAAACCATCCAGGCCATCATCGACACACGCGAGTTCCCAGGCGAGCGCTACTTGTTCTTCGCGACCAAGCAGGGAACCGTAAAGAAGACCGCGTTCGACGCCTACAACAGCAGCCGTCGTGACGGCCTCATCGCATTGAACCTGAAAGAGAGCGACGAACTGGTGCGCGTCATCGAGACCCTCGGCGACGATGACATCTTCCTGGTGTCACGCAGCGGTCAAGTCATGCGATTCAATGAAAACGAAGTTCGGCCCA
>DCZD01000013.1:0-1363 GCA_002331255.1 Acidimicrobiaceae bacterium UBA2093 | reverse complement strand
GGCCCATGGGTCGTACCGCAGCTGGTGTTCGCGGTATTCGTTTGAAGGCCAACGACGAAGTCATCAGTGCCGACGCAGGTCGTGGCGACGACTCGTTGCTCATTGTCAGCGACGCCGGTTATGCAAAGCGAACTGTTATTGGACAGTTCCCACGTAAGGGTCGCGGCGGACAAGGTGTCATCGGTGTGAAGATCACCGAGAAAAAGGGCCGCGTTGTGGCGGCGTTCATGGTGGGCGCCGAAGATGAGATCGTCGCAGTTGCATCGAATGGTGTCACTATTCGTACTGCCGTGAAGGAGATTTCGTCACAGGGTCGCGCTGCAACCGGTGTTCGCCTCATGAATGTCGACAAGGGTCACTCGGTCGCATCAGTCGCACCGATTCTCAGCACCGACGAAGCCTGACCTGCGCTCATGCCGTTCTTCGGCGCTGTCTTCGTATGCATCACCGCCGTGTGTGCTGTCGGTATGTCTCGAGTCGGGTCAGTGTTAGTTCAACAAGCGGCCACGCAGAACATCGCTGATAGCGCTGCTTTGGCAGGTGCAACTACCTTCGACGAAACGATCGTGCGCTCATTGGTTGAATCACAGCGGGGCAAGCTCGGCTGTTTCAGCATCGACGATCTTGTGGTCAGAGTGTGTGTCAGCGTCGGCAACTCACGTGCGACTGCTACGGCGGCGGCAGGTCCAGTGGAAGCGCCATTGGTGCCGGCAGACCGCTGACCACCTTGGTCGCTTGACTGTCAATACACTTGCCTCGTGGCCAGCAGTAATGACGTAAGCAACTTGTCGCGCGCGCTCGTGCGCAGGCGTGTTCGTCGCGTGGTGCGTGTGGTGCGCGAAATCGATGTGTGGAGCGTGCTGAAAGTCGGTGCCGTGTTCCACCTCGCGCTGTATGTGGTGTTGCTTGTCACCTCAGTGTTGTTGTGGAACGTGGCTGGTGCGACTGGAACGGTGGACAACATCGAATCTTTTATGGAGTCCTTTGGGTGGGACACCTTCACCTTCGATGGTGGCGCGTTGTTCCGCAATGTTGGGGTGCTTGGTTTCTTTCTCGCGGTGCTCGGCACAGGTCTCTGGGTCATCGGCGCAGTGGTGTTCAATCTGATCGCGGAGTTGGTCGGAGGCGTGCGCGTGACGGTGCTTGAGGAAGAAGTGGTCGAGCGGCCCGACAGCCTGTGACGGGCAATACCAGAGGTCGCAGGACGACCCGGTTGGGCATGGGGCGGTCACCTATAGGCTTTGCCACTCTGTAGGACAGATGTTCTGCGGGGCTATAGCTCAGTCGGTTAGAGCGCATCCCTGATAAGGATGAGGTCCGTGGTTCGGGACAAGGATCGCCCATGGCGCCCCGAGAGGGGTGG
>DCZD01000021.1:10315-11486 GCA_002331255.1 Acidimicrobiaceae bacterium UBA2093 | reverse complement strand
CGGCATGGTGCGTCAGTGGCAAGAGATGTTCTATGGCGAGCGCTACAGCGAAGTGAATCTTGGCGGCGGCATTCCCGATTACGTCAAGTGGGCAGAAGCCATGGGTTGCGTCGGCATCCGCGTCGAAGCGCCAGAGGAAGTGGAATCAGCAATCGACAAAGCGAACAGCATCAACGATCGTCCAGTTGTTGTCGAGTTCCGCGTGGACGAGATGGAAAAGGTCTTCCCGATGGTCCCCGCTGGTGCCAGCAACGACGACGTCATCTTGCACCCTGCTCAGAATGACAAGAGGGAATTCCTGCGATGAACGCAATGAACTTCAACAATCCATACGGCGAGTCGACAAATCACCACATTTTGTCGGTTCTTGTTCAGAACCGCCCTGGTGTGCTTGCTCGTGTCGCAAGTTTGTTCGCGCGACGCGGTTACAACATCTTCTCGCTTGCGGTTGCGCCCACCGAGAACGACGAGTTCAGTCGCATCACCATCGTGGTCGATGTCGAATCTGCACCGCTCGAGCAGATCGTAAAGCAGTTGTTCAAGCTCATTGATGTCGTGCGCATCACCGAGCTTGATCCGCGTCGCAGTGTCGAGCGCGAGCTCATGATGGCCACTGTGCGCGCCGAGTCCGAGGTACGTGGCCAAGTCGTCGAGTTGACCAACATCTTCGAGGGCAAAATCCTCGCAGTGGGTGTCGACGCGGTGACGGTGTCGCTTGACGGATCACCAGACAAACTCGACGATTTCGAAGAGCTGCTCCGCGGCTACGGAATCGTGGAAATCCAACGCACCGGTAGGGTCGCGTTGCCCAAATTAGATCGCGAAGCACGAGTTCGTGCCGTGAAAGGAAAGGCAAGCTGATGGCAGCAAAGATGTATTACGAGAAGGACACCGATCCCTCCATCATCCGTGGTCGCAAAGTCGCGATCATCGGTTACGGATCCCAGGGTCATGCGCATGCGTTGAACCTGAAGGACAGCGGAGTGCAGGTTGTTGTCGGTTTGCGCGAGGGGTCATCCTCGGCCGCGAAAGCGCAGGCCGCTGGACTCACCGTTAAGTCCATCGCAGATGCGTCCAAGTGGGCCGATGTCGTCATGCTCACCATGCCAGACACCGAGCAAAAGGCCACCTACACCGCGCACATTAAGCGTTATATGAAGCCTGGTAAGGC
>DCZD01000021.1:9602-10040 GCA_002331255.1 Acidimicrobiaceae bacterium UBA2093 | reverse complement strand
CCAGGTCACTTGGTTCGTCGTACGTACACCGAAGGCGGCGGCGTGCCGTGCCTCATCGCTGTCGCACAAGACGCCACTGGCAAGGCCAAGGACGTCGCGTTGTCGTACGCCGAGGCCATTGGTGGTGCTCGCGCGGGCGTCATCGAGACCACGTTCGCGGAAGAGACCGAGACCGACTTGTTCGGTGAGCAGGTCGTTCTTTGTGGCGGACTTACCTCGCTCGTGCAGGCAGGGTTCGAGACGCTCGTCGAAGCTGGTTACCAGCCGGAGATGGCGTACTTCGAGTGCTTGCATGAGGTGAAGCTCATTGTCGACCTCATGTACGAAGAGGGCATTGCTGGAATGCGCTACAGCATCTCCGACACCGCCGAGTATGGCGACGTGACTCGCGGTCCGCGCATCGTCACGCCCGCCACGAAGAAGCAGATGCAAAAGATC
>DCZD01000021.1:351-9411 GCA_002331255.1 Acidimicrobiaceae bacterium UBA2093 | reverse complement strand
TGAAAGAAATCCAAAGCGGCAAGTTTGCACGTGAGTGGATCAAGGAGAGCGAGACCGGTCGTGCCAATTTCAACGCATTGCGTGATGCTGGTGCCAAGCATCAGATTGAAGAAGTGGGCAAGCGCCTGCGCTCGATGATGCCGTGGATCTCAGCTGGCAAGCAGAAGGTCAGCGAAGCCTCCGGCGGTTGAGCCGCGAATGTCGTTGACGTAGGTCATCGACAACAACTCGTATAAAGACAAGTGCCCCACACCTATTGGTGCGGGGCACTTGCCTGCTTGGGAGATGTTGTGTGATCAGCAGGTACCGAGACGGCGACAGATCTCGTTGTATGACGGAACAGTCGGCTGGGTGGGAACCGTCGTGCTCGTGATTCCACTGAATGTTCCACCGTTCGACTGCCAGGACTTGTACAGATCCAGGACACCCGAGTTGGTCGACTTGGTCGCATCGAGCAACCACTGCGGAATCGTCGAGGTCGTGCCGCTCTGAGCGGCTGGTTCCTGCGCCGCGCTTCCATCTGACGCAACTTCCTGCGCAGGTTGGGTCGCACTTGTTTCGTCGATGACTGTCGCAGCGCCAGCTTGATCGCTCGCCGGAGCAGAAGGTTGCCGTGCAGTGTCGGTTGCGGCGGAGCCACCCGTCTGGCGGTCAACTGGCGCTGACTCGGCTGACTTGTCGCTCGTCGCTGAGGGCGCATCGTCCTTCACGGTGACCTTTGCATCGAGCTGTGGCTCTGAGGGCTTTGCGACTTGCGAGCCGCTCGTGTTCGTTGCGTTCTCGTTGGTCACTTCCTTCACATCATTCAAGAATGTCTCGAGTGTTCCCTGGTCAATGACTCCGTCGTTCAACATGGCTTCGAACTCGGCGATCTGGTCGATGGTTGCGGACTCGTTGGTGTCGGATCCGTTGGCGATCACTCCGGCGACGAGGGCTCCAGCGATTGCGAGGGCTCCGGCGACGGTGATGATCTTCTTGCGGGTTGAGGTGTTCATGGTGTTTTCCTTCTCGTGTGCGAGGCCATCGTGGCCTTGCATAAGTGAGGAGTCACCAGCCCGCGGGGTGCGGACACTTTTTTCGAAGAATGTCGGGAAATTTCTGATCCCCTTTATTTTCAGGGGTTTCCCAGGGCGGTCTAGGTTCTCAGCATGTCCGTGGAACCCCGCTACATCCCATATCCGAAGCCTGTAGAGAGCGCACCCAACATCGTGGTGATCGTGCTCGACGACGTGGGGTTCGGACAGCTTGGCTGTTTCGGCTCGCCGATCAACACCCCGAACATCGATCGGTTGGCCGCCGAAGGTTTGCGATACAACCGTTTTCATGTGACGTCGATCTGCTCATCGACACGCGCCGCTCTCATGACTGGTCGCAATCATCATGCAGTCGGAGTTGGTGCCACTCAGGAGACATCATTTGCGCTGCCGGGATACAACGGTCGCATTCCGAAGTCGGCAGCAGCACTGCCGCGAATTCTGCGCGACAACGGCTACAACACGTTCGCAGTTGGCAAGTGGCATCTCACACCGCAAGCTGAGTATTCGTCGGCTGGTCCATTCGAGCGTTGGCCACTGGGTCTTGGCTTCGAGCGTTACTACGGCTTTCTCGGTGCAGAGACGAATCATTGGTCGCCCGAGTTGGTGCGCGACAACACGCCGATCGAGATTCCGCAACACGACGGCTATCACCTCACCGAAGATCTCGCCGACCAGGCAATCAACATGATTCGCAACCAACGACATGCAGCACCGGACAAGCCGTTCTTGTGTTGGTTTGCGACGGGTGCTGCGCATGCACCACACCATGTGTCGCGTGAATGGTTCGCACCCTACGCGGGAGCATTCGATGGCGGTTGGGAGGACATGCGTAACGGCATTTATGCGCGTCAGTTGGAGATGGGCATCATTCCGAAGGGCACCGTCAACACGCCACGTCCGGAGTGGGTGCAACAGTGGTCAAGTTTGTCCGAAGGTGAACGCCGCTTGTTCTGTCGATACATGGAAGTGTTCGCCGGGTTTGTGACGCACACCGACGCGCAGATTGGCCGGATACTGAACTATCTCGACAAGCATGACCTGGCTGACAACACAGTCGTCATGGTGATGTCTGACAATGGAACAAGCAGTGAAGGTGGGGTGCACGGCACGTTGAATGAGTCGGCCTCATGGTTGGGTGAGCATGCAACCATCGAAGAAGCACTCGCGAACATCGATGACATTGGTGGACCGAACCACACAAACCATTATCCATGGGGCTGGGCGTGGGCGGGGAATGCACCGTTCCAGTTGTGGAAGCGGTATTCGTGGCTCGGCGGAGTACGTGCACCACTCGTTGTGCGGTGGCCAAGCCGCATCGCTGATCGTGGAGCTGTGCGTTCGCAATTCATGCATGCAGTCGACCTGACGCCGACGCTGCTGTCGGCGTGTGGACTCTCCATGCCAGATGTCGTGGACGGTGTCATACAGCAGCGCATTGACGGAGCCGATGCATCGGCAACGTTCGACCGTGCAGATGTTTCGGAACATCGCACCACGCAGTACTTCGAGATGCATGGCTCCCGCTCTATCTACAGCGATGGGTGGAAGGCCACCACCAACTTCGTGTCGCCGCTCTTCAACGAGCGTGCTTTCATCACCGGAAGTCACAAGTATGACGACGACACCTGGCAATTATTCAACCTCGACGAGGACTTCTCTGAGTCGACCGATTTAGCTGGGCAACTCCCGGACAAGGTGCGCGAGCTTGAATCTCTGTGGGTCGATGTCGCAACGGAAAACAACGTGTTCCCACTGTTCGATCCAGCGGCGAATTATCCGATGCATCCCGGTGAGTATCCGCTGCCTCGATTGATGATCTATGAGCCGTCTGATGTACCCGTCGCGGCTGGCCGTGTGCCGATGATGCTCGGGGGTTTCACAATGACCGCGACCATCACGTGTGCATCGACTTCTGAAAGTGGTGTACTTGCCGCGTTCGGAGACCACCAAGGTGGTTGGGCATTGCGTGTTGTTCGCGGTGCTGTTCGGTTCGACGCCGTGCATGGAAAGCAACGCATGTCGCTACAGAGTGGTCACCTAGGCATCGGCTCGCACGTGATCGAAGTGATGATGGTCCGCGGTGGTGCACTCACACTGTCGGTCGACGGGGCAAGCGTGGCACGCGGAACGTTTACGGCCATGTTCTTCTTCCCGGGAGTCACGACAGCTGCAGGCGGTATGTGGGTGGGTCGTCACGACGGACTTGAAGTGTGCGACGACTACGAATCGCCCGCTCACTTCTCTGGAGAACTTCTCTCACTGCACATCAGGTCGGGCGGATCCGACCGCCCGACGATGGCCGTGACAATGAGAGTCGCAGAAGGCTCCGACTGAACCTGGCAGTCCGGTCAGGTTCGTTATACGACGTCTCGTCTGGAACTACAGTCATTGGGTCGGACTCACCCGGTTGGTCCGCTTGAGGAGGGGAGTTCTCGTGGCGCTCATTCAATGCACCAATCTCAAAAAGGTCTACACCGTCGGCGGCGAGGAGGTTCGAGCACTCGATGGTGTGTCGTTGTCCGTCGAAGCCGGTGACTTCATCGCCATCTGCGGTCCATCAGGGTCCGGAAAGTCCACATTGGCAAACGTCATCGGGGGCCTCGACCAACCAGATTCCGGTTCGGTCGTGGTCGAGGGTATGGACCTTGCTGAAGCCAAGGACAAGCAGTTATCCGAGTACCGCAACAAGCACATCGGTTTCGTGTTCCAGTCATTCAACCTTCAGGCGCACGAGTCAGCGCTCGAGAATGTCATCTCGCCACTCGTCTTGGGAGGCGTTGGCAAGAAGAAAGAACGAGTGGAAAAGGGCATGGCAGCACTTGCAAGAGTTGGTCTCACGGATCGTGCGAAGCACAAGCCGACCGAGTTGTCTGGTGGTCAGCGTCAGCGTGTGGCAATCGCGCGAGCACTTGTCAATGAACCGTCGCTCATCATCGCAGACGAACCGACTGGGAACCTTGACTCGTCACGCGGAGCCGATGTCATGAAAGAGCTTGAGCGCCTGAACGATGAGGGCATCACTCTGCTCGTCATCACGCACGACCCGACAGTTGCGTCTCGAGCAAAGCGGGTAATTGAGATCAAGGATGGAAAGATCACGGAAAAGGCAGGTGCGCGATGAAATTCAAGGATCAGTTCCGTACCGGTTGGCGCAATCTCAGCCGACAGAAGCTACGCACGACTCTCACCATTTTTGCAATCGTTATCGGCGCTGTGTCTGTAACGGTCATGCTCTCCTTGGTCACAAGTGCCAAGGGATTTCTCATGTCATCGTTCGAGAAGACGGGCGAGGATCGGCGCGTCATCGTGACACCCGTGACCGGGCTCAGCTACGGCGATGCCCGTTGGCAGACGTGGAGTGACGGAACCGGGAAGAAAATCGATGATGCGGCAATCACCGCACTTGCGGCAGTTCCGGGTGTCACGTCAGTAACGCCAATTGTTGGGGCCCAGTACTACGACTCGGCCAGGTCTGCTACTACAGAAGTGTCTATCTCTAACTCGTTCATGCTTGGTTATCTCGCGAACGGTTCGGTCATGCGAGATGTCACACACGGTCGTGCGCTCGAGGCGTCCGACGACAGTGGTGGAGTGCTTGTTTCTCGCAGCATTGTGGAGAATCTCGGATTCAAAGACAACCTTGAAGGGGCAATCGGTCAGAAGATCAGACTGAAGCCGCGCAAGGACTTCTCCGAGATGATGAAGGACGTCGAAGTGACGATTGTCGGCATCATGTTTGCCGACGGTGACGCCATCGATATGACTCTCAAGTTTGCACTCGACACCTCGCCCGTCTTTGAGCGTTGTGATGGGGGTGGACCCAACACTCAGCCGACGTGCACGAAGGAATCTGATGTATTGCGCAATGGATATCCGGCTGCATACATCAACATCGAGAATAAGGACAATGCTGACGTCATCGTCGACGAGGTGAAGAAGTTGGGTTACGGCGGTGCTGCGGGCCAAGAAGAAATCAACTCCCAGTCCCAAGCCTTCACGATTCTTGGTGCGGTACTCGGTGGCATTGGCGGTATCGCCTTGCTTGTCGCTGCCATCGGAGTCATCAACACCATGGTCATGGCGACTCTCGAACGCACTCGTGAGATTGGCATCATGCGCGCGACCGGCGCAACAAAGAGCACGGTGCGCAGCTTGTTTACCGTCGAAGCGGGTGTACTGGGGTTCATGGGAGGATTGTTCGGAATCGTCTTGTCGTTCGGAGTCGCCATTTTGTTGAACGGCGTGTTGAATCAGCAGCTCGAAGACGGTGGAATCTCTGAACGCAACATCATCACCATCCCACCGCAGATCTCGATCATCGTCATCTTGGTGACCACCCTTATCGGCATGGTGGCAGGTCGATTGCCAGCGCGTCGGGCGGCCAACCTAGACCCGGTCGAAGCACTGCGTTACGAGTAGCCCTGAACACAGTTCACGCTGTGTTCACCTTGTAGTCCCTTTATCTCCAAGGTCCGTTCAGAAGCCCTAGTTACTTTCACGTGCGTCGGTAACCGCCGACACGATTCACACAGTGAAAGGAACCTGGATGAACTCCAAGGGTCACACCCTCCGAAAGTCAATTGTCGGAAAAATCAGCGTGGCGGCACTCGTCGCCTCGGGTCTTGTCGCATTCGCGGCATCACCAGCTTCTGCAGCAAAGTTGAATGACAGCTGCAAGCGAAAGGACCTCTTCGAGGTCGAGAACGTGAGCGGCACGTACCTGCGTTGCATGGTGAAGCCCGGGTCGTCGCTGCATGCGAAGAAGCCGAAGAAAGCCGAGTTCACTTGGCAGAAGATCAACAAGAAGCAGTTCGACTACGGCAAGAACAAGACGTCTTCCGCCATTCGCATGGATGG
Source organism: Acidimicrobiaceae bacterium UBA2093 (assembly GCA_002331255.1). GTDB lineage: Bacteria > Actinomycetota > Acidimicrobiia > Acidimicrobiales > Ilumatobacteraceae > UBA2093. The sequence goes on along the minus strand of DCZD01000021.1, from coordinate 3,517 downwards.
CTCGAGCACGGTGTACCCACTCATGGCTGTGACTGCGAAGTACTTCGACGCAACCACCTCAGGTAAGGCGACTGTCTCAATTGGTATCTCTGGTACTGGCGGCGGTTTCGAGAAGTTCTGCAAGAACGAGACCGATATTTCGAACGCTTCTCGCGCAATCAACGCAACCGAGGCCGCTAACTGCGCCAAGGCTGGCGTGACGTACACCGAGATCATCGTGGCGAATGACGGCCTTGCTGTCGTGGTTAACCCGAAGAACTCGCTCACGTGCATCAAGATGACCGAATTGAAGGCCATGTGGGCGCCGGGAACAGGTACTTCTGGTCCGGGGAAGGCGACACAGTGGAGTGACGCCATTCCAGGCAACACCACAGGTGCACTCAAGCTCTATGGCGCCGGATCTGACTCGGGAACGTTCGACTCGTTCAACACTTTTGTTCATGGAAGGTCCACCACAAGCCGTACCGACTACCAGGCAACTGAGAATGACAACGTCACGGTTAAAGGTGTTGCCGCTGAGTTGGGTGCAATCGGGTACTACGGATTGTCCTATGCCGAAGAGAACGCCAAGCTGAACAAGGCCCTTCAAATCGACAACGGTAAGGGTTGCGTTGCTCCGAAGATCTCAACGGTGCAAGACGGAACGTATGCAATGGCTCGACCGCTGTACATCTACGTGAAAAAAGCAGCAGTTGCAAAGTCTCCGGTCATCCGCGAGTTCGTCAAGTTCTACTTGGACAACGCCGACATCATCGCTGCTGACGCACTGTTCGTGCCGCTGACCAAGGTCCAGGTCAACACAGCTCGCGGCGCCGTCAACGCGATCTGACACTGAAGTAATCACCGCCGACTGCCGGGGAAGTCTGTAACGGGCTTCCCCGGCACGGCATGTACGAGGGGGAACATGGCAAGTACTTTCACCACAGAGCCAACAGAGTCTGGCCCGCTTTCACCGTTGGTCGACCTGTTGCCATCTGGCCAAAAGCGCCGTCAACAGACCTACGAACGCATCATTCGCGTTGTCCTCACGATGGTTGCCTCTGTCGCGGTCGTCATCACATTGGGTGTCGTCGCGTCGCTTGTGCAGCCGACGTATCAATTCTTTCAAGAGGTACCTTTCGGTGACTTCTTTGGCTCGACGAAGTGGTATCCACTATTCGATCCACCTGGGTTTGGGGTGTGGCCTCTCGTCGTCGGAACCTTCATGGTCATGGTTATCGCCACGCTTGTCGCAGTTCCGGGTGGCCTTGCAACTGCATTTTTTCTTAACCAATACGCCTCTGATCGAACTCGTCGTTACCTGAAGCCGATTCTCGAAATTCTCGCTGGAATCCCAACCGTGGTCTTTGGTTTCTTCGCGGTCACTTTCGTGTCGCCAAATGTCGCGCAGAAGATTTGGCCAGTTGGTGAAGTGGGCTTCTACAACGCCCTCAGCGCTGGTTTGGTCGTCGGCATCATGATCCTCCCGATGATGACGACACTTGCTGAAGACGCGATGGCGAGCATTCCGCGCTCGCTGGTTGAAGGTGCCTACGCACTTGGCGCAACACGTCGCGAGGTATGTACGACAGTGATCTTCCAAGCTGCACTGTCTGGCATCATCGCTGGTGCTGTCATTGCGATTTCGCGAGCTATCGGTGAGACCACGATTGTTCTTCTTGCTTCTGGTTCGAATGCCGAATTCACTTTCAACCCGGGTCAGGCAATGCAGACACTTGCTTCCTTTATCGGTTTTGCTGGCATCGGTGACCAACCAACTGACTCAACGGGTTATCGCACGATCTTTGCGGTTGGCTCACTGCTCTTCATCGTCACCTTCGTGTTGAACATGGTGAGCATCCGCATCGTGCGCAAGTTCAGGGAGGTGTACGAATGACCGTCCATATGGTCTCCGACCCAACAACATTGGCTTCAACAGTCTCTGGTGGGCGTAAGTCAAGAGACGTCATTTTTCTCATCGGCCTCTGGGTCGCAATGTTGCTGTGCACGGCCACATTGCTCACACTGCTCGTCGACACTTTCGTCACTGGACGTTCCAAGCTCACATGGGCGTTTCTCTCCGGACACCCCGACCCGTTCCCGGAAGATGCCGGCATTCAGTCAGCGATTCTTGGTTCGCTCTGGGTCGTCATTCCATCTGGTCTTGGTGCCTTGTTCGTGGCAATTTGCACGGCGATCTATCTTGAGGAGTACACGCGTACCGACTCGCGTATTCAGAAGTTCATCAACTTGAACATCCAGACATTGGCCGGCGTGCCGAGCGTCGTGTTTGGCATCCTCGGACTCGCTTTTGTTGCACGCGGTCCGCTGTCATGGGGTTTCACGGTGGGCACTGCAGCGATGGTGCTCGGAATGATGATTCTTCCGGTCATGATCGTTGCGGCTCGCGAAGCAATTCGTGCTGTTCCAAGCTCACTTCGAGAAGGCTCGATGGCGTTGGGTGCGACAAAGTGGCAGACCATCAGGCGCCAGGTGGTGCCCGCAGCTGTTCCAGGAATTGCGACAGGAAGCATTCTCGGCGTGTCTCGAGCGCTCGGCGAGTCCGCACCGCTGATCATGCTCGGGGCGCTCGCATATGTCACCTTCAACCCGTCTGGTTTCGGTGACTACTACACGGTCATTCCTCTCATGATCTTCAAATACGCGACTGAGGCACAGACAGAGTTCCAGGTGTCTGCGGCCGCTGCGATCATCGTGCTTCTCGTCATGATGTTCGCCCTCAACTTCTTGGCAATAGTCATTCGAGACAGGAGCAGAAAAGCATGGTGACAGCATCAGCACAAGACAACTTCACGACTGGGGTGGTCGGTAACACACATCTCGGATCAGCAGAATCGGCAACGTCGCGCCTGGTAGGGCGAGATGGGCAGAACAAGCAGATTGTCATGGAGACTCGCGACTTGACCGTGTACTACGGGCAGTTCTGTGCCGTGCGTGATGTGACGCTGTCTGTCGCGCGCAGTGAGATCACGGCGTTCATCGGGCCTTCTGGGTGCGGCAAGTCGACGATTCTCCGCAGTCTGAACCGTATGAACGACCTCATCCCGTCGGCACGGGTGACGGGCAAGGTCATCTATCGGGGCATTGACCTTTATGGCACGCTCGCCGATGCCGGTGAAGTTCGTCGGCGCATTGGCATGGTGTTCCAGAAGCCGAACCCGTTCCC
>DCZD01000021.1:0-134 GCA_002331255.1 Acidimicrobiaceae bacterium UBA2093 | reverse complement strand
CCGAAGGTGAACGGAAAGCCGTCCCGCAGCGAGCTTGACGGCATCGTCGAGGATTCACTGAAGCGAGCGGCCTTGTGGGATGAAGTCAAAGACCGCCTGAAGTCATCTGCACTAGCTCTGTCAGGTGGTCAGCA
>DCZD01000001.1:42975-43325 GCA_002331255.1 Acidimicrobiaceae bacterium UBA2093 | reverse complement strand
GTGATGCTGACGACGCGACCGTTGTAGATGGCACCGAGATCAGCCGTCGGCGGATCGACGATCGCGAGGATGCGCGAGCGCGCCTCTTCGACCTTCTCGCTGTCTGGCGAACCGATGGTGACGATTCCGACAGCGCCATCGTCGGTGACGCTGATGTCGGCACCGGTCTCTTGCTGGATCGTGTTGATGACTTTGCCCTTCGGGCCGATGACTTCACCGACCTTGTCGAGCGGAATGGTGATGCTGACGATCTTCGGTGCGTTCTTGTTGACCGACGAACGTGCACTCGGCATGGCCGCATCCATGACCTCGAGGATCTTGAGGCGTGCTTCACGAGCCTGGTCGAGTGC
>DCZD01000001.1:41548-42723 GCA_002331255.1 Acidimicrobiaceae bacterium UBA2093 | reverse complement strand
CCGGCGACCTTGAAGTCCATGTCTCCGAACGCATCTTCGGCTCCGAGAATGTCGGTGAGCGTCGTGTACTTGCCTTCGGCGTACACGAGGCCCATCGCGATACCTGCGACAGCTGCTTTCACGGGTACGCCGGCGTCCATCAGCGAAAGACTTGATGAGCACACCGAGGCCATTGAGGTCGAGCCATTCGACGACATGACTTCGCTGACGAGGCGAATCGCATAGGCGAACTCTTCCTGGTCAGGAACCACTGGCAACAGTGCACGCTCAGCAAGCGCACCGTGTCCGATTTCGCGACGCTTCGGCGAACCGACACGACCCGTCTCACCATTGGCCCACGGAGCCATGTTGTAGTGGTGGATGTAACGCTTTTCAGTGTCTGGGCCGAGAGTGTCGAGAGACTGGTTCATACGTGGCATCGCCAAGGTGCACACGTTCATGACCTGGGTCTCACCACGCTGGAAGAGTCCGGTTCCGTGTGCGCCAGGCAACACTCCGACTTCAGCAGACAATGGACGAAGATCGCGCGGACCACGTCCGTCGATACGAACGCCTTGCTCGACGATTCGCTTGCGCACCAATTTCTTGGTGAGGCTTCGCACCGCTTCCTTGACGGCCTTTTCCTGACCGTGGAACTTGCCCGGTGCAGCTGCTGTGCCACACAATTCAGCGACCGTCTGGTCTGCTGCTGCGTCGGTGGCGGCGTTGCGATCTGCCTTCAGTGCAATCGAAACCGCAGTCGACAACTTCGACGTTGCTGCTTGTTCGACTGCTGCGAACACCTCGTCGGTGTAATCGAGAACTGGTGTGTACTCGAGCGGCGCGATTGGACCCTTTGTTGCGATCACGCTGGCGACCAATTGGCGCTGCAATGCGATCGACTCTTTGATCCAACGCTTTGATGCTTCGAGACCATCGGCGATGACGGACTCGTTCACCTTTGGTGACCCTGCTTCGTAGAACTCGAAGCTCTTCTCGGTACCGCCAGCCTCGACCATCATGATGGCGACATCGCCGTTATCGAGTTCGCGACCAGCAACGACAATTTCGAATGTTCCGGTGACACCTTCTTCATATGTCGGGTGAGCGACCCAGTCACCGTCTTGCGAGTACGCGAGACGAACGGCGCCGATTGGGCCTTCGAACGGAATGCCGCTCACCATCAGCGCAGCAGA
>DCZD01000001.1:32563-41305 GCA_002331255.1 Acidimicrobiaceae bacterium UBA2093 | reverse complement strand
TGGGTCTCGTTGCGATATCCGTCGGGAAACGCCGGACGCAAGGGACGGTCGGTCAAGCGACAGGTAAGGATCGCCTGCTCAGACGGACGACCTTCGCGACGGAAGAATGCTCCGGGAATTTTCCCTGCTGCATATGCACGCTCTTCGACGTCGACCGTCAGAGGGAAAAAATCGATGCCGTCGCGCACGCCGCGAGCAGCGTTTGCAGTGGCAAGAATGATCGTTCCACCGATTGAGGCGACGACTGCGCCTTGTGATTGTTGGGCGAGTTTGCCCGTCTCGAATGAGAGGGTTTTGTCGGTGCCCGACACGGGACCCGACACGCGGATTGCGTCAGCCATTGAATGCTTCTTTCTGTTGTGCGGTGTCCCCGCCAGCAGGAGCCGGTTCCCAGTGAACAACCCCGTGCCCTGTGCACGGACCTCTCCACTGACAACCGACACTCTCTAGTGGTGCCGGAGGGGACGTATGTGTTATCGACGAAGGCCGAGCTTGGCCACCAACTCGCGGTAGCGGGCAACGTCGCGGTCACGCACGTAATCGAGCATGCGCCGGCGACGACCCACCAACATGAGAAGACCACGACGACTGTGGTGGTCCTTTGGGTGGTCTTTCAAGTGATCGGTGAGATGATTGATGCGTTCCGTCAACGATGCGATCTGGACATCGGCTGATCCGGTGTCTTTTTCGTGATGGCGGTACTGAGCAATCGAGTCTTGCGTCGACATAAGGCCTCTTTTTCTGTGAGGGCGCCCCTCGCACCATGCGAGTGGCATCACGCCAGAGCCTGAGCTCCAGACGGACTCCGTCAGGCTATTGGCGAACTCCCACGGCCCACAACCTGCGGGGGCGTTAGTGTTCGTGCGGTGTTCACCGGCATCGTCGAAGAATTGGGCACCGTTTCGGCCCGTCAGGGCTCGCGCGTGCGTATCAACGCCGCCACGGTGCTCGATGGCAGTGAACTTGGGGCGTCGATCGCGGTCAACGGATGCTGTCTCACAGTTGTCGCACGCGGTGACGACTGGTGGGAAGCAGATGTCAGTGACGAAACGTTTTCACGCACCTCCCTCGGAGAATTGAGCCCCGGAGACAAGGTCAACCTTGAGCGCCCAATGGCACTGGGCGAACGTCTCGGTGGTCACATCGTGCTCGGCCACGTTGACGCTGTCGGTGTCGTTGCCTCCCCCGCACCAAAACTTGTCGTGCGCATTCCCGAGCGTCTCATGAGATACCTCGTCGAGAAGGGCTCTGTCACTGTCGACGGAATCAGCCTGACCGCATTCAATCTCACCCGTGACAGTTTCGAAGTGGCGGTCATTCCGCACACAGCCGACGTCACCACGCTTGGGCATCGACCTGCAGGCTCGAAAGTAAACATCGAGATGGACATGCTTGCTAAGCACGTCGAACGCCTCGTCGTGAAGGACTGAGCCGGGAAACGATGGCTTCACTCGACGACCTTCGCGCAGACATCGACGCAATCGATCGACAGATTGTCGACTTGCTCGCTCGACGCCTACGTGTGTGTGCAGACGTCGCCGCTCTGAAAGAGCAGACCGGAGCGACGGTGATACAACCGGATCGCGTGCGTCGCGTACTGTCGACGCGTCGACAGTGGGCAATCGACCAAGGTGTCGATGCCGACTTCGCTGAACACATCTTTCGCACCCTTCTCGCAGAGACGCACCGCATTGAGGTCGCTGACGCACATCCCGTGCCCGCACCTCATAAGTCGGCAGGCGAAGTCAACCGAAGCGAGCTCGACACAGTGGCGTGCCGCATCGACCATGTCGTCGTTGCCGTCGCTGACATCACGGCTGCACGTCAGTTCTTCTCGGACATGGGGTTTCGTATCGAGGCAACCGAGGATTCGAATGTCGTCACGGCTGAAGCCGGTGGCGTTGCTGTCGTGTTAGTCGGACCTGGTGATGACCCCACCATTGCTCGCTACCTCAGCGAGCACGGCTCTGGTGTTCAGCACATTGCCATCGAGGTACTGAACGCCGGCTTTACCCGAGACGCACTCGACGCTGCGGGTGTACCCCGCCTCACCGACGTCATTGTCGACAAAGACGGCCATGAACAGGTCTTCACCGTCATGGACCCCGCCTCGGGCGTGCAACTCGGCTTCATCAGTCGCGTCGGCCATCGCGTGCCGATGACGGGCGACAATGTGCGGGCTCTTTTCCGGGCTCTCGCCGACGGCTGACGCTGACCACACAGACTTCTGCCCAGCCAACTCCACTCTGGCTTTCTTTCAGCCGCGGAGCAAGAGGACTACAATTGGTTTCGCTCGGTCACAGGGGCGACGCACGGTTCTAACTCTCGTGTGAAGCCTGACCGGCACTGGCACACAATTCATCCGCCCATTACAGACACCTCGGAGGTGTTGCGTGTTGTCGCGCCAGTTCTCTGCAGAAGAACTTCTGCATTCCCATCCTGTCGACCCAAGTCTTGTCGACGTCGTGTCGACATCTTCGTTGAGCGACGTCATGACACATGCACGTGCCATCCGTGACCGGCACCATGGCACTCGCATCACGTACTCGCCAAAGGTATTTATTCCTCTCACCATGTTGTGCCGCGACAAGTGCGGCTACTGCACCTTTGCCCAACCGCCGGCACGCCTTGAGAAGCCCTACCTACTTCCCGATGAGGTTCTTGCCATTGCTCGATCCGGTGCACGACTCGGTTGCCACGAGGCACTGTTCACTCTCGGCGAGCGTCCAGAACTTCGCTACAACGTCGCAGCTGATTGGCTGAAGGCGAACGGATATGACTCGACAGTCCACTACTTGCACGACATGGCGCAGTTGGTACTGACCGAGACCGGACTACTTCCTCATGCAAACGCTGGTGCCTTGTACCGCGACGAATTGTCACTGCTTCGACCAGTTTCGCCGTCACAAGGGATGATGCTCGAGACTCTGCGCGCAGATCTCGACTGCCACAAGGGGGCACCAGACAAGCACCCACAACGTCGCCTTGACACGCTGTGTACTGCGGGCGAGCTGTCCATTCCGTTCACGACCGGCATCTTGGTCGGTATCGGCGAGACTCGCGAAGATCGCGTGAAGGCATTGTCGCTCATCGCTGCTGTGCATCGTCGCTACGGACATGTGCAAGAAGTGATCGTGCAGAACTTCCTTCCAAAGCCTCGCACCGGCATGCAGAATTCAAAGCCATGCCCCGAAGACGAGTTCCTCTGGACCATCGCCGTGGCTCGAATGTTGTTACCCGCCGAGATCCACCTTCAGGCACCACCCAACTTGTCCGATGACTTCGGCGTACTGCTCGACGCGGGCATCGATGACTGGGGTGGAGTGTCTCCTGTGACCGCAGACCACGTAAACCCAGAGCGACCCTGGCCCGCACTAGATGTCTTGCGCAAAGAGACTGAAGCGCGCAACTTTGTGCTCGCACCTCGACTCACGATCTACCCAGAGTATGCGACGAAGCCCGAGATCTGGCTTGACCAGACGCTCCATTTCCCTGTTCTCGATCGAAGCGATGCAGAAGGACTCGGTCGCGACGACCCGGGTGCTCTATGGCCAGAAAAAGTCACCGCAGCCGATGTCGTCCACGACGGTGCCGAAGTAGTACTGGTCGGCCACAAATCAACGCAGTGGTACAGCGGCTCGAATGTAAAACCACCGACGCTTATTCCGGCGCCGCAGCGCGTTGTGCGCGGTGCAGTGGCCGACGTGCTTGACGCGCATCAACAAGGTACCGAGATCGACGAAGATGGTCTCGTCGCTTTGTTTGCTGCACGTGGGCCCGAGGTCGTCGCGATCGCAGAGTACGCCGATGAACTACGTCGACGGGCAGTCGGCGATGTGGTCACATGGGTACACAATCGAAACATCAACTACACGAACGTCTGCACATTCAAGTGCAAGTTCTGTGGTTTCTCGAAGGGCCCACTTAGTCTCAACTTGCGCGGCACACCATATCTACTCACCCTCGACGACATTGCACAACGAGCCGTCGAAGCGTGGGAAATGGGCGCAACAGAGGTGACGCTTCAGGGTGGCATCCATCCTGACTTCGATGGCGACTATTACATCGATGTCACGCGCGCAGTGAAATCTGCAGTGCCCGACATGCACGTGCATGGTTTCACCGCTCTTGAGGTAACAGAAGGTGCACGTCGCAATCGCGAGTCCTTACGCGATTATCTCGTCCGACTGAAAGACGTCGGTCTTGCGAGCTTGCCGGGCACGGCGGCAGAGATACTCGACGACGACGTTCGCGCGATCTTGTGCCCCGACAAGGTCAACACCGAGGAGTGGCTCGAGTGCCACCGCCAGGCCCATTCGGTCGGCCTCGGATCGAACATCACGATCATGTACGGCAGTGTCGAATCACCTCGTTCTTGGGCACGCCACATTGTGCGCACAAGGGATCTCCAGAAAGAGACCGGCGGCTTCACCGAGTTCATCCCGCTTCCCTTCGTACACATGGCATCTCCCATCTACCTGCAGAAACGTGCCCGACGCGGCCCCACTTTCCGCGAGACCGTGTTGATGCACGCGATCGGTCGTATTGCATATGACGGACTCATCGACAATGTGCAGGTGAGTTGGGTGAAGATCGGCACCCACGGAGCGGCGCAGTTGCTGCAGGCAGGTTGCAACGACCTCGGCGGGACACTCATGGACGAGAACATCTCACGAGCTGCCGGCGCAAACCACGGACAAACGATGACCGAAGGTCGGTTCAGCGAAATCGTCGCACCACTTGGGCGTCAACTCTCACAACGCACTACGTCATACGGTCGTGTCAGCGCATCTGTCGGAGAGTGAACACCGCTCAGCGGCGGCCGACAACCGCAGAGCGCGCATGGTCGATGTCGACCGACAGTTGACGTCGCAGATCATCGACTGAGTCGAAGCGTCGCTCGCTGCGCAGGAATGCCACGAACTTGACGCTTGCTTCTTCGCCGTAGAGATCACCCTCAAAGTCCAGCAAGTAGGCCTCAAGCAACGCGTGGTCGGCGTTTCTATAGAACGTCGGTCGACGCCCCAAGTTGATTGCGCACATATGCTCGTCGCCATTAGAGCGTCGATACAAACCCGCATACACACCGTCTGATGGCAGGCACATCTGTCGCGGAACTTCAACGTTCGCTGTTGGAAAGCCGATTGTGCGGCCGCGCTTGTCGCCATCAACAACACGCCCACGCACTTCGTAGAAGGCTCCCAACATGCGAGTCGCCGTGTCTATCTCACCACCGGCAAGGGCGCGACGAATCGCCGTCGAACTAACCGGCTCGTCGATGCCATCTGTGCGCGGAACAAGTGGCAATGGCTCGACCGTAAAGTCGTGTCTCTCTCCCATTTCACGTAGAAGAGTGATGTTGCCTTGCCGCATGTGGCCGAACCTGAAGTCTTCACCAACAATGACCACATTCGCGCGAAGGGCGGCGACGAGGACGCGCTCGACGAAGTGCACGGGGTTTTCGTGCGACTGGTCCTCATCAAAGGGCACCAACATCACTGCATCGACACCTGTGCCAGCAAGTAACTCGAGTTTCTGTTCGATGTTTGTTAAAAGTGGTGGAGCGGACTCGGGCCGAACCACACTTGCGGGATGCCGATCGAAGGTAACGACGATTGTCTTTGCGTCAATCTGCGCTGCGCGCTCTCTCACGTGAGAGATCACTGCGCGATGCCCTCGGTGCACGCCGTCATACACGCCGATCGTGACCACAGATCGATCGGCTGACCACTCTGACGAGAACGGGGTGTCTGCGACAGTTGTGATGACCCGCACGATGGTGGAACCTACCGTCCCCCGAACACCACCACGGGCTTGGCCAAGTCGCCCTTCCACATCTCATAGACCGCGACGAGATTTTGCCGCTCGTCAAGAATTGCCCACGGTCCTTCGCCCGGCCACGACGTCAGTGGACGGCCGTAAAGCACGTCATCGATACCCGCGTCATCAAGAGTCACTCGCTGCATATCGCGTACTGCGGAAATGACGTCATGCAACAACGGTGCTTCCAGTGTTGAAGAATCATCCAACGTGAATGGGCCCACCGACGTGCGTCGCAGGTTTCTGATGTGCGCACCACAACCTGCAAGGTCTCCCAGGTCGGCACCAAGAGAGCGCACATACGTCCCCGACCCGCACGTCACCGAAGCACGAACCACACACGGGTCGCCTGTGGATTCGATGTCGAACACATGCACCTTCACCGGGCGTGCGGCGCGCTCGACTTCAATGCCCTCACGCGCAAGTTGGTGAAGTCGTTTTCCATCGACCTTCAGGGCAGACACCATCGGTGGTACCTGATTGATTGCACCAACTAGGTTCGCCGCGACCATGGAACGCAGGTCCTCAATTGCGGGTACCGGCGAATCACTCGTTACCAACACTTCTCCATCAGCATCGAGTGTTGACGTCGTAGCTCCAAAGACAATCTCGCACGTATATGACTTGTCCATCTTTTCGAGAAAGCGCATCAGCCGCGTACCGTTGCCAACTCCCACGAGTAGCACGCCCGTTGCACTTGGATCGAGTGTGCCGGCATGTCCGATACGTCGCTCACCGAAGTGTTTACGCAATCGAGCCACGACGTCGTGGCTAGTGAAACCGGCAGGTTTGTCGAGAATGACGAGACCGTGCACCGTCGGCGGAGTGCGACGACCCACGATCAGCTCTCGTCGTCCTCGAAAGGTCTTGGGTTCTTGAGGATGCGCTCGATGCGCTCAGCAGCACGAATGACTTCATCGGGCTTGAAGGTGAGCACGGGAGTCTTGCGGGCATGCATCTGCCTATTGATGGACGACTGAATGCGGGCGCGGTGTTCACCAAGGGCAACGAGGATCCCCTCGTCGCCGGCCTCACCCGCCATCGAGTCATAGAAGACGATTGCACGGTTCATTTCTGCGTCGACATCGACACTCGTGATGGTCACCAATTCGAGACGCTCATCGTCAATGCGTGTCAGCTCGTCGGCGATGATCTCGCGCAACACTTCACTGAGGCGCGCTGTGCGCGGATAACTGTGCGATGAGCCACCCTTGGGCTGGCGCGAACGGGACCGAGAGTTCTGACGCGACACACCTCCACCGTACCGACGTCACACTCGCTGCGTCGGCTATTTGGGTCACCACTTTGCACCTGCTCACCATGATGAACGGGGTCACCGCCGTACGATATGTCCCGAATGTCTGCCCACGAACCCCCCACCTCGCCGCGCGTGCCGCAGTTCCGGTATTCAGCTTCGCTCGCTGCCGGAATTGAAGCCAAGTGGCAGGACTACTGGCAAGAACATCGCACATTCGAGGCACCGAACCCCGCTGGACCACTCGCTGAGCCGCACAAAGTCGCCGGTCGACCGAAATTGTTCGTGGTCGACATGTTCCCCTACCCATCTGGTGCGGGCCTTCACGTCGGACACCCACTCGGCTACATCGGTACCGACGTGTACGCGCGATTCAAACGCATGAAGGGTTTCAACGTTCTCCACGCTTTGGGTTATGACAGCTTTGGTCTGCCAGCTGAGCAGCATGCAATCGCGACGGGAATTCATCCTCGCACCAACACCGATTCAAACATTGCCAACATGCGTCGGCAATTGCGACGCCTTGGTTTGGGCCATGACGACCGACGAAGCGTGTGCACAACCGATGAAGACTTCTACAAGTGGACCCAATGGATTTTTCTCCAGATCTACGGGTCGTGGTACGACTCTTCGAAGCGATGCGCTCGACCGATTGGCGAGTTGATCGATGAGTTCGAGAACGAAAGTCGAGCCACTCCAGACGGTCGTGCGTGGGAACAACTGACCGATGACGAGCGACACGACATCATTGATTCACATCGCTTGGTGTACTTGTCCGATGCCCCGGTGAATTGGTGCCCCGGACTCGGAACCATTTTGGCCAATGAAGAAGTCACAGCCGACGGCCGAAGCGACATCGGCAACTATCCGGTGTTCAAGCGCAACATGCGCCAATGGACCATGCGAATCACCTCATATGCCGACCGCCTCATCGATGACCTTGATCGTCTTGATTGGCCAGAGCCGATCAAGTTGATGCAGCGCAACTGGATCGGACGCAGCGAGGGTGCGCGTGTCCGCTTCACGACGCACGCTGGCAACCTCGAAGTGTTCACCACCAGGCCAGACACATTGTTCGGCGCGACATTCATGGTTCTGTCACCCGAGCATCCACTCGTCGACGCACTGACCACCAATGAACAACGTGTCATCGTCGATGCCTACCGCGCAGAGGCTGCGTCCACCGGTGACACCGACCGGCAGGATGATTCTCGAGAGAAAACCGGGGTCTTCACTGGCTCCTTCGCTACGAACCCGCTCAACGGCGAAGCGATTCCGATCTGGATTGCCGACTATGTGTTGATGGGTTATGGAACGGGCGCGATCATGGCGGTGCCATCCGGCGACCAACGCGACTTCGACTTCGCTCGCCGATTTGGTCTCCCGATCTTGGCGACCCAAATGCCTCCAGATTCATGGTTTGAGCAACATGACATCACCCCAAATGTGTCCTGTGATACATGGCCAGAAGCTTTCGTGGGCGAGGGCACCTATGTGAACTCGGCGAATGATGACGTCTCCCTCAACGGATTGCGAACGACGTCAGAGGCGAAAGCTCTCATCAATGGCTGGCTCACCTCGCGCGGCCTTGGCATGCCGACCGTCACCTACAAGTTGCGCGACTGGCTCTTTTCACGCCAGCGCTACTGGGGCGAGCCCTTCCCCAT
>DCZD01000001.1:25143-32310 GCA_002331255.1 Acidimicrobiaceae bacterium UBA2093 | reverse complement strand
GAGGATTTCCGCCCTCAAGCACTCGACCCTGACGATGCCATCACCGAACCGATACCGCCACTTGCGCGTGTCGAGGATTGGCGCAACGTGACCATGGACCTTGGCGACGGACCGCGTAACTATCGGCGAGAAGTGAACGTCATGCCGCAATGGGCCGGTAGTTGTTGGTACGAGGTGCGCTACCTCGACCCAACCAACGACTCAACATTTGTCGACTCAGACGTCGAGAAGTATTGGATGGGACCCACCGAGGAGGGGCACACCGGTGGTGTCGACTTGTACGTCGGCGGAGTCGAACATGCCGTGCTTCACCTTCTGTATTCACGCTTCTGGCACAAGGTGCTCTATGACCTCGGACATGTTTCTAGCGAAGAGCCGTTCCACCGTCTGTTCAATCAGGGCTACATCCAGGCATACGCATTTCGTGATGCACGCGGACAAGCTGTTCCCGCACATGAGGTCGTCGAGTCGAACGGCACATACTCGTGGGAAGGCGAACCCGTCACACGTGAGTACGGAAAGATGGGCAAGAGTCTGAAAAACATCGTCACCCCCGATGAAATGTACGACGAATACGGTGCTGACACCTTCCGCTTGTACGAGATGTCGATGGGACCCCTTGAGATTTCCCGACCATGGAACACCCGCGACGTTGTCGGCATGCAGCGCTTCCTGCAACGTTTCTGGAGAAATGTGGTCGACGAAGACTCAGGCCTCTCAAAAGTGCAAGAAGTCGAGGCTCCCGAGGAACTTCGGCGTCACTTACACAAGTGCATCGCAGGCGTCGATGCCGACATGGACGGACTGAAGTTCAATACCGCCATCTCGAAGCTGATCGAGTTGAACAACGAACTCACCCAGTGGATCAATCAAGGCAACCCAATTCCGCGCGGAATCGTCGAGCCAATGATCCAGATGGTCGCTCCCCTCTGTCCACACTTCGGGGAAGAGCTATGGCAACGGCTTGGCCATGCGAACTCCGTTACCTTCGTGCCATTCCCTGCCGCTGACCCTGCGCTTCTCGTCAGTGACACCGTTGAATTGCCTGTGCAGATCAATGGAAAGGTTCGCTCGCGAGTTGTCGTCGATACTTCAGCCAGTGAACAACAGGTGATCAACGTGGTGATGAACGATGAAAAGGTGCGCGCTGCAACAGATGGGAAACAGATACTGAAGACCATCGTCGTTCCAGGACGTATGGTGAATCTCGTCATCAAGTGACACGTCCGGCAATAGGAGTACCCATGAGCACCGAAGTACCTCTCGTCAGCAAGAAGCACAAGGTCATCGCCCTCGTCGCCCACGACAACATGAAAGATGAGCTACTTGAGTGGACCGACACCCACAAAGATGAATTGCGCAATCACACCCTGATCGGTACCGGAACCACTGGTCGCTTGGTGAATGACCGCACCGGACTTGAAGTTGAAAGACTGCGTAGCGGTCCACTTGGTGGCGACCAGCAGATCGGCGCACGCATTTCTGAGGGCGACGTTGATGTGTTGCTGTTCTTCTGGGACCCACTCGAGCCCCAACCTCATGACCCAGATATCAAGGCCTTGCTGCGAATTGCAGTGGTGTGGAACATCCCTGTGGCCTGCAACCGTGCCACCGCCGACTTCATCATGTCGTCGCCGCTGATCAATGACGAGTTCGTGCGGTACGTGCCGAGTCACGAACGCTGACGGACCATCGTCCGGCCTCGGCGGCTACCGTCGCACTCATGACAAGTGCGTTCTCACACTTCTGGCAACAGGTGGATGCAGCCATCCGTCGCACAGAAGAGTACGGATTACCGGCAAACGTCACGGCGGAAGGAAAACGCTACGCGCTGCAACTCGCCAAGCTTGCGCTCGACGTGCACGTCGACAATCAAGACCCGGCTCGCCCACTGCTCACCGAGATGATTGGTCCCACGCTTAAGTGGGGTTGGGACAACCCTTACACCACGTATCACTACGCCCCTCTAGACGATGGAATGTCGTATCGCTTCTTCGGTGCGCGGAACGAGTCCATCTACCTCGGCGTCACCATTTATGGCGAAGGCAATGAGCGAAAGGGCGAGATGCCGAAGTTTGTTCTCGGGTCATTCAACGACACGGACTTGCCCGTCGACGAACACGGTCGTTTCGAAGTACGCCTAGACCCGTCAGTGAGCGGCGCATCGACCGGAGTGATCCCACTACCGCCAGGATCATCATCGATGATTGTGCGGCAATACTTCTCCGATCCACTCTCGCAAACCGCATCCCTCGTGAAACTTGAGACGATGTCTCCAGTCGGGCCACCACCACTTCTCACTGAGGCTCTTCTCACTGAGCGCATCGAAGCCGCTTCTCGCTTCTTTGGTGCGATGTGGGGAATGTCAGATGCAGTCGTGGCTCGTATCACCAAAGCCCCCGCAAACGAGTTTCATCCACCGCTTCCTGGTGGTCTGGATACGCAAGGCAAACCGAGCGGCCACATGTACCCCACCGTCGACAACTTGTACGTGTTCGGCAACTACGACGTGAAAGATGACGAAGTATTGATTGTCGACGTGACACCACCAACGTGTCGCTACTGGAGTTTCTACCTGGGAACGGTGTTCCAACAAAGCCACCCATACGGACCTAACTTCGGACTTCACACTCGCGAGAACACAACAGTCAAACCTGATGGATCACTCCGATTTCACATCAGCAGGCAGAACCCTGGTGTCGACAACTGGCTGGGCACCGAAGGACATGTGCGTGGAATGATGGCGATGCGGTTTCTTCTCGCCGACGTCGCGACACCGCCTGTGCCCTCCTGCCATCTTCTGAAACTCACTGACTTCACGTCGTGAGAGCTGGTCATGTCTTGACGTAAAATGACCATTGGTTACAATCACTAATGGGAGCCACGTGGGCCCCAGCACCTTGGGGGAACTCACATGCGTCTCAGACTGGCCATCGCCGCAGCACTTGCTTGCACCGGATTTGTCACGATTGCGCCGACCGTCGGTCATGCACTCGTTGAACTCGACATCACGGCACTGCCTGTTGACCGATACAGCATGGGTGCCGGCTTTGATCCGGAAACCACCTTGGACGGGCTCAACTATGAATGCACGTCATCGGGCAGCAGCACGAAGCGCAATCTGAAGAAAGCCTTTGAGGAGTCATTAGAAGATCTCCTCACACAATTTCGGGCACACCTGCGCGCACGTGAGGTAGACAGCGCAGCCACTTGGAAGCCCATTCAACCGAGCCCACTTCAGTGCACCTTCACCACTACTGAAGCGTTCACCAACATGGAAGAAAAGACGACAGCCAACAACGAAGCTTTCGGGCGAGGTTGGCTCGTCACTAACTGCGACCAGCGGAAAGAAGTGACGGTGGCATTCCAATGGAACGCCGTTCTGCCGACAACGTTGCCGACTGACGGTCGCGGCCCCCTTCCATCGACTTCAGCCTCGAACTGGACGGTGACCTATGCCGGATTCAAACAGTGCACATGGTTTGCCTCGTTCAACGATGGTGACGACACTCTCTCTGGCACGCTGTACCAAGACTTCACAACTGTGCCGCAGACTCAGCCGACTCTTTCGTACAACTGTGTGAACCCTCAAGGCAAAGACTTGTGCGTCTCGTACTCCTACCCGACAACTCTCACAGTCACCGGCGGCACGGGCGGCAATGACTCTGTCAACCTGAACGAGGTCACCTGCACTGCGTGCACGATGACCGAGACGCGCGTGGCAACCATGAGTCTTCTCAATATGCCATTTGCGGTGTCGGCGCTCGCCGGTCAGTCAATTCGGTCTGGCGGCAAGCCTCGCTTAGTCATTGAAGGGGTGTCAGCTGCCGCAGCCAAAGCATCTTCTGCCCTGAATCTGTCTCTGAAGAAGTCCAAGTCACTGAGCGTTCGCCTCGCAAGCCCGATGAACTTGAAGGGAACCCGCACACTGGGCAAAGGTCCTGATGGACGCGCCACGAAGCTCAAGTTCGCCAGTGCCCCTGGTGCATCCTGCGGACTGACAGCGCGGTCTGGCAAGAAGTCCGTCACGATCCTGCCGAGCAAACGAACAATGGACGGCGCCGTAAACACCAACGTGACGGCTTCTTCCTTGCGAGCCAAGCTAGGAATCAAGTCGACCGCAGCTGCGAAAGTCAGCGTCGTTGTCTCGTGCGCGACTGGTTCGAAGAGAAAATCAGAAACCAGCGACGTCACTCTCGAAGGGTGACGACACGCCAGTTTGAGTGGAGCTGAGGGGAATTGAACCCCTGACCTCTTGCATGCCATGCAAGCGCTCTGCCAACTGAGCTACAGCCCCGAAACGGAAATCCTCACGATAGCGGTTGGACCTACTCCTGCCACGAAATAGGTTGCACGTCCTTGTACAGCCGCTCGATTTCGTAAAAGCGTCGTGTCTCGTCAGCGAATACGTGGATGACCACGTCGCCATAATCGATGAGCACCCACTGCTGTTCGCCTGCTCCTTCGGAACGAAGCGGAGACCGACCCGTTAAGTCGCGAACAGCAGTCAATACGGCATCTGCCAGCGCCTTGACCTGACGCTTGTTTGATGCGCTTGCGATGACAAAGAACTCGGTGATGGCGAGCACATCTCCGACTGGTAGCACCACGACATCGCTCGCCTGTTTCTCATCTAGTGCTTGTGCAGCGAGAACTGCGAGATCACGTGACGAGATGCCAGAGTCGACCGGTAGTTGAGTTTCCATTGTGTGTAGTGACCTCTCGTGTCAGTCTGGAACCGTCGTCGACGTGGTCGTCGTCGGAGTTGCCTGACCTTCAGGCGTGTTCAAGTACGTGCGAAAATCCTCGCCGAGCACTAAACGAACGTCAATTCCTTCGACGCGCTCTTTCGGCTCACCCAACACCACCGGCCCGAAGTATGCGTCATAATTCTCGACCGCATCACGCACTTCCACGTCGCGGTACAACAATTCAGTGTTGGCTCCAGCAGTTTGTCCAGTTTGTCGAATGACGAGCACATTTACTTTCAGCAGAATGAGGCGCTCGACCGCTTTCTTGATGATCGAAGCATCTGTAAATGGGCTATCGATCATGAATGAGACATTCGTCGATGACACAGACACCGAACTTGGTGCGACGCTTGCCATGACCATGACGACTTCAGCCCTGTCAAGGTCATAGAGATCCAGATTCGTCGGGTTTCGCTCTCCCTGGGCCACGGCCGTCGCGGCAAACTGCCACAGCTGGATCGGTCCGCTGCGTAACGCCGTAAAGAAGTCGTTGACGCTGTTTGGAACCACAGTCGAAGTCGTGGATGCCTCAATCGCGTCGGTGGTCGGCGCCGATGTAGCGGGCGATGACAGTGACGTGCCGGCAATAGCCCTCCACAATGACTTCATTCGAACAAGGCGCTGGCTCTCGGGGGTTCCGCGCTGACCGGCGAGCAACGCACTGGCCAACTGTTCGGGTGTCATTACTTGTTCACCAGCGACGGCTATCTGACGCACCGACCCGTCTATCGCAGTGTCATATATATCGGCGTCAACAACGACGGTACGGTCGCCCACTACTTGCAACATTGTCGTCAATTCAGATACGTCGACTTTGGCCGACGCAGCAAAGGACACATTGAGCAGCCCCTCGACGTCGATCACGAATGAGTCGAAACCTGATTCACGATAGGTATCTGCAACTCGGTGAATCGTGCCGGTGCGCCCGATGCGCGCGTTTGATCCGACCGGAACTGACACGATTGTGCCTCCTCGCCCGCTGGGAGCAAGTGCGAAAACGGCAATCATCGCGATCTCGTCGCGCGAGTTAACGCCAGCCAACAGCGCCGCTGGGGTTGATGGAATTTTGATCGTGCTGTCCGCCGTAACGTTGCGCCCGTCTGTTGAATTGAGCAGCGTTGTCGCGCTCACCACGAGTCCTGCCGGCAATGCGACAAGTGCAACGATTCCCAGCACGACGGCTGTGATCAATCGTCGACGACGACGTTCAGGAATGGCGCTCATTTAGCCGTACCAGCAGTCACTTGTTGGCGACTGCTGTCGTCTTCATAAAGATGGCGAGCATGGATGACACCGAGAACCGTACGAGGCAGAAGATGTGTTGTGTCATCCCCTTCACGCAGACGACGACGCAAGTCGGTACTTGAGCATTCGATGATTGGCGTGTCAACACGCGTCCACTTGATGGAGCTTGGAAGCGTCAACTCGTCATCGTTTCGCGCGATGACGACGAAGTCGACCATCTCAGCCAATTCGCGCCATCGATGCCATGTCTCGACACGGGCCGCAGTGTCGCCACCGACGATGACAAAAACTTCGACGTCGGGTGACGACGCACGGATGTCACACACCGTGTCGAATGTGTATGACTGTCCACCTCTCACGATCTCTGCGTCGGACACTTCCAGTCCGGGCACGCCGTCGCACGCTGCACGGGTCATGGCAAGTCGTGCATCTGCTGGCGTGATGGATCGTGTGGTCGACTTCTGATACGGATCGCTCGCAACCATCATGAGGACGCGGTCCAATAAGAGGGCATGGCGCACGTTCACTGCCGCCGCGATATGACCCACGTGCGGGGGGTCGAACGTACCCCCGAACAGTCCAATTCGAAGCGGCACGGAGACCAAGTGTAGGTCCGGCTATGCGCTGACACCCCTGCAGCACAAGGGTTTGAGCCGACACCGAGGGGTCCGGCACCTCGGGACGGATGCGTCTCAAGAAATCTGAAATTGGGGGGAGACAAACGAAAAGGAAAGTGTTATTCTCACATTTCCCCAAAATTGAAACCCCCACCCACCAGTTGTTCCGCAACCCCCGCGTGTCTGACGCCACCCGTCAGATGGGAACAACACCACAGGACACACGGTTACACGATCCATCATGAATGACTCAATTGGTCTCTATTTGAACGAAATTGGCAAGGTCGCCTTGCTGACTGCCGAGGACGAGCGCGAGCTCTCCAAGGCCATCGAGGCTGGTCGCGATGCGGCCAAGCGCCTCGAATCTGGCGAGCGTGGTGCAGCCCTTCGCCGCGATCTGCGCAATGCCGCCGCGGCGAAGGACCGGTTCATCCGCTCCAACCTCCGCCTCGTGGTCTCGATCGCACGTCGTTACCCACTGCCCCAGGGCATGGACTTGCTCGACCTCATCCAAGAGGGCAACCTCGGTCTCGAACACGCCGTCGACAAGTTCG
>DCZD01000001.1:0-24892 GCA_002331255.1 Acidimicrobiaceae bacterium UBA2093 | reverse complement strand
AGAAGGCCAGCCTCATCCGTATCCCAGGCGATCGCTCGGCCAGCCTTCGCGCTGCCCTGCGCCAGGCAAGCGGCGATGGTGAAACCCTCGATGCAGGAAATGCTGAATTGCACCGTCTCACCACCCCGGTGTCGCTCGACAAGACCGTCGGCGATGACGGCGACGCAACGCTCGGCGACCTCATGGACAACGGTCAGGGAACACCTGAAGACGCTGTCATGGCGTTGGTTGACAGTGAACTTCTCAGCGAGTTGCTTGGCACCCTTGATGAGCGTGCCCGTTATGCCGTCGAGGCCCGTTTTGGCCTCATCGATGGTGAGCGCAAGAGCTTCCGCGAAGTCGGCGAGGACCTTGGCGTCACCGCCGAAGCTGCGCGTCGTCTCGTCAGCCGCGCCGTCGAAGGTCTCCGCGAGGACGCTGAGCGCATCTTGGCCGCCTGAGTCGCAACACCTGCGACTCTCGCGCAAAATTCGCTTTGCAAATCGCCTAATCCCCCACAAGGCTGTGAACCATGGCTCGTAGTTGGACTCCGTCCTCTTGGACGGCGTATACCGCCGCGCAACAGCCCGACTGGCCCGACCAAGCAGGTCTTGACCGCGCGTTGAAGCACATTGCGTCGTACCCACCGCTCGTCTTCGCGGGTGAGGCGCGTTCATTGCAGTCATCTCTCGCAAAAGTCGCTGCAGGAAATGCGTTCTTGTTGCAAGCCGGTGACTGCGCCGAAAGCTTCGAAGAGTTCTCTGCGAACAACATCCGCGAGAAACTGCGCGTCATCTTGCAGATGGCTGTGGTGCTCACCTATTCAATGGGCGTACCAGTGGTCAAGGTCGGCCGAATGGCTGGTCAGTTCGCCAAGCCACGCTCCAGCCCCACCGAAAAAGTCGGAGACCTAGAGATTCCGTCGTTCCGCGGACACATCGTGAACGACCCCACGCCCACTGAAGCTGCGCGAATGCCAGACCCTGAGCGACTCATTCAGGCCTACCACCAGTCAGCGAGCACGTTGAACCTGCTGCGTGCGTTCACAAAGGGCGGATTTGCCGACCTCAATCGCGTACACGCGTGGACCCAAGAGTTCGTGTCCTCAAGCCCAGAAGGCCAGCGATACGAATCTCTCGCCGCAGAGATCGAACGCGCACTGCTTTTCATGCGTGCATGTGGTGTGGACACCGAGAACACCTCGGCACTCCACGAAGTCGACGTGTTCACTAGCCATGAAGCACTCATACTCGGATACGAAGAGGCACTGACTCGACAAGACTCGCTCACCGGCGGCTGGTACGACTGCTCAGCGCACATGTTGTGGATCGGCGAACGCACCCGACAGATGGATGGAGCCCACATTGAGTTCCTGCGCGGGGTCGGCAACCCCGTGGGCTGCAAGATCGGACCAGGAACCGACCCCGAATGGGTTCTCGAGTTGTGTCAGGTGTTGAACCCAGCGCGGGTTCCGGGGCGCCTCACCCTCATCTCTCGCATGGGTGCCGACAAAGTGGAAGAAGAACTTCGCCCGTTACTGCGTGCTGTACACGACGCCGGACACCCAGTTGTCTGGACATGCGACCCGATGCACGGGAACACGTATGCCACTCCGTCGGGCCGCAAGACCCGTCACCTCGACACAATCATCGGCGAAATCGCCGGATTCGTACGGGCACATAAAGCCGAAGGCACATGGCCAGGCGGGATACACATCGAGCTCACCGGTGACGATGTCACCGAATGCCTCGGTGGCGCCGACGATCTCGGCAATGATGACCTCGATGATCGTTACGAAACCGTCTGCGATCCGCGTCTGAACGGAAGGCAATCACTTGACCTTGCATTCCGTGTCGCCGAGCTCATCCGCGCCAACGGCATCTGACGACACCTCCCCCATGTCCGACGCACTCGCCGGATTAGTCGACGGCTGGCCGCCAAGGAACGTATCTGTCGCCGTCATTACGTCATCTCACACCTACACACACGGCGACATTGACCACGATTACCGCATCGCGTCTGTGAGCAAGTTGCTCACTGCGTACGCCACGCTCGTCGCAATCGAAGAAGGCACGACATCGCTTGATACTGAAGTCGGTCAAGAGTCCTGCACACTTCGCCACTTACTTGCACATGCTGGTGGATATCCGTTCGAGGGCACTCAGCCCGTGAACGCACCTGGACGAAAGCGCATTTACTCGAATACTGGGTACGACATGATCGCTGCACACGTTGAGTCACAGGCTTCCATCCCCTTTGCTCGATATCTGCGCGAATCGGTGTGCGAGCCGCTTGGCATGTCGAGCACCTTGCTCGCTGGCTCAGCGGCAAAAGATGTGCACTCCACAGTGCGCGACCTGGCCGCATTCGTTACCGAGATGCGCGCACCGACACTGGTGTCTCGCACCACATGGCTCGAGGCCACAGTGCCTCACTTCCCTGAACTTGAAGGCATCGTTCCGGGTGTGGGCCGATTCTCACCGTGCTGGTGGGGCCTTGGACCAGAGCTGAAAGGCCACAAGCATCCGCATTGGCTGGGCGAGCGAAACAGTGCATCAACATTTGGTCATTTTGGTGGCGCAGGTACGTTCGCCTGGGTCGATCCTGTCGCCGACGTCGGTTGCGTGATGTTGTCTGACCTTGGTTTTGACGACTGGGGACTCACCTATTGGCCGACGTTCAACGACGCGATTGTCGCCAAGAAATTCTTGTCATGAAACATCACAGTGGTGACCGGGTGATGGTGCGTACCGTTGACGATGACGGGTTGCCGATGGTTCGCTACGGCAACGTGTGTGAGCAGTCAAACGAGGACGGTCCCATAGTCGTCATGTACGACGAATTATCGGGAACAGACATTGTCGATGCATCCGAGGTACGCCCGGTCGACATCACCACCATCGAACTTGTACTACACGGTTTCGACTTGTCGGCCGACCCGGACTTACGTCAAGGTCTCGCTGCAATGTGGCGAGCCGAAGCCGATGTTGCAGGAGTATCGGTGCTCAGCATGTTCCTACTTGGTGCAGGCCTCCGAGACAGCAGCGACACGTGGGCTCTTGCCGAAGTCTCAGACGGCACAGACACCTACGTGGTGCGAGTGCACACCAACCCCAATTTTCCTGACACCGTGACAGTGCGCGCCGATCGCCCCAACCGTTGGGACTGGTGACGTGAACGATTCGAAGAAGAGCGGCATGGGCGTACTACTGGTGTGCGCATTCCTCGCTGCGGTGTCGAACTCGGGCATCTTTGCCGCGCTGTCGGACTTACAGGACAAGTATGGCTTCAGTGACGCTGGCCTCGGCTACATCGCAGCCGCCGGATTCCTCACCTCCGTTGTCGTCTCCATCACCGTCGCACCATTCGCAGACCGAGGGCACCCAAAGACCCTGGTAGTCGCCGGCCTCGCGGTCTCCGCCGCTGGGTCGGCACTATTTGCGCTGAGTGGTTCGTTGCTCGCATTCATCGTTGCGCGTGGCCTGATTGGTGCAGCAATGGGAACTGCCGGTCCGGCGATTCGAGCACTTGCCGCAAATCTCGACCCATCACGTGCCGCAGAACGTCTCGGCCGTTTGCGCGGCATCGAGATGGCTGGCTTCACTGGTGGACCGCTCATCGGCGCACTCCTTATTGAAGCGACAAGCGTGAACGGCATGTTCGTGTTTTTCTGCAGCTTCGCGCTGTTCGCACTCTTGGTCGTGATGCCTCGCCAATTGCCGACACTTCCCTCGACTGGTGAATCGCAACGACTGAGCCTCGGCCTCTTGCGTCTTCGACCCATTCGTGCAGCGTCAATCGCATCGCTCACTTTGTTCCTGCCAGTCGGCATATACGACGCGTTGTGGGATCGCTATGTCACGGACCGCGGCGGCACCAACCTCATGGTGGGGTTGTCGTTCTTGCTGTATTCGATTCCGTTCATCATGTTCGGCGCTCGTGGTGGACGCATCGCCGACCGTCGCGGGGCACGAACGATGGCACTTGCTGGCATCGCATGCGCGGCTCCTGTTGTATGCATCTACGGACTTCTCACGAATGCGTGGCTGATCGTGCTATTCGGAACAGTCGAAGGACTCGTTGGCGCGCTCGCTCTGCCAGCTGCTCAGTCCATGATGGCGCGCGCTGCACCAGCGGGACGGGCTGCAGCAGCACAAGGGCTAATGGGTGCTGGTGACTTGTCGACGGCAGCGATCGTGTCGCTTATTGCGCCAATGATCTATGGCTCGGCTGGACCAGAGGCCACCTTTGCAGTCGCCGCTGGTGCGATGGCTGTACTTGGTGTCGTGGTTGCGTACGAAAGTCGAGAAGCTCGCGACTAGCTGAGGCGCTCGATGATCATGGCCATTCCCTGGCCACCACCAACGCACATGCTCTCGAGCCCGTACTGCTTGTCTTCCCACTGCAGACCGTTGATGAGCGTCGACATGATGCGCGCCCCAGTCATTCCGAATGGGTGACCAAGTGCAATCGCTCCACCATGAACGTTCAACTTCTCCATTGGGATGCCGAGGTTGCGTGCCGACGGAAGCACCTGTGCTGCAAACGCCTCGTTGATCTCAACCAAGTCGATCTGATCGATGGTCATGCCCGCGCGCTTCAAAGCTTGCCGGCATGCTTCGACCGGACCAAGCCCCATGATCTCGGGGTTCAAGCCAGACACACCACTCGACACGATTCGAGCGAGCGGAGTGATGCCAAGTTGCTTTGCCTTCGTGTCGCTCATCACCATGACTGCGGCCGCACCGTCGTTCAATGGGCACGCATTGCCAGCAGTGATCTTTCCGTCAGGACGGAACACTGGCTTGAGCTGCGATGTTGACTCGTAGTTGGTTCCTGCACGCGGGCCGTCGTCTTTCGACACAACAGTGCCGTTCGGAAGTGTAAGCGGCGTAATTTCGCGGGCAAAGAAACCGTTCTCGATGGACTCACATGCAAGATTGTGTGAACGCACACCGAAATGGTCCATGTCCTCACGCGACACGTTCTCGATCTCTGCCACGTTCTCTGCGGTCTGACCCATCGCGATGTAAGCGTCGGCCAATCCCTTTTGTGGCGACCACTTCGGCTGGCCACCCTGTGCACGCATGGCGCTGTGTTCCATCGATGGCTTGAAGATCTCGTTTGGTGCGGTGTCGGCACGACCGTGCACATAGCGGCTGACGGTTTCAACACCGGCAGCGATGAAACAGTCACCTTCTCCGGCGCGAATGGCGTGTGCGGCCATGCGGATGGTCTGCAGGCTGGATGAGCAATAACGGTTTACCGTGACACCGGGTACATCATCGAGACCAGCGAGGATTGCGGTCATACGTGCGAGGTTGAAACCACTCTCGCCTGCCGGCTGACCGACACCCATCATGAGATCTTCGACATCGGAGGCCTTCACCTGGGGCACCTTGGCCATCAACGCCTTGACGATCTGGGCGGACATGTCGTCTGGGCGCAAATCGATGAGCGAGCCCTTCTGGGCGCGGCCGATGGGGCTACGGGCTGTGGCGACGATGACTGCTTCTGGCATGGAATTTCCCTTCACGACTCCCGCACGTATGCGAGACGGCTCGCAAAGAGTAGCCAAGGAGACGCACTCTCACAGAGTTGGGATGTGGTGGCTCAGGTGTGGCGACTCAGAGGTCAGAGAGCCATTCACCGCGAGCATCAGCAGCCGCAAGTACACGTTCCAGTTCCTCGAGCTGCATTGCATCGCGCACCCCAAGAAGCCGAGCGTAGAACCGAAGCCCTTTCGGTGTGCCCGTCACCCGTACAGGAATGCGGGAGCCGAGATCGGCCCCGAATTCATTCGGGATGTCGACCGATTCGACTCCAGCCGCATGCAGGTCTGCCTCGTCGGCGGCAAGTTCTCCACCGTTCAATTGATAGAGGTCAGCATCGACAAAGAACGTGAACTCAGCCATGGAGCCGAACCTATCTGTCCGGTGAATTGGGTTGTCGAGTCGGGCAATACAGTCAGTGTCATGGAACTCCCCGTGGTACCCCTGGACGACATCGATCTCTCGCTAAACGAGTTTTGGACGAAGGATCGCGCGTATCGAGAAGGTGCGTTCAAGACATTGCGAGATGAGTCGCCTTTTCAGTTCTTTCCAGAGGCCATCATCGAGGATTCTCCGTTCCCACGCGGCCCGGGATATCGCGCACTCACTCGCCACCAAGACATTTGGCACGTCAGCCGTAACCCGCAGATCTTCTGCAGCGGTAAGGGCTCGAACATCGGCGACATGCCGACGGAGCTGAACGAGTTCTTTGGCTCGATGATCAACATGGACGACCCGAAGCACTTCCGTCTCCGGTCGATCGTGTCAAAAGGGTTCACCCCGAAAGAGATCACACGCGTTGAAGAACAGGTCAAGGTGCGCGCGGTGAAGGTCATCGACCGGTTGCTTGAGCAGTTCCCAGGTAAGTCGTGTGACTTCGTCGAGGAAGTTGCGGCACTTCTCCCCCTACAGATCATCTGCGACATGATGGGCATCCCCGAGAGTGATGAACGCCAGATTTTCAACTGGACGAACGTGATCCTCGGCGTGGGTGACCCTGAGTTCGTCGGCTCATATGAAGACTTGTTGAAGGCTGGCATGGACATTTTCGCCTATGCCCAAGCGCTCGGAGAAGATCGAGTGAAAAACCCGAAGGACGACGTCACCTCAGCGATGATGAATGCGGTCGTCGATGGCGAGCGATTGACCGCTCAAGAGTTCGGCTCGTTCTTCATCCTTCTCGTCGTTGCCGGAAACGAGACCACACGCAACGCCATCAGCCATGGCATGAAGTTGCTCACCGACAACCCCGACCAACGACTCAAGTGGTTCAACAATTTCGAAGAGCACACACGCACAGCCGTCGAAGAAATCGTCCGTTACGCCTCGCCCGTCATTCACTTCAGACGCACGGCTACAGAGGACACCGAGATCAACGGCCAACCAATCAAGCAAGGCGAGAAAGTTGTCATGTGGTACTGCTCAGGAAATCGCGATGAACGTGTCTTTACTGACCCGCAGGCTTTCGATGTTTCACGCCCATTGGCCCCCGCACAGGTCGGATTCGGCGCAGGTGGACCACACTTCTGTCTTGGCGCGAATCTTGCTCGACGCGAAATTGGTGTCATGTTCGATGAAATTCGCAAGCGCGTGCCATCACTCCACATCACCGGCGAGCCCGCATACCTGCAGAGTGCATTCATCAACGGCATCAAGCGCATGCAGTGTGCGTGGGACTGAGCGACAAACTCCAACTGGTTCTAGAGGCGCGAGAACGCAGGGCTCGTCGCATCCAAGGGGACAACATCAAGTGGGCGCGCAATCTCAGCGTGTGTTGGCCCGTACTCGGCAGCCAGTGGGCGCAGAGCATCTAGGTCGAAGCCGTACACACGAGACGCCGTAATTGCGAGAAGTGTCTGCAACTCTTCTGGGCTCCAGTCAGAGAACACCAAGCGCAATGATTCTCGCGTATACGGATAGGTCGATTCGTGGTGCGGGTAGTCGCTACCCCACATCACGCGTTCTACTCCCACTTCTCGAATGATTGCCGCATCGGACGGACTGGGGTATGCCGACCCGATAAAGCAGTTGCGATTGAAGTACGTACTCGGTGTTTCTTTCAGAATCTGATCTGGCTCGAATGCAATCTCTCCGAGGCGACCTTTGACCATCTCGCTGTGGAAGTAGTCCATCGACCGCAGCAACTCTGGAACGAACTTGATTCCGACTTCAGTGAGGACGAATCGAAGTCCCGGAAACCGTTCGAACACCCCACCCCATATGAGGTGCCACACTGCTCGGTCTGCCCACCACGGAGACTCCATAGCGAACACAATCATTGTCGCGGGATGATTGCCGTAGTTCGGAATGCCCGTTCCACCACCGTGGTGCGCAATCGTGAGATCAAGTTCTTCACACACCGCCCAGATCGGGTCGTACTCACGCGCGAAGAGAGGCGGCAAACCGGAATCGGGAGCCACTCCCGGCAGCAGCACACCACCATCAATGCCACGGGCATGGAACTCTCTGATGTCTGTCACTGCTGTATCGATGTCATTCAGAAAGATTTGAATGAGACCTTTGCGTCGCTTGGGAGCTTCCTGCAGCCATTCAACTTGCCAGCGGTTGTGGGCACGGATACCGGCGAGCCGACGGTCGTAGTTCTTTGCAGTCGGCGTCGGAGCAACGACTGAGTTCGTCGGAAAAAAAGGTGGGACCGTGTTTGGGAACACGATCTCGGCCACGATGCCATCACGCTGCTGTTCGTCGAAACGTCGAGTGCTGTCCCAATTGCGGACCTTCGAATCGCCAGTCAGGTCACGCCACGGCGTCACGTATTTCGCCTGCCATTGGTCAAACTCATCTCGCCAGTGCGCGTCAAGATACGCGGCGTACTGCTCCATCGACCCACCGGCATGACAGTCAGACGAGATGATCGTGTACCGCTGTTCCCCCGCCATGGCACCTCCTGTTAGTCTTGACTGAGTCAACACTAACAGGCCGAGGGGGAGCCATGGCACGAGGACACAGTGCGTCTCACGCGGTCATTGCCACATCCCTGCGTCGCTTGCAGCGGCTTCGGGCGAGCAAACAGGTTCATAAGGCGCTCTCCTTTGCAAGCGGCGTCGACCTTCCGCAACAAGCCACCGAAGTGTTGCTTGCCCTTACAGATCGCATGTCACTTGCTGATCTGGCCCGTGCCGCTCACATGGACACCGGTGCGACAAGTCGACAGGTGTCATTGCTCGAGGATTTACGCCTTACACGCAAGGAACAACATCCAGACAATGCCAGTGCCATTCTCGTCTCACGAACCACACGAGGAACTGCGTTGGCCGTTCGGATGGTCGAAGTTCGCGATCGCCACCTGACATCCGTGCTTAACAAATGGTCGCGCGAGGACAAGGAACACCTAGCGCAACTTCTTGAACGACTCGTTCGCGACCTTGAACACACCCCGTATCAACGAAAAGCCACGGAGACTATGAAGAGATGACACGTAGACGATTCGAAGGACGCAATGTCGTCGTCACCGGGGCAAGCCGTGGCATCGGAGCCTCACTCGCTCGCCGACTCGCTGCCGAGGGCGCCGACTTGTTCCTTGTAGCCCGCCATCTAGACCCGCACGAAAAGGTTCCTGGAAGCCTTCGAGAGACCGTCGCAGTATGTGAAGCGCTCGGTGCCGCAGCGCACGCTCATGTGGCCGACCTTGCTGACCACGCCAGTCGAATGGGCATCATTCCCACCGCACTAGCCCATTTCGACGGTCGCATTGATGTCGTCATCAACAACGCCGCAGCAGCGATGTATGGCCCGTTGCTCGACTATCCCGGCAAGCGGCTGCGCCTCACCTACGAAGTCAACACCTTTGCCCCGCTTGAAATTTGCCAGCAGGTGCTGCCGTCGATGATCGCTCGCGGTGAGGGATGGATCGTGAACGTGTCGAGCGCGACGGCCAAACACAACGAAGGACCGCCTTTTCGTCAGACACACACAAGCCACGGTATTTATGGTTCGTCCAAAGCGGCGCTCAATCGCATCACGAACGACCTTGCAGTAGAGATGTACGGCCATGGCGTGCGCATCAACACCGTCGAGCCTCGTGCTGCCGTCATGAGCGAAGGCGCCCAAATTCTCATTGGCGACTTCGTACGAAAGGACCAGATCGAATCAATGGAGGAAATGGTCGAAGCGACACTTGCACTTTGTTGTTGCGACACCAATGCGACAGGTTCTGTTCATGTGAGCCTCGATCTCATTGAGAAATGGGGCCTCACAGTTCATGATCTCGATGCCAAAGGACCTTGGGCGTCACAGCCATGAAACACTGCTTTAAGCAGTGGTAGTTTGAACGTGTACCCCTGACGAGGAGTTTCACATGTCACGAGTCCAGCTTGCACTCAATGTCTCAAATCTCGCTGAGGCGATTCACTTCTACTCACAGCTGTTCAACACCGCACCAGCAAAAGTCCGTGATGGTTATGCCAATTTTGCGATCGTGAATCCGCCCTTGAAGTTGGTACTCATTGAAGGAGACGGTGAGCCCGGCTCACTGAACCACCTAGGTGTCGAAGTCGAGAACACTCAGTTGGTGCAAGACGCCATCACGCAGCTGCAGTCCGCCGGACTCGCCACAGACATCGAAGAGCAGACCACCTGCTGCTACGCAGTTCAGGACAAGGTCTGGGTGAACGCTCCCGATGGAGAGCCGTGGGAGGTCTATTCGGTGCTTGCCGATGCCGAAGCCATGCGAGTCGAAGACTCGGAGTGTTGCGCCACCGACACCGCTCAGGCCGTGTCGCTCAAGACGAACGCCTGTTGCTGACACCCCCTCGGGTCCTCTTTCTCTGCGTGCACAACGCAGGGCGGTCGCAGATGGCCGCTGCACTGCTTATGAGTCGTGCAGGTGCGTCGGTCGATGTACGTTCTGCAGGCACGGCTCCAGCTGACTCGATTAACCCACTGGTCATCGATGCCATGCTCGAATTGGGCATCGACTTGTCATCTCAGAAGGCGACTCCGAAGAAGTTGACCAATGACATGGTTCATGGCACTGACTTTGTCATCTCCATGGGCTGCGGCGACTCATGCCCAATTCTCCCCGGCGTCGAGTACCTCGACTGGCCCCTCAGCGACCCCGCTGGCCAAGGCATAGAGACAGTGCGAGGAATACGAGACGACATTGCCACGCTTGTCGACGAGTTCATTGACCGACTTCGACAAGAAGGACGCATCGCATCATGACAACGCCCAGTGGCGACAAACAGCTCTCCCGTCTCGACCGCAACTTGCCGGTCTGGATCGGGCTCGCAATCATCGCGGGGCTTGTTCTTGGGTCATCAATCGACAATCTAGACACCACGTTGAATCGTGTGAAGATCGACACGGTGTCACTTCCGATCGCACTCGGATTGCTGGTGATGATGTACCCAGTGCTCGCCAAGGTGCGATATCGCTCGCTCGGCTCGACGCTCACCAACCGACGACCATTCATCATCACGCTCATCATGAATTGGGTTGTCGGCCCGCTCCTCATGTTTGCCCTCGCCTGGGTATTCCTTGCCGACAATCCGTCATACCGCACGGGCCTCGTCATTGTCGGTCTCGCGCCATGTATTGCAATGGTCATTATCTGGATTGATCTTGCTCAGGGCGACAACGAGATCGCCGCGGTACTCGTGGCCATCAATGCCTTCCTTCAAGTCGTTTTGTTCTCGCTCCTCGGGTACTTCTATTTGAAGACACTTCCCGGCTGGCTCGGGCTGGACACGGCCGAGATCGACATCACCATCTGGGAAATTGCCAAGTCGGTACTCATCTTTCTCGGGGTGCCTCTAATCGCGGGCTATCTCACCCGCACGGTCCTCGAGAAGCGCCGCGGAACGACATGGTATGAGTCGGTTTTCGTGCCTCGTATCGGTCCATTTGCGTTGTACGGGTTGTTGTTCACTGTCGTGATCTTGTTTGCGCTTCAAGGCGAACAGATTCGCAACGAACCATGGGATGTCGTTCGAATCGCGCTACCACTACTCGCCTACTTCCTCATCATGTGGTTCGTGGCATTCGAGATTGCGCGGCGCATGAACCTCGGTTATCCAGCGGCGGTGTCAGTTGCATTCACCTCTGCAGGTAACAACTTCGAGCTAGCGATTGCAGTGAACATTGCCGTGTTCGGCGTGACATCGGGCGAAGCACTTGCCGGCGTGGTCGGGCCTCTCATTGAAGTACCCGTTCTGCTCGCGCTTGTCTACGTGGCTCGCGCACGACGCACTCTCTCCTGACACGACAAAGCCCCGGCACATTGGCCGGGGCTTTGCACTCGTATTTGACTCTCGTCAGCTACAGCCGCTTGTGCTTCCGCATGACGGGCACGCATGGCATGAACCTGCACGGTTCATCTGCACGCCGCACTGGAAGCACATCGGCGCATCACTATGACGTGCGATGCCTCCTGCTGGCGAGTGATCCGTGCTCGGCGCCGTCGGAGCGAGACCAAGCTCGATCTGCTGACTGAGTTCGGATGCGGACGGAATGGTCTTCGGGTCGGCGACAACTTCGGAACCCATCGATGTCTCAAAGACACTCTCTTCGACACCTGGCAGGGTCGGCTGCAGACGCTCATCGCGGCTGAAGATGCCCAACTCGGCACGCTCGTCGTATGTCAAGTACTCAAGCGCGAGGCGACGGAAGAGGTAGTCCATGATCGAGGACGCGATGCGGATGTCCGGGTCGTCGGTCATGCCGGCAGGCTCGAAGCGCATGTTGGTGAATGCCTCGACGAAGGCGCGCAACGGAACTCCGTACTGCAGACCGTACGAGATGGACTTGGCGAACGCATCCATGATGCCGCTCAGGGTCGAGCCCTGCTTCGACACGGTGAGGAATACCTCACCAGGACGACCGTCCTCGTACTCACCGATATTCGCAAAACCTTTGCAGTCCGCAACGCGGAACTCGAAGGTGCGACCACGACGTGAGCGCGGCAACTTCTGACGCACCGGCTTGGTGACGACTTTCTCGACAACACGCTCAATGACTTGTGTGGCTGCCACTACTGGAGCGTCATCCTTGTTGTCATCCTTCTTGGCGGTGGACAGAGGCTGGCCGACCTTGCAGTTATCGCGGTAGATGGCGACAGCCTTGATGCCAAGTTCCCACGACAACATGTGCAACTTCTCGATGTCCTCGACAGAGGCTTCTTCGGGCATGTTGACAGTCTTTGAGATGGCACCCGAGAGGAACGGCTGCGCCGCAGCCATCATGCGCACGTGACCCTCGTAGTGAATCGTGTTATCACCCATGGAGCATGCGAACACCGGCAGGTGCTCGGGCTTCAAGTCGGGCGAGCCCACGATGGACTTGTTCTTGTCGATGTAGTCGATGATGCGATCAACAACGGGACCCTCGTAGTTGAGGCGCTTCAGTGCACGCGGAACCGTCTGGTTGACAATTTGCATGTTGCCACCACCAACAAGTTTCTTGAACTTCACGAGACCAAGATCGGGCTCGATTCCGGTGGTGTCACAGTCCATCATGAGACCAATGGTTCCCGTCGGTGCGAGCACTGTGGACTGCGAGTTACGCACGCCGTACTCTTCACCGTCACGAACAGCCAAGTCCCACGCCTCGGTGGCTGCGTAAACGAGGTCTGGCTGCACGACGTCAACGTCTTTGATCTTCGCGTTCTCGTCGCGGTGCATACGCAACACGTTCAACATGTACCGCTCGTTCTCAGCGAAACCGGCAAAGGGCCCCATGCGGCTGGCGATACGAGCGCTGGTGGCGTAGGCGTGACCAGTCATGAGCGAGGTGAGAGCACCAGACCATGCACGACCACCATCGGAGTCGTACGGCATGCCGAGCGCCATGAGCAAAGCACCAAGGTTCGCGTAACCAAGACCGAGCTGACGGAAGATGCGGCTGTTCTCGCCGATCTTCTCTGTCGGGTAGTCGGCACGACCAACGAGGATTTCCTGCGCGGTGAATACCACTTCGATGGTGCGCTTGTAAGCCTCGGTGTCGAACACATCGTCGTTGCCGAGGTACTTCAGCAAGTTGATAGATGCAAGGTTGCATGCTGAGTTGTCGATGTGCATGTACTCACTGCACGGGTTCGAGCCGTTGATGCGACCCGTTGCATGGGCGGTGTGCCACTTGTTGATCGTGGTGTCGAACTGCAGACCTGGGTCTGCGCACTCCCATGATGCTTCAGCAATTTGGCGCCACAGATCGCGCGCACGAATGGTGCGGACCGTGCGACCGTCGGTGACGGCCTTCAGGTTCCAGTCGCGATCTTCCTTGACTGCCTGCATGAAATCATCGGTAACTCGCACCGAGTTGTTGGCGTTCTGATACTGAATGCTGAACGAGTCGGCGCCATCGAGGTCCATGTCGAAGCCGGCATCGCGCAACGCGCGCGCCTTGCGCTCTTCCTTGACCTTGCACCAGATGAACTCTTCGACGTCGGGATGTTCAGCGTTGAGGATGACCATCTTTGCTGCACGGCGCGTCTTGCCACCAGACTTGATGGTGCCAGCAGATGCATCGGCACCGCGCATGAACGACACCGGGCCAGAAGCAGTTCCACCGCCCTGGAGTATTTCGGCGCTGCTGCGGATACGCGAGAGATTGATTCCCGAACCCGAGCCACCTTTGAAGATGACGCCCTCTTCGCGGTACCAATTCAAGATGTCATTCATGGTGTCTTCGACCGACAAGATGAAGCACGCACTTGCTTGCTGCGGCACGCCGGCCACACCAATGTTGAACCACACAGGCGAGTTGAACGCGGCGCGCTGAGTCACGAGGATGTACTTCAGCTCGTTGCGGAAAGTCTCGGCCTCCTCAGTATCGACGAAATATCCGCCTTCGCTGCCCCACGTGGTGATCGTGTCGGCAACACGATCGATGACCTGACGAAGGGAGTGTTCGCGCTCGGGCGTGCCGGGGGTTCCGCGGAAGTACTTCTGCGCCACGATGTTGGTGGCGTTCAACGACCAGTCGACGGGAAACTCGACGCCCAACTGCTCGAAAGCGACAGAGCCGTCTTTCCAGTTGCTGATGCGTGCGTCACGATGCTCCCACTGCACCTCGTCGTACGGATGTACGCCTGGAGTGGTGAAGTGGCGTCGGATGCCAATGGCGAGACGATCCGGTGCGAGTGACATGTTGTTCTCCTTGTAAGCGAATTGTTGTGGCGATGAAGCCGCGAACTTGTATGTGGACTGGGCGTTTGTGGTGTCGATGGGTCGGCATCGTCACCGTGTAGAGCGGCTTGGTCACCGTCCCACCGAGGCCCTGAGAGGCCACCGGCAGGCCAATTGGCCCGACCACTACATCTTGTGGTTATCCCTCCCCCATTTCTGGTTTCACCACAAGAGGTTGGGAGATTACAGCACCGTAGTTACATCCATGTCAACGACCCTCAAGAAATCTTTCCCTTATCTGACAGGGGTTTGAAACAAAGCTCCGGGGCACCCCGAAAAGACCCCCCGACGAGACCCTTTTTACGCACAGAACGACCCCGAAGGCCGAATCCATAGGTTCAGGACCGCCCAGTCCCATGAGTGGCTTCGGCGACGTCGCCATGCGTCGCTCGCCGCACGAATTCGAAATCATGTTGATCCCCTCTCGCATCCAGCCATCCATCGTCCATGCGTACCCGACCTCGGAGTCGACTGCGGGCGCAACGATACGAGAGAAGTGTTGTGGATTGGAAGTGGACAACGGTGTGAATTCCACAATTGTTTTGTGGAATTCCCCACTGATTTAGGGGATGACGTTGTGAGTTACCTGTGGACGACGCGAATGATTCGCTACATCGAGTGAACAGTGACGGGAATGGCGTTCAACACAGCATTTCCCGACAATTCATCGATGCGCTCATCATCAGTGAGGATGTTGCTGTTCACTCCTGGCTTCTCTGCTGCTACCGACATCTTCGTGCCACTCACATTGTGCCCCCAGCCGTGCGGCAAGCTCACCACACCTGACCGAACTGAGTCTGTTACTTCTACCGGAGCAACGAGCGAACCGACCCGACTTGTCACTCGCGCCTGAGAACCGTGCACCAAACCGAGACGCTTTGCATCATCAGGATGAACTTGCAAGGTGCACGACAACGATCCCTTGGTCAGCACCTTCATGTTGTGCATCCACGAATTGTTCGACTTCAACTGACGACGACCGACAAGTAATAACTCATCATCTGATGTCTTCTTGAGACGTGTGAGAACTTTGGCCAAGTTCGCGGCGAACAACGGAGGACAAAGTTCCACCTTTGCCGACGACGTACGCAGAATCTCAGGAATGCGTGGTTCCAACGGGCCGAAGTCAATGCCATGTGGCGAATCAATGAGAGCCCGCACTGACACGCCACCTGGGTTTGATCCGTACGCTGCGCCGTATGGGCCGGTCTGCAACATGACGTCCAGAATGCGCGTCGGTCCGCGAAGTCCTTGTTCAGCAAGAAGCCCCAGAATTTCCTCGACATCGCGACCATAGATGCTGGACGACGAGTTCTTCACCAGCCCACCGAGCATCTCGGCCGCTGCTAACTCGTCGACATCGCTGACAGACACCGAAGTGTCGAGTGTCTGCAAGATGCCGGCCAGCTTCGCCAAGATTTCCCACTCGTCCCATTGTCCCTCTTCCATGGGCAGCACTGCAGGGCTGTAGTTGGCGACGTTTCGCACTGCGAGGCGCAGGAGCGAGATGTCGTAGTGATCGCGTTGAAGCTGTGAGGGCGGCGGAAGGATGACATCTGCATGTCGTGATGTCTCGTTCAAGTAGATGTCGACGCTCACCATGAAATTGAGGTCTGCGAGTGCCGTGTCCAGTTGCTCGCTGTTCGGCGTTGACAACACGGGATTTCCCGCAAGCGAGATGAGCGCTCGGATCTGTCCTTCGCCAGGTGTGAGGATTTCTTCACCAAGGGCCGCAACTGGGTACTCGCCGAAAACTTCCGGGTATTTGCGCACCCGTGTGTGTCCCTTGCCAATTTTGAAACCAGGTCCACCCGGCTTTCCGCCTGAAGAAGTGACTGGTCCGGCAGCAGGTAATGCGAACATCGCGCCGCCACGCTTGTCGAGATTGCCAGTGACAGCATTCAATGCATCGACCAACCAAGCAGTCGCCGTGCCGAATTCAACCGTGTTGACGCCCATTCGCCCATACACCGCTGCTGTCGGTGCCGCCGATAACTCTGCGGCGATCCGTCGACAGGTCACTGCATCGATGCCACAGAGTTCCGCTGCGACTTCAGGCGTAAACGGTGCAACAGCGCTTCGCAACTCGTCTAACCCGTTCACATGCGAGCGAATATGTGATTCGACGTCGGCTTTCCCCGTTGCGAACAACTCGTTGATGAGTGCGGCGACAAACGCGACATCGGTTCCTGGGATAATGGGCAGCCACTCATCGGAGGCTTCGGCAGTCTTCGTGCGGCGTGGGTCGACCACAACGATCTTTCCTCCACGGTCCCGGATGGCTTTCATGCGTCCCGGAAAATCAGGAGCAGTGCACAGACTTCCGTT
Source organism: Acidimicrobiaceae bacterium UBA2093 (assembly GCA_002331255.1). Taxonomy (GTDB): domain Bacteria; phylum Actinomycetota; class Acidimicrobiia; order Acidimicrobiales; family Ilumatobacteraceae; genus UBA2093. The sequence continues at coordinate 7,887 of DCZD01000001.1, read as the reverse complement.
CGATGCATGCGGATTTGCGCCTAACATCAATAAGTAGTCAGTGTGATCGATGTCAGGAACTGGAATCGTTATTCCTGTTCCGAACATGAACCCACCCGCCACGTGCTTTGGCATCTGGTCAACTGTTGATGCACTGAACCGATTGAACGAGCCAAGTGCCAAGTTGACCGCACGATTGAACGTCATCGACGCAAGGTTGTGTGCACCGGGATTTCCCATGTACACCGCGAGCGCAGACCGGCCATGTTCTTTGATCACCCTGGCAAGACCGTCTCGCACCACTTCCCATGCCTCTTCCCACGACACCTCAACATGACGACCGTCGCGCTTCACCAACGGCCGACGCAAACGATCTGGGTCCTCATGAAGTTGCTTCAACGTGCTGCCTTTCGGGCAAATAAAGCCCTTGCTGAACACGTCGTCTTGGTCGCCCCTGATGCGCACAATCTGATTGTTTGCATCAACAGAAATCTCGAGGCCACATGTGGCTTCACACAATGGGCAGGTTCGGTATGCGGTGCGGACTGGAATTCGACCCGAAGCGTCAGTCATGTGCATACCTTTCCACACGAGCCGCAATACCGCTACACGCCTGTTCGTATGCTGGCCACGTGCAAGTGATTCTCGCCGACTCACGGACCGCCGGCAATGGCACCAAGTACGTCACGGCGGAGGAAGCTTTTGCGTTCGAGCGTTCACCACATGCTGACGGGCGCCCCCAGGTTGAAATCTGCATGATCAGCAGTATCGACGGTGCAATCGCTATCGACGGCGTGTCTGGCCCACTGGGTGGACCACCCGACAAGGCGGCATTCACCGCGCTTCGTTCGGCAGCGACGTCAGTCTTGGTTGGTGCAGGCACAGTGCGGGCAGAGCACTATCACCGGCCCAGTCGTCCAGACCTCACTATCGCGGTCGTCAGTCATCGGGGCAATCTCGACACCACGAGCGAGCTCTTCACGTCTGGCTGCGGCGTACTCGTGTTGCCAGTCGATGCTCCCGCGGTTGAAGTGAAGAACCTGCGTGCTGGCGCTGGGACAGTTGATCTGGCTTCTGCACTTCGTCAGCTTGGTGGTTCATTTGTTCAGGTGGAAGGCGGTGCCGTGCTGAACGCACAATTGTTGACGCTTGGACTTGTCGACGCCATCAATCTGACCCTGTCTCCACACATTGTCGGCGGAGCGACCGATCACATCGTCACACAATTGCCTGTGCCACACGACTTTCGATTGACGCGCGTATTGCGCGACGACGACTTCATATTCTGTCGTTACGAGCCGATAGCGAGATAAATCAGGACTGCTTCAGCAACGCAAGTTCGCGGCGGAAGTCAGCTGCGCCATCGAAGTTCTTGTACACACTTGCAAAGCGCATATACGCGACTTCATCGAGTGCCTTCAAGCGTTCGAGAACTGCGTGGCCGATGAGTGAGGTGGTGACCTCGTCCCCTGCCGCTGCAGCTAGACGAATTTCATCTTCGACCGATTCCGCAAGCTCGTCGATTTGCTCTTCGGTGACGGCGCGTCCCTTGGACGCCGATCGCACTCCGGCTGCCACTTTCTGACGATCAAAAGGTGTGCGCTCCCCAGAGCGCTTCAGCACCATGAGTGGGGCTCCTTCAAGTCGTTCGTACGTTGTAAAACGATACGAACACTCTGGGCACGAGCGACGACGACGAATAGCACCCCCGTCCTCGGCGGACCGAGAGTCGATCACTTTCGTGTCGTCGTGTTTGCACACCGGACAATGCACGTCCCCAGAGTAGTGCGGTGTTTTCTTTACTTTCTGTCTCCCCTGTCCGCATCGAGTACGGACAGGGGATCAGGGGATGCGAATGATCTGGCCGGCGGAGATTTGATCTCCGTTCATACGAACCAGAACATCGACGAGTTCAGTGATGTCGCCTTGTGGCATGAGATCGCGTGCGATGCCCCAGATGGTGTCACCGGGCTGGGCGACAACTGTGCGTGGCACGCCCGAATTGTTCGCTGTCGGCTCGGTGGCCATGGCGCGACTGCCCAATACCCCTGTGGCGAAGATTGCAAGAGCCACGATGCCGAGAGCCAATCGGCGACGGACAATGACTGGCCGCGGCGTCGCCCCGGTGCCGACACGGGCAGCTGGTCGGGCGACGGGACGACGCGACGCGAAAAGGGGGTCGATGTGGGTGATGGTGCTCATGGGGGTCTCCTTGTAGAAGGGGGTTATGGAAGGGGCTGAACGAGGTTGTTCTGACTGGGTTCTGTTGGGTAGTTCGCACCGTAACGAACGGGTGTTCGATAGTTTGCCCCGAACACCTGTTCGTGTCAAGGGGTGTACGAACAAATGTTTGACGAACAGGTGTTTGACCCCTGGGGCGAACACCTGTACGCTCACCCCATGGCCGAAACCCTCACCCCACGTCAGCGCGACATTCTCAATGTCATCGAGCAGAGCATGCAAGACCGGGGCTACCCACCGAGCGTGCGCGAAATTGGCGAGGCAGTGGGGCTGAATTCCCCCTCAACCGTGCACAACCATCTCGCCACGCTGCAGCGCCTCGGCTACCTCCGTCGCGACCCAACCAAGCCCCGCGCCATCGAAGTGCGTTTCGACACGAACTCTGGTGTCGCCATGGACCGTCGACCAGCTCGCCACATTCCACTCATCGGTGAAGTCGCCGCCGGTACCGATGTGCTCGCACAGGAAAATGTCGAAGACCTCATTCCCATGCCTTCAGATTTCACCGGTGAAGGTGAGCTCTTCATGTTGCGTGTTCGTGGCGACAGCATGATCGAAGCCGGCATTCTCGATGGCGACTACGTGGTCGCACGTCAGCAAAACACAGCAGTGAACGGCGACATCGTTGTCGCGGGCATTCCCGGAGAAGAAGGAACTGTCAAAACCTTCAAGAAGTCGGGTACCAAGATCACACTCATCCCGTCTAATCCACGACTTCAGCCCATGGTGTTCAACGCTGATGAAGTCAGCATCTTCGGCAAAGTTGTCACTGTTCTTCGTCGCGTCTAAACGCGTCATTGATTTAGCGTCGCGATAAGCGATCTGACAGCAGCGTGATGCGTGAATCAGGCTGCACCACTGCAACGCGCACAAAGCGTGCACCTTGGGGGCCGTAGAAGTCGCCTGGGCTCACCAGTGCTCCCCCATCGGTTGCTAGCTGTTCGGTAAAACCCCACGCATCGCCAACGTCACACCACAGATAAAAGCCACCAGCGGGCATGTTGATTGACACACCGCTCCAGGTATTCAGAACCTGGGCGACCTTATCGAGACGTGACAGATATCGATCACGCTGCACCCTGACGTGTTCGTCATCATCGAGCGCCGCGATGGCTGCTGCCTGCGCTGGCCCTGGAACCATGAACCCAGCATGTTTGCGCACTTCCTGCAGGTAACTCACGATGTCTGCGTCGCCAGCGTAGAAACCGACACGGACACCAGCGAGGTTCGAACGTTTGGACAATGAATGAACTGCCACCACACCATCGGTGCTGTGCTGCAAGATGGACTGAGCGCTCGTTGACCATGTGAACTCGGTGTAACACTCGTCGCTGAACACAGGAACACCATGTGCCCGACCCCACGTCGCAGCCGCACCTAGGTCGTCCAACTCGCCTGTGGGGTTGCTCGGGCTGTTTACCCACAACATGAGTGCTCGTTGCGCATCATCAGGCGTGATGGACCCAAGAGCCATGGTCCCATCGGCATTCATGGGCACAGGAACAGCACGCAACCCAGCGAGAATCGCACCCATCTCATATGTCGGATATGCGGTCTGCGGATATAGCACCGTGTCGCGGTTCGGTCGACGAAGCTTCATGTACTGAGGTGTTGTGGCAACGAACTCTTTCGTGCCAATGCATGCCGCGATGCGAGAAATAGGCATGTCAATCGCGAAGCGACGCGCCATCCATCGGGCAATCGCTCGGCGCAGACCTTCGCTGCCGATGCTTTGCGGATATCCCCGCTCGGCGCCCGACGTCGATAGCGCTTCCACGACGGCCGTGGGCGGCGGATCACACGGTGTGCCAATCGACAGATCGATAACTCCACCATCGTGGGCTGCTGCAATCTTCTGAAAGGCGTCGAGCCGATCGTATGGATACGGCGGTGGCTCGAAGCCTGGTGTGTCGCGGTCAGTCATGGCGCTCCCATGCTTGCCCATCACTTGCGCCACGAACGAACTGCGACAAGCGGCCACGTGACGCATCGGACAACCTGGCCCTCACCACCATCGCGTCGTCGGCACTCTCGGTGGACACCACTTCACCTTCACGATGTACGGCAGCCAAGACGTCTCCACGGTCAAAGGGAATCACCAACTCAGTGACCGCCGTCAATGAGCGCACCCGGTCTGCCAGTGTCCTGAGAAAGACGTCGAGGTGACGTTGCTTGAGCGCCGATACCGCCACTGAACCTGTGTGCGTTGCGACCAAATGAGCACCGTCGTCGTCTGAAAGGTCACTCTTGTTGAAGATGATCAACTCCGGGACACTGCCAGCGCCGATTTCGTCGAGCACTTCATGAACCGCAGCAATCTGATGCTCAGGGAATTGAGCACTCGCGTCGACTACATGAACAAGCAAGTCCGCCTCGGATGCCACTTCCAGTGTGCTCTTGAATGACTCGATAAGACCATGCGGCAACTTGCGCACGAACCCGACTGTGTCGGTGAGCAAGACAGGTTCACCACCGGGCAATGCGAGACGTCGCGTGGTGGGGTCAAGGGTGGCAAACAATCGGTTCTCCGCAAGTACACCAGCTTGGGTGAGCGAATTCAGCAGAGTCGACTTTCCTGCGTTCGTATAGCCGACTATGACGACGTTGGCGAGGCCGCTGCGTCCTCTGCTCTTGCGCTGCACGAGTCGAGTGTTCCGCAGGTCCTTTAGGTCGCGCTCAAGTTTGTTGATGCGTGACATGATCGCGCGACGGTCGACCTCAAGTCGAGTCTCGCCTGATCCTCGGGTGCGAGCACCCACACCACCACTTTGCTGAGACAACTTTGCCTTTGCGCCGCGACGTAGCCGTGGAAGTCGGTACCGAAGCAACGCAAGCTCAACCTGTGCCTTACCTTCGAGCGTGTGTGCGTTCTGGCCGAAGATGTCGAGAATGACCGCGGTGCGATCTAGTGCCGTTCTACCGAGGACTTTTTCCAAGTTGAATTGCTGCGCTGGTGTCAGCTCGGCGTCAAACACCACCGTGTCGGCATCGACAGCGAGGCACACTTCGTGCAACTCATCGACTTTTCCTTTTCCGATGTAAAACGTCGGGTCTGGTGTGTCGCGACGCTGGGTCACTCGAGCAGCTTCGTCTGCTCCGGCCGTGTCGACCAGCAGAGCCAGCTCGTCGAGTCCTTCTTCAGTGTCTTCGTCTGTTTGTCCGGCAAGCGTGACTCCGACCAACACAATGCGCTCACGGAACGTGCGCTCAATCAGCGTGCGACCAAGCGCCTCCTGATACGGGTTGCTCACACGTGCACCGTGACCGTCGCCACGAACTGCGTCGGACCAATCAGCGTCGCATTACGCGTATTCGAGTCGATACGTACCCTTGCGTCACCGCCATCCATGTGTACAAGTACCTCATGGGTCGAAATTGGCACAATTCCCCATGACAGTGCGGCCTCGGCGCTCGCACATGCTCCGGTACCACAGGCCATGGTTACTCCGGCCCCGCGCTCATGAACCCGCATCGTGATGGCGTGAGCTTCGGGGCCAGGCTCAACGATCTCCAAGTTCACATCGGGCACCTTGGTGCCAAGTGCGACCAGATCGACCAGGGCCACATCGTCGACAGCAACTACCGAATGCGGGTTGCCCAGGCTCACATGTCGCACCGGTCGATCTGGATGCGCTTCAAGGTCGTCCCACCGTGGTGGCGCATCGATGTCTTCGATAATCCCCATGTCGACCACCACATTTTGAAGTCCACCTTCTGGGTCACCAAGCACTTCGACTTTGCGCTCACCAGCATCAGTGGTGATGGAGTATGTGCATGCACCAGTTGCACCATCTGCCAGATACGCCGCCTGCGCGAGACACCGAATTCCATTGCCGCTCATTTCGGCGCGACTTCCATCGGAGTTGAACAGCATCATTGACGCGCACCGATCACCGTGTCGTTCCAACACCAACAAACCATCTGCGCCCACACCCATGCGTCGATCACACCAGCGCTGAGCCAACTCGGGCCACTGTGCCGTGGGCACGCCTTGCGCAATGTCATAGACGAGAAAGTCATTCCCAAGTCCGTGATGCTTGGTGAGTGTGACTTCCATAGGCGCGTTCACACCCTACGCCAGTGATCGCAGTACATGGGTGGCGATTTCTTCGACCGGGTCAGCGACCACGTCGAACCACTCGATGCGCGGGTCTCGTCGAAACCAGCGTTCTTGGCGAACGGCGAATTGACGAGTTCGAAGAATGACTTTGTCGACAGCGGCCTCGAGAGTCGTCACACCTTCGAGATGCTCGATGATCTCCTTGTAGCCAAGTGCCTGCCGTGCAGTCGCAGACATCGGCGTCGCTTCGGCAAGCAGCGCACGAACTTCATCCACGAGACCCGCCTCGACCATGCGATGAACGCGCATCTCTATGCGTCGAGACAATTGGGGACGCGACCAACGAAGGCCGATCTGGCGAATGTCCGTTGGCGGAAAGTTGGCCACGCCATCTCCGAACGAACTAAACGGCCGTCCGCTTCCCAACGTGACTTCGAGGGCCCGTACGACTCGCCGACGATTCGTCGGTTCCATACGGCTCGCCGCCAACGGATCGATGCCAGCGAGACGAGCGTGAAGAGCGATCGTGTCGGGATCACGCTCGAGCTCTTCCCGAACATCGGGCCACTCACCTGGGAGGTCCAAGCCGTCGACGACCGCAGTGATGTACAGACCGGTGCCTCCGACGACCAAGGGTTGCGCTCCAAGCTCCGTCGCAGTGACGAGCGCGTCGCGATAAGCCTCGACATAGCGGGCAATGGTGAAACGCTCACTTGGCTCACACAGATCGATGCAGGCATGGACCATCCGTCGCTGCTCTTCGAGCGTCGGCTTCGCTGTGCCGATGTCCATGCGACGATACACCTGCATCGCGTCTGCAGCGATTATGTGCGCATGTGTTGAGGCACCAATGGCGAGTGCAATGTCGCTCTTGCCGCTCGCTGTCGGTCCGACGATGACGATCGGACGAAGTCCTGACATCAGTGCCCGGCCACGGCCACCGGAATGCGAACGCGATGCGAGGGCTCGGCGAGCACCTCACGGAAGATGCCTTCCAGAAAATGAGGTGCGCCGCGAGTGATTTCGACTGTTCCGTATGTGCCCGGTCGCAATGGTTCATGCGACGCAAAGTGGACCAACTTGTTCTGGCGCGTCCGCCCGGTGAAGTGACCTTCACGTTTGCGATTTGGTCCCTCCACGACGATTTCCTCGGTGCGCCCGACACGAGCCTCGTGGCGCAGCAACGCACTTCGTTCCACCACCACACGCAGTCGGTCGAATCGATCCGCGATCACGCTCGGTTCGACGAAATGCTCCGTCATCGTTGCTGCTTCCGTGCCGTCACGCGGCGAGAAGATGAACGTGTATGTCGAATCAAAATCTGCCTCAGCCGACACCTCGAGGGTGCGCACGAAGTCTTCTTCGGTCTCGCCCGGGAAGCCGACGATGATGTCAGTGGTGATTGCGATGTCGGGCATTGCCCTACGCGCTTCAGCAAGACGATCCAAATACTTCTGCGCGGTGTATCCCCTGTGCATGAGTGCCAACACACGGTCAGAGCCCGCCTGCAGCGGATAGTGCAGGTGCTCGCACACTGTCGGCGTCTCTGCCATGGCAGCAATGACATCGCTCTTCATGTCCTTCGGATGAGGGCTTGTGTAGCGCAC
>DCZD01000016.1:3835-12920 GCA_002331255.1 Acidimicrobiaceae bacterium UBA2093 | reverse complement strand
ACTTTGTCAAAAGCGGGTTCGAAGTTCTCTCCGTTCGCCACCACCAAGTCAGCCGCATCAAGAAGAGCGATGTCACGGGCGCTCGGCTCATAGTCGTGCGGGTCTTTCCCGTTTGGAATGATGACCTGCACATCGACACCCTCGGCAGCAACCTCACGCACGATCGAGCCAAGCACTTCGTGCGTAACAACGACGGTTGCACCTCTTCGAGACTCATCCGTCGCTGCCGTTACGGTGCTCGAGGACGTTGACCCCTCGGACTTGCCCCCACATCCACTCAGCATCGAAATTGCAAGAACTGCCCCTACGCCGACCTTCGTCAGTAGCAGCATCGGGCGTGTGCCACACGTCCCAATAGTGAGAATCATTCTCATTTTCTATCAGGAAGCGTGTCGTTTCGCAACCCGATTAGGTTTCGTCCAATGGTCGGTCGATTTCTTCACCCCTTTGCCAAGCCCGCGCGCGAGTCTTTCCTCACCATCACCCACGGAAAGGGCGCCAAGGTCTGGACCAAAGACGGTCGAGAGCTGGTGGATGGCATGGCAAGTCTCTGGTATTGCGCCATCGGACATGGGCGTAGCGACATGGCAGAGGCCGTTGCACGCCAGATCTCGACCATTGAGGCGTACTCCGCATTCGACCCGTTCACAACCGATGTCGCTGACTCGCTCGCAGATCGCATCGCGGCTCTCTCCCCCATCGATAATGCCCGCGTCTTCTTCTGTGGTTCTGGCTCAGAGAGCATCGACACAGCGATGAAGCTTGCTCGGCTTGCACATGTCCAGGCCGGGCATCCCGAAAAGACCCTCATCATCTCCCGTACGCGTGGGTATCACGGAACGAACTATGGCGGCACCAGCGCGCAAGGTATCGCTCCGAACAAGGCCGGATACGGGACGCTGCTCGATGGTGTGGTGCAAGTCGACGCAGATGACACCGAAGCGATGTCGGTGCTCATGAGCAACAACGCTGGTCGAATCGCTGCTGTCATCGCCGAGCCCGTGCAAGGAGCTGGTGGTGTCTTTCCACCAACAGACGGCTACCTGCGCGAGCTACGTCGCCTGTGCGACCAGCACGGGGCATTTCTCATCTTCGACGAAGTGATATCGGGTTTCGGTCGCCTCGGAACGTGGTTTGGTTCGCAATTCTTCGGAGTGACGCCCGACATGATCACATTCGCCAAAGCGGTGACCTCTGGCTACGTGCCACTTGGAGGAGTCTTGCTAGCGCGAAGCGTGTGTGAACCGCTTGAGGCTGACCCCACGTTTATCTTGCGCCATGGGTATACGTACAGTGGTCATGCGGTCGCTTGCGCGGCTGCCCACACAAATATCGATGCCCTACAGAATGAAAATCTTCTCGGACGCGTGGCGCACATTGGTCAACGCATCGAAAGCACCCTCACCGCACTGGCCGCTGATGGCACCATTGCCGGTGTGCGCGGGTGCGGGGCGGTGTGGGCTGCGGCACTGCGTCCCGATCAGGATGCAATGGTCGTTCGCGACCGCATGCTCGAGCTCGGAGCGATCACTCGTGCCATCAACGATGCGAATACGTTCTGTCCTCCGCTCGTTATCACCGATCAGGAACTAGACACCTTGCTCGATGCCTTTGCCACCGCTGCAAGCGGAAAGTGATCAGCGTCGATAACGCCGAATGAGGCTGCTGGTGTCACTTCGTGACTCTCCATCACCAATGAGTTCCTCGTAATAGCGCAACACATCCGACGCAAGCGGTGCCGGCGCACCTAGTCGTGCAGCCTCGGCGAGCGCATAGCTGAGGTCTTTCTTCATCCATTCGACTGCGAAACCAAAATCAAACTTGCCTTCGATCATCGTGTGACCACGATTTTCCATCTGCCAACTTTGTGCGGCGCCCTTCGAGATGACATCGACCACGGCATGCGCGTCGAGACCGGCTGCCATCGCAAAATTCAGTCCCTCGGCAAGTCCTTCAAGCACACCAGCAATGCATATTTGGTTGACCATCTTGGCAAGCTGACCCGAACCAGCCTGCCCAAGCAAGATGCAACTTCTCGCGTATGAATCGATCACGGGGGCAACCCTGTCGAAGGCAGCCGGATTATCCGAACCACACATCACAGTCAGGGTTCCGTTCTCTGCTCCGGCCTGGCCTCCGCTGACGGGTGCATCGACGAATTCGACTCCGAGTGCACCGAGTCGTTGCGACAGCTCGCGGGCCAAGTTCGCACTTGTGGTCGTGTGGTCGACCAGAACCGATCCGCGAGCAAGACCGTGCACCACACCTTGCCCGCCGAAGACAACGTCGCGAACGTCGTCGTCATTACCCACGCATACCATGATGATGTCTGCACCACTGGCGGCCTCAGCAGGTGACGAACAGATCGTTACCTGTGCCACAGAAGCAAGCTCGCGCATCTTTGACTCGGAGCGATTGTTCACGCGTACGTCATGGCCCGCGTTGGCCAAGTGTCGCGCCATGGGCGCACCCATGACCCCAAGTCCGCAGTAGGCAACTCGTGTCATGCGTACCGCGTCAGAAGTCGTCGTCTTCGTCGGCAGCTTTCTTAGGCGCAGCCTCGACCTTCTTCTTAGCCACCTTCGCCGGCTTTAGTACGCCCTTTTCGAGAGCCTCATTCAAGAACCTTTCGGCTTCCTCGTTTGAAACCTTGAGCGCAGGAGCGATCTCTGAGATGAGATTGATTCGCGCGCGTTCGTACATGGTGCGCTCTGCAGCAGACAACGAAGCATCACGATTGCGGGCGGCGAGGTTACGCACGACCTCGGCTACCTGATAGACGTCACCGCTCTTCAACTTCTCTTGGTGGTTCTTGAATCGTCGCGACCAGTTCGACGGCACTCGTGGGTCAGCCTTCGAGAGCACCGACACGAGATCTTCCAATTCGTTTGCGGAGACAGGCGGACGAACACCTACTTGATCGGCCTTCGCCGTAGGCACTTGAAGGGTCATCTCATTGATCACCGTCTTCAAGATGAGGTATTCCTGACGTGTCCCGAATGCGTTGACTTGCTTAGTTCCAACCACGATGCAGGCGCCGTGTTGAGGGTAGATGACGGTGTCACCCTTCTTGTATTTCACGACTTTCAAGGCTAGGCCGTCAGGCTGTGGATTCCACGATTCGTTGCATCGCGAATCGGAGCAGTCACGTGTGTCACCGGGTCTGAACGCGCCCCCGGCAGGAGTCGAACCTGCGACCTGCGGATTAGAAGTCCGTTGCTCTATCCAACTGAGCTACGGGGGCAACTTTCGCGATGACCAAATGCTATCGGGCTACCCTTTCTGTGTGCCGCTCAACCCCCGGCGTCGATCCAAGTCTTCTGTCGACAACGACAATCGCATTCTCGACGCAGCTCTCGTTGAAGTGAACGATGTCGGTATCGACCGCATCGTTCTACGTTCTGTCGCTCGCAGAGTAAACCTCACGAGCGGAGCAATGTATGGGCGGTACGAGAATGCCGCAGAAATTGCGGTTGGTCTGTGGGCGAACCGACTTGCCGAACCGACACTTGCGCTTCTCTCGTCTGGCATCGAGGCGATGATGACTGGTGACTCCGAGACAATGGCCTCTGTCGTCAAAAAACTGGTGAAGCCAACACCAATTGTTGCTGCAGGTCTTGAGTGTCTCGCTGTTGCCCATCGACACGATGTGTTGAACGAAGAAATGGGCGATTGGATGCCGAAGTGGTTCGCCGCAAACGGCCTCGATGAATCGACCAGGCCACCGGAGCGAGTGCGCCGGCTCACTTCATTGTCAGTCCTTCTCGGAATGGGCTTGTTCAGTTTCGTCAACCAACGACCAGATGAGTGGTCTCTCATCGTGCCGATCTACTCGCAAGCACTGAGAACTCCTGTCGAGCTTCGCGGTGCAGCGCCGACTCTCGATGCCGTCCCGTTCGTGGCCGCCACCACGGGCGATCCACTACGTGACGCACTGATCAACGCCACTGCCGAGGTAATGGGGCGTGCAGGTTTTGAACAGACCACCGTGTCCCGTATCGCTAGACGCGCACACCTCACGAGCGGAGCGGTGTACACGCAATACGACGTCAAAGAAGAACTTCTCATCGATGCCATGAAAACTCTGCTCACCAATGCGGCTGCCGACACGGGCGCACTCACGACATCGGGAATCGAAGCAAATGAACTTCCCGACGCGACTGCCCAGATCTATCACTTGGCAGTTGCGCCGCAGCGCATGAACTGGCGTCGATTCAGACTTGAGACCTACGTCGCCGCACGCACCCGGCCGACGGTAAAGCGGGCGCTGCGCAGCATCCAACAAACCTCTGATGTGCGTTATGCAGAAATGTTCGGATCTGGCGGAACTTTGCCACCGACGGTGATCCCACTCGTGTCAGCTGCCGGTCAGGCCGTTCCGATTGGATTCACTGTCATCGACTCGTACACGACGAGGCTCGAAACACTCGATTTCCGGTTCATCACTCGCCCGCTCATCACGTTGATCAGTGTGAAGCATTGACAAAACCCTGAACTTGCATCAGTTCGTGATGGCGCGACGTAAGACATCGAGTGCCGAGATGACACTCAGCTGACGCATCTGGTCACGTTGACCGGGCAGACGCAGATTGTGGGTGTGCACCGTGTCGTCTGGCATCGCCACGCTCACGAACAATGTTCCCACTGCCTGCCCGTCTTGTTCGGTCGGACCCGCAACTCCGGTGAGAGCAAGTCCGACGTCGCATCCGAGCACTCGCCGAACTCCACGAGCCATCGCTTCGGCTGCATCATGCGACACCACCGGTCCCTGCGGCACACCGAGGAGATCGTGTTTGACAGCGCTTGCATACGACACAATGCCGCCACGAAACACTGTTGAAGAACCTGCGACCGAGGTCAACCGCCCTGCGACGAGACCACCGGTTACCGATTCAGCCACTCCCAATGTGAGGCCACGCGATGCGAGCAGAGAGAGCACAACAGACTCCATGGTCTCCTCGTCAGCGCCAAAGATGACGTCGGAAACCTCCGTACGAATTCGACTTTCCCACTCACCAATCAGTTGTCGAGCGTCGTCCTCGGTGGCAGCTTTCGCGGTAAGCCGCACTTTGATGCCTTCCCATCCGCTGGCGAGAAAGGCAAGTGTGGGATTGCCCGCCACATCGAGCTCGTCGATGATGGATTGAAGTCGCTCGTTGAGTCCGGACTCACTTTCACCCCAGGTGCGAAGCACGCGACTCACGATCATCGCCGATAAACCGGAACGTGCAAGAAGGTCCGGGATGATGGCTCGCGTCAACATGTCTTGCATCTCGTGCGGGACACCAGGAACCGCATAGAGCACCTTGTTCCCGACTGGACAAATAAGGCCAGGGGCAGTCCCCCGCGTCTGTGCGATGACCGAAGCACCCTTGGGCACCAAGGCCTGTTTCATGTTGTTCGCCGGCATGCGCCGTCCCCGCGCCGAGAACATTGTGATGATGCGTTCCGCGACCTCTTCGTCTTCGATGAGGTCAACTCCCATTACTTCAGCGATTGCCTCTCGAGTGAGATCGTCATGGGTTGGACCGAGCCCACCGCAGACAACGACTGCATCAGCATCTTTGAGTCGGTCACGGAGCATGTCGACCATGCGACCCAAGTTGTCGCCTACTTTCACCTGCACCAATGAATCGATGCCGGCCGCGGCTAGTTGCTCACCGATCCATGACGAGTTGGTGTCGACGATCTGACCAAGCAAGAGCTCCGTGCCGATAGCGACCACGTCACAACGCATGAGATCAGCTCTTCTTTCCGATACCGAATGCGCGAGCTGCGTACTGCAGGCCGCTCAGAACGGTTAGCCCGACTGCGATCCACAGAAAAATGGTCCATGTCCATGTTGCGTCATCGACAATGACTGGAACCAGCGCAAACCCGACCGCCATCTGTTGACTGAACGTCTTCACCTTTGCAGTGCGACTTGCCGGCACACTCACGCCTCGCGCACCAGCGACCACTCGATACACACTCACGATGACTTCGCGAGCTGCGATGATGATGACGGGGAGAAGATTGAATACCCCACGACTCACCAAAGTGAACATGGCGCCGAGCACCAGAACTTTGTCAGCCAACGGATCTAGGAATGCACCGCTGTTCGTTGTGCCGTGGCGACGCGCGAGGTAGCCGTCGAAACCGTCGCTCACACACAGCACCACCCACATCGCGAGCGCCACCCATGACCCGTTCGTGTCAGCTGGGATGATGGCGAACAGCAACGGCGACACCAGGATTCGAGCTACCGTGACGGCGTTGGCCCACGTCGCGATTGCAGTCTCATCGACAGTGCGCTTCATCGCGTCACCCCTGTCGGCGTGCACAGAACATCGGAACCCTCACGGGCGATGAGGTCTGGTCCAAATACTTGCTCAATGTCGACACGGTAGAACTCGCCGACGTGGAGAGACTCGGGCAGCTGCACCACGCCATCAATCTCGGGGGCTTCGCGATGCGTGCGTCCGATCCCAGGTTCGTCGACAAGCACTGTGACGGTGCGGTCGAGTAGCTCATCGCGGCGCTTGGCGGTGATGTCGTCTTGCATCTCGCGCAACTCAGAAAGCCGGTCGTTGACGAGCGAACCTTCAACTTGGTCACCCATCGTCGCGGCATGTGTGCCTTCCTCAGGGCTGTACGCAAAGAACCCGCACCAGTCGAGTTGGGCTGACTCCACGAAACGAAGCAATTGGTCGTGGTCCTCTTCGGTTTCTCCTGGATATCCGACGATGAAGTTGCTTCGGAATGCGGCCTCGGGCTGTAACTCCCGGATCCGCTCGATGCGCTCTAGGAATCGACCCCCGTCACCCCAGCGCCTCATGCGTCGAAGATGCACCTTGCTGACGTGTTGCAGCGACAAGTCGAAATATGGAACACCGGTCTCGATAATGACGTCGATGAGCTCGTCGCTCAGGTCACTTGGATAGAGATACAACAGTCGAGTGCGGTCGACACGGGCTGCGACTTGCCGCACGAGCGGCACGATTGCCCCAGCACCGAGCTCATCGGGTCTGTCCTTGCCGTAACTGGCGAGGTCTTGCGCAACAAGAACGACCTCTCGCACCGCGAGTACATCGACTTCTTCGAGAATTGATTGCACATCACGGCTTCGTTGTGGTCCGCGAAACGAGGGAATGGCGCAGAACCCGCATGTCCGGTCACAGCCTTCGGCGATCTTTATATATGCCCACGGCGCCGTCGAACGTGGTCGTGGAAGGTTCAATAGGTCGAAGGTCGGCACGTGCGCCGACACAGCGAGGGGTTTGCGGCCAAGCGCTATGGGTGTACCGAAACCTGCGATCTGGTCGGCCTCTGGCAACGCCTCGGCAAGCTCCTCGCCATAGCGCTCGGCCATGCAGCCTGTCACTACGAGACGCGATGACTTCTTTCGCTGGTCGTGTAGTGCGAGCAACGTGTCGATGCTTTCGCGACGTGCATCCTCAACAAACGCACAGGTGTTCACAACGACCAGATCGGCCTTTGATGGATCATCGGTGGGTACCAACCCGTCAGACACGAGTCGACCGATGATCTTGTCGGAATCAACTTGGTTCTTCGGACAGCCGAGTGTCTCGACATAGAACCGCTCACCCACGATGGACGAGCCTATCGGCGCAGGAAAGAGCGCTCAGTGGTTCAGCGCCAAGCCTTTGTATGGCCATGTCATCGACACCAGACGCCCAGTCGAGGACAGCGTGATGAACGCCGTTCGATGGTCCGTTCCTCCAAAGCAGATATTGGTGGTCAACATGTCTTCGGTGGCGATGAAATCGCGAAGTGAGCCATCAGGAGCGATGACCGTTATCCCACCGTTCACAAGGGTGGCAACGCACACGTTCCCGTCACCATCGATGGCGAGCGAATCAAGTAATTGCAACCCTGGAAGACCGTGCAGCACGACCGACGGGTCGATCATCGATGCCGGCACCAATTCGCCTGCTGCTGCAATGATGCGACGAAACACACGCCCCGTGTGTGTCTCCGCCCAGTACAGCTCAGTTCCATCAGGCGACAGTCCGATGCCATTTGGCGAGTCGACTGGTGCCACTACTTGACGAATGAGCGAGCCATCGGCTTTCGCGTAATAGATGGCCGTCCTATCGGCATGGTCGTGCGACCTCAAGCCATGATCGGTGAACCAGAAGCCACCAGATGTGTCGAACACAAGATCATTTGGGGCGCGCAATTGCGTTCCGTCGCAGTGCGTGTAGAGGTCCGTCACCGCGCCGGTGTTGATGTCAACCTTCTGAATACGTCCGCCTATGTATTGATTCATGTCGACATCGCCGGGTAACAACAAGTCGCCGAGGTCGATCGGTGTGAACGCATTTCCGTTGTTACACAGATACAGATTTCCGTCCGGTCCAATTGCAAGCCCGTTCGGCCCACCCTGCATCTCGGCGACTGTCTCGGTGGTGCCATCTGGATATACGCGAGTGAGACGATGCGCGAACATTTCGGTGAGAATGACGCTGCCGTCGGGCATCGCCACGGGACCCTCGGGAAACCGGAGTCCTGACGCAAGTTCGGTGAATGTGTATCTGGACATGACGCCTCGCCTCCAACTGAAGAACTAGGCGCCACCTTGAAGTGCGTCGAGTTCTTCCACGGACATGAGAACTGTACGCGCCTTCGAACCTTCGCTTGGCCCGACGATCCCACGCTCCTCCAGCAAGTCCATGAGCCGGCCTGCACGTGCAAAGCCGACCTTCAACTTCCGCTGCAGAAGCGACGTCGAACCAACTCCGCCGCGTACAACAATCTCGATGGCTTGCATGAGTAGATCGTCGTCGTCACCTGCGCCACCTCCGAATGAACCGAGGCCACCACCCGATTCTTCGCCCTCGATACCGCTGACGTACACCACCTCTGGCGACTGACGTCGCCAATGCGACACCACCTTGCGCACTTCGTCCTCTCCGACCCAGGACCCTTGGATACGCTGCGCGACATTGCTGTTACCTGGCAACAGCAACATGTCGCCTTGGCCTACAAGTTTCTCCGCGCCCGGTCGATCGAGGATGACGCGGCTGTCAGTAAGACTGCTGACGGCAAACGCCATGCGAGCAGGGATGTTGGCTTTGATGAC
>DCZD01000016.1:1653-3656 GCA_002331255.1 Acidimicrobiaceae bacterium UBA2093 | reverse complement strand
GTGATGACATTGACCGATGGGCGCTGCGTGGCCACGATGAGGTGAATGCCGACTGCGCGAGCCTTTTGGGCGATACGGGTGATGCACTCCTCGACGTCACGTGCCGCCACCATCATGAGGTCGTTCAATTCGTCAACAACCACGACGATGTACGGGAGACGTTCGTAAGTCTTGTCGTCTTCACCTTGTGGTTCCATCTCACCGCGGTCGTACGCCGCGTTATACCCGGCGATGTCACGGAAGCCGACTTCCACCAGCAGGTCGTAGCGGCGCTCCATTTCTTTCACTGCCCAACTGAGAGCATTCGCAGCCTTCTTCGGGTTAGTGACTGGCGCAGTAAGCAGGTGCGGCAAACGCGCATACTGCCCCATTTCCACTTGCTTTGGGTCGATAAGGATGAGACGAACTTGGTCTGGAGTAGTGCGCATGAGGAGCGAAGTGATGATGCTGTTCAAACCACTCGACTTGCCTGCACCTGTTGCACCTGCGATGAGCAAGTGCGGAGTGGTGGCGAGATTCAAAAACACCGCACGGCCGGCAATGTCTTTGCCGATGGCGACATCCAACGGATTGACCGCGGCACGTGCTTCGGGGGACGTAATGAGGTCGCCAAGCGAGACCAATTGACGCGATTCATTCGGCACTTCGACACCGATGGCGGACTTGCCGGGAATGGGAGCCAAGATGCGCACATCGGTGGCAGCCATCGCGTACGCGATGTCGCGATCAAGGCTGGTCACCTTCGACACCTTCACGCCTGATCCGAGTTCCAGCTCAAAACGCGTGACAGTCGGCCCGACAGTCATACCCACGAGACGGGTATCGACGCCATGCGATGACAGCGACTCTTCCAAAAGCCGTCCGCGCTCGGCGACACGGGCCTTGTTGACTTCATGTACTTCAGTGCGAGACAACACATCAGTGGGCGGCAACGACCAATCGCTGTTGCGCACCGCTGGGCCAAGAGGCAACGGAGCAGGTGTTGCCTTCTTGTTTGACGGCGCGGCCGGCTGATGGAACTGTGGCTGCGCAGGTACTTCGGCATCCTTGGCAGGCTCTTTACGGGGAGCTCGGGGTTTTTTGCTTGCCGCCAAATCGGGGTCATCACCCGCATCGAAGATGGGTGCAGACGGACGCAATGGCGACGTTGCCGTCGGTTCACCTGGCACGTGCTCGCCTGGCACTTCGACCAAGTGATCGAGATCGCGCCCGCCGCGCTCGGACACCAGCGTTCGTGCACCACTGATTGCTGCTTCAGATGCCGGAGCAATCTTCAATTTGACGAGAGCAATGAGCTCAGGAACCGTTGTGTCGGTGACGAGCAGCACTCCGCCGACAGCAATTGCAAACAGCACGACAAGTGCACCTGGCCAACTAATGGTGGAGCGAAGAGGCTCGGCGAGTAGAGCACCGAGCCAACCCCCCGCTTGCGACATGGCATTGACGTCAGCGACGATTTTGTCTGCACCATTGATGACATGCAACAGCCCAAGCAAAGCAATGACAATGAGCATCCACCCAAAAGTGAGACGAGCCCGATGTTCGATGCTTCGGTGCCGAACCATCGCAATGCCAATTCCGAGAGCCACTAATGGCAGCGCGAAACGCCCGAGTCCGAGTAGCCATCCGGATGATGTTTCGATGCCACGACCGACTGGTCCGGCGACACCAACATAAATGGAGAGCGCAAGCAACAGGCCAAGCGCAATACACCCGATACCCCAGAACTCAACTTCGCGGCCGCGCATCGCCTTACGGGCAAGCGAGTCGCTGTCTTCGTCGTACAACGTGGGCTTGGCGCGAGGGGTGCCCGAGGGAGGTGTCTTGACCGCAGACTTGCCACCCCGACCCTTCGATGAGGGGCGGGGTTTAGAGGTGCGCGACGACGAAGAGCCCTTTTCGGCCATGAGTTCACCGTACCAATGGGGTGTGGGGTCGTCGGTGGATTGTCGGCTTACGCCGACATCACCGTGTCTCTGTGCGTCGGCTTACGCCGACATCAC
>DCZD01000016.1:0-1453 GCA_002331255.1 Acidimicrobiaceae bacterium UBA2093 | reverse complement strand
ACGATCATGGGGCGGCGTTTGGTGCGGTCATTCACAAAACGACCAGCAGCTCGTCGCACTTCACGTTCGAGTGTCTCGATGTCACGCGTGCCCTCACGAAGTGCACGTTCCACCGCTTGCGCAACATGCTCACATGCCTCGTCCAGCAAGTCGTCGGCCTCTGGCGCATACACCCATCCGCGCGTGATGATCTCGGGGCCAGTCAGCACTTCGTTCGTTTCTTCATCGACGGTGACGATGACCACCACGACGCCTTCTTCGGCCAAAACCCGTCGGTCACGGAGCACGCCTTGACCGACATCTCCGACGATTCCATCGACGTAAAGGTGCGCAGCAGGCACACGTCCGGAGAAATCGAGTCCATCGTCGTTCAGCTCAAGCACATCACCATCGCTCACCACAAGCACTTGCTTACGGGGCACACCCATGGTCACGCCAAGTTCTGCATTCGCAACAAGATGGCGGTACTCACCATGAATCGGCACGTACCACTCTGGCTGGACGATTGACAGATACGTCTTCAGATCCTCGGCTTGTGCATGACCAGTCGCGTGCACATCGGCGATTCCGCTGTGCACGACACGAGCTCCTGCGCGCAAGAGCCCGTCGATCACGCGGCTCACGTTCATCTCGTTTCCGGGAATGGGAGTGCTCGACAGAATGACCGTGTCCTTGTCCCCCAACTTCACCCACTTGTTGTCTCCGCGCGCCAGCAGTGCGAGTGCCGACATCGGTTCACCCTGTGAACCTGTCGCAAGTATCAACACATCGGCAGGGTCACGATCTGCCGCCTCGTCGATGTCGATGATGGCACTTCGTGGCACATCCATGAGACCAAGATCGAGAGCCAGGCGGACGTTCTTTTGCATCGAGCGACCCAAGGTCGCGACGACACGTCCGTTGTCGACTGCGGCCTCAATCAACTGCTGTGCGCGATGGATATGGCTGGCGAAGCTCGCGGTGATGATGCGGCGCCCGCGCTGTTCAGCGATGACCTGACGCAACACTGATCCGACATCACGTTCGCTCGGTGCATGGCCCCGCTCTTCTGCATTTGTGCTGTCGGCCAACAACAAGCGCACCCCATTGTTCGAGGCGATGGCACCAAGGCGAGCCAAGTCGGTGCGCCGGTCGTCAACCGGCGTCAGATCAATCTTGAAGTCGCCTGAGTGCACCACCACTCCCTGGGCAGTGTGCAGCACGATGGCATGCGCGTGGGGCACGCTGTGTGTGACCGGAAGAAATTCGACTTCGAATGAGCCGATGAGTCGTCGCTCACCGTCTGCCACCGTGATGAGTGACGTCCGATTCAACAGTCCCGCCTCCTCGATGCGATGCGCAGCAAGACCAAGGGTGACTTCAGAGCCGTAGATCCGAAACGACATCTCACGGAGCAAGAACTGCAGTGCTCCGACGTGATCTTCGTGCCCGTGTGTCGCGACGCACCCGACGA
>DCZD01000029.1:22202-30383 GCA_002331255.1 Acidimicrobiaceae bacterium UBA2093 | reverse complement strand
GACTTCGCCGGATGGGCGGCACCAGACGACCCGGACGTGCACGAAGCACGAGCACGCGTTTACGAACTGCGTCGCAAGGCAGAGCCCTCGCTCATGAGCAAAGGCATCTTCCGCTCCGCTAGTCGTGAATCAGAAGCTGTCGTCGACGCTTCGAAAAAACGCTGACCACCACACCCACAAGCAGCAGCAATAGCGCCAACCAGGTGTATGTCATTGCCCCACCGGTTGCTGGGAGCACAGGTGGAGACTCCATGACGACGGCGGTCAGGTAGGCAGTCGCAGTGTCACCGAGTGAATCGACGACCACGTACTCAATCGTTGCACGACCGAGAAAGCCTTCGGCGGGCGTGAACCGAATGTTGTCGCGGATGACAGTCCACGTGCCCTCTGGCGTGACGACCTCGGTTTTGCCGACCGAGGTGCTCGTCAAGATGCGTGTCGCGTCAGCATTCCACTTCGCTCCTTCACCCAATGTCGCTCCGAGAGTCGGCTTGAAAAACACTGGCGTCATCGGTCGAGTCCAGTTCAGATGGTCGATCGCAGTGATTGTCGATGACTTCGCCGGAGTCAGCGGATTTTTCTTCGCCAAGATTGTCGGTGTGAAGAAGCTTGTCGACGTACCGGGGCCAGATGCCCCGGTCCAGTCATTGGTGACCTGATACACCGCGGGTTGAGTCACGGTTCCAGAAAACCCCTTGGCCGGGGTGAACTCAATCGCCCCTGAAGCGGTCACCGTGTACGTACCTTCGTACGTCACGAGCTTTTTCGCCTTGCAGTTCGGCGCGGACTGACCCGCGGCACAGAGTCGAACAGAGTCGACGACTAATCCAACTTTCTTCTTTTCGCCCGACGGCGGTGTCCCAGGAAGGTCGTTGGCGAGAGGATTCACGCTTGCCACTTGACCAAACGCCACCGTCGCAGTGTCTGGTTGGGCGATTGGTGCCGGAGGCGGAACGACGAACGGACTGAACGTCGCCGATGATTTGCGCCCCTTCGAATCTGACACGGAGTACTCGACACCGGTGGCCTGACCAGTGAAGCCTGCAGCTGGCGTGAATGTGACGACGCCATTCTGACCGAGCACATACCGACCTTCTCCGGAAACATTCAATGATGTGGCCGTGCACAGAGGCACCACGTCTCGCGGGCCACACAGTCGGACCGACGACGGGACGAGTGCAGCACCGTCGGCTGCTCGTTCATCGTTGCTGGTGACAGCAACAGACTGTTTCTGACCAGCCTGCCCACGCGACACGTCATTGACAGCTTCGGGTCCGGCTTCGATAGTGACCGACAATGTCGACGTCGCGGTGCGACCAAGTTCGTCAGTCACCCGATAACTGATCGACGGCACATCTCCGATCGTCGCATCGGCAGACGCCGTGAACGTAACGACGCCGGTCGTCGCATTCAAACTGAACACCCCCTTCCCTGCGATGGTGACAGGTGTCGTGCCACACACCGATGTTGATGGATCCACGATGCACATGGTCGACGGCACGATCGATGGTGCGCCACTTGCTGTCACGACCAAACCGTTGGTGCCGACAAGTGGGGCGAACGACACTGCTTCACCTGGCGCAAGTGACTTGGTCTGTGGCGATGCACTCGGTGCAGCTGGCGTCGCCACTGTCACCGTCAGTGTGCTGGTTCCCTTCTGCCCCACAGCGTCAGCCATGACATAGGAGATCGGTGTGGCGACTCCGACGAATGAGGGCTCGGGAGTGAACGTGACCGTGCCGTCAGGCTGCACCGCGTACGTTCCCTGCCCAGCCACTGCGAGGGTGCTTTGCGTGCAGTTCGGGGCAGCCTGTGCCGGAGACAGACCGCAAAGTCGAACAGACGAGCGATCGACGGACGTGGCGGCATCAACTCGGTCGTTGGCGAGCACCGAGATGTTCTGAGCGGTGTTCCAAGCGACGGTGGCGGTGTCGGGAGCCGGAGTTGGCGCGACAGGGACAACGGCCGTGAGTGTCGATGTGCCGATTTGGCCGGCGACATCGGTGACTTTGTATTGCACTGACGAACTACTGCCCGCTGGCGCGGTCGGCGACACCGCAAACGTGGCAACTCCTGTTGTCTGGTCGATTGCCCATGTGCCGACCCCAGTGATGGAGATTGAGGTCTTGCACAGTGAGTCTGCCGGGTCAACAAGGCACGGCCCTGATGCGACTGCCCCCGTGACAAGACCAGAGCCCGTGACAAGTCCCGACGCCCCGGTGATGGTCGAGAACGTTGCAGTTGTACCTGGCAAGGCTGCCTTCGTCTCGGAAGTCGCAACTGGCGTCGCAGGATTCTGGACCGTCGACGTCAATGTGCCCGATCCGATCTGTCCGAGATTGTCCGTCACGGTGTATTTGATTGCTGTTGCAGTTCCGGTGAAGGTCGGCAACGGATCGAACGTCACCGTTCCGTCGGCGTTGGCTGTGTAGGTACCTTCTCCGGAAATTGTGAGCGTGGTACCGGTGCACGTTGCATTCGTGGTTGCGACAGTGCAGATCTTGATCGACGAGGGCACGAGTGTGGTCCCAGTGCCGCTCACATCGTTTCCAAGCACACTCGTCGTCTGATTCGTGTCATATGCACCTGAGGACGTGTCGTTCACGGGAGCGGGAAGCGGAGGAATCGACACGGTGAGGAATGCTGATGCGGTCTGTCCGGCACCGTCTGTCACGCGGTACGTGATCGGCGTGAGGGTGCCACTCGCAGCCGATGGATCGGCGGCAAACGTGGCGACTCCGGTGGTCCTGTTGATGGTCCATGTGCCTTCGCCTGCGACGGTGACAGACGCCTTGCAGATGCTGTCACTGGGGTCAACGAGACAAGGACCATCGCTGTTTCCAGTCTGCAACGACGTTCCCGACGCAAGCGCCGACGTTCCGATGACGTTTGTGAACGTGGCCGTGCCACCAGGTGGCAGCGATTTGCTCTCTGGGTTAGCGACCGGGGTCGGTGGCGGGGCAATCGTCGGTGTGATGGTTGCGGACGTGACAGCGCCGAAGGAATCGGACACTTGATACCTCGGGCTTGTGGCGGCAGTATCGATGAAATCCGCAAACGGCGTGAATGTGATCACACCTGTCGATGTGTTCACGGAATACACGCCCTCGTCCGCGACCGTGAGCGACGTGAGTGTGCAGTTCGGTGGCGTTTGTAAGGCAGCGCACAATCTCACCGAAGAAGCAACAAGGGACAGTGCGGAGTCCTTTGTGTCGTTTGCAAGAACATTGACGGCAAGTGGGGTGTTCCACGTTCCCGTCGGACTGTCATTGGTTGCCACCGGGGCCCATGGTGCCGCGATCGTGGCTGCCACCTGTGCGGCACCGCACGATGCAGGCGGCGCCATCGGTAGCCATGTCCCACCGATCACGTTGCACACTTGATACGTCGGCGGATTAGACGGCGTGCCGGTGAAGTTGGTGGCCGGTGTGAATGTGATGTCGCCGGTGGAAGTGCTGACCGCGTAGGTGCCGTCTGCGGTCGTCAGTGATGACGCCGTGCAATTCGGTGCCGATTGACCAGACGAGCACAGCCGGACAGTTGTCGGATCAAGTGTTGCGGTTCCCGTGGACGTGTAACCAACAAGACCAGTCGTCGTGCCGCCCGAGTCATTTGCGAGGGGTGTGAACGTCACGTTCGCGGCGAACGCAGCAGACCCGGTGTCGTTAGATGCACGAGCGACAGGTGGTGGCAACACCGTCGGGGTGTACAGAGCTGAGCCGTATTGCCCCAAGTTGTCGGCCACCACATATCGAGCAGCCGTGACGACACCTGAGTATTTTTCATTCGCTGGACACACGCCAGCTGCAGCCGACACACACGGTACAAATGAGATTGTTCCATCTGCATTCGCGGTGTAAGTGCCCTGGTTTGTCACGGACAAAGTGGACAAACTGCAATTCGACGCGTTGTATGGAGCGGTCGCACCACTCGGGCAAAGCTTCACGGTCGAGGCAGATAACGTCGTGTAGGCGGTCGCGGAGTCGTTTGACAGCACACTCACGTTCTGGGTGGCATTTTGTTCGTTGACAGACTCGTCGTTTGCCACAGTCGGTGGTGCGGGAATGATCGGCGTGATTGTTGATGTCGCGGTCTGGCCAGTGGCGTCAGTGACGCGATACGTGACAGGTGTCTTGACACCTGCAGTTGCTGAACCGCTCGCCGTGAATGTCACCACTCCGGTCGACTGATTGAGGCTGTACGTGCCTTCACCTGAGACTGTCAGCGATGTGCCACAGGTGTTGGGTGACACGGATGTGTCGACAAGACACGTTGCTGATGTCGTGAAGGCCGGCCCGCCCGATGAAGCGAGGCCACCTGTGCCGGTAAGTGTGGTGAACGTCGCTGTCCCGCCTGGTATCACAGTTTTTGTCTGCGACGTCGCGGTTGGAGCTGGCGGCATGGTCACGGTCGGGGTGATCGTCGATGCGGTCTTTTGGCCAAGCGCGTCGGCCGCCACATATTGAATAGGTGTCGCATCACCAGTGAAGGAAGGAAGGGGGTCGAACGTCACCCTGCCGGTGACCGCATTCATGGTGTAGGTGCCTTGGTTTGCAACAGTGAGCGACGTACCTGTGCACGATGCGACGGCGGTTCCGTTGACACAAATTCCGAGCGGAACCGAGTTGAGCGTGGTCCCACTTGCTGCCGAGTCATTCGCAAGTGGCTGAAATGCCTGATTGACATCCCAGTTGCCAGTTCCGGTGTCTGCAACCACAGTTGGTGGAGCGATGACAGTCGCCGTGAACGTCGACGATGCGTATTGTGCTGTGTTGGTCGACACTTGATAGGTCACTGGTGTCGCGCTTCCCGTGAAAGCGCCGGCGCATGATGCTCCCGCCGGCGTGTTGACGGCAGAGCATGGCGTGAATGTGACGACACCGGTCGAGGTGTTGACGGAATATGTTCCCTGACCGGCCACCGCCATGGACGTCGCTGTACAACTGTTCGGGGTTTGGCCACTCGAGCAGAGCCTCACTGCGCTCGCATCGAAAGTCACTCCCGTCGCCCCAACCGTGTCGTTCGTCAAGAGATTTTTCGTCTGCGCAACTCCGGTCGC
This sequence comes from Acidimicrobiaceae bacterium UBA2093, assembly GCA_002331255.1. Taxonomy (GTDB): domain Bacteria; phylum Actinomycetota; class Acidimicrobiia; order Acidimicrobiales; family Ilumatobacteraceae; genus UBA2093. The sequence continues at coordinate 25,324 of DCZD01000029.1, read as the reverse complement.
ACCAGACGAGGTGTCAGCGGCGGCCGTCGAAGCTGGCGGGCTCTGCACCGTCGATGAGATGGTTCCTGCGCCGACCTGACCGAGTCCGTCGGTCACGACATATTTGATGGGCGTCGCATTTCCTGTGAACGAGGGCAACGGGTCGAATGTGACCGTGCCGTTCGCATTGGCCGTGTACGTGCCCTCACCAGTAACGGTGAGCGATGAACCTGTGCATGAGCCGTTGGCTGTTGATGTCGTGCATAGCTTCACCGGCGATGACAGAGATGTTCCGGTGCCGGCTGTGTCGTTGGAAAGTGGCGTGATGGTCTGGTTCGTGTCATAGGAACCAGTCGATGTGTCGTTCACCACGTTCGGTACGCCGGCGACAGTCAATGTGAGCGTTGACGTCTTCTGTTGACCAACGAGATCCTCCACGCGATACGTCTGTTGGGTTGCGACACCGGTGAACGTCGGCAACGGGTCGAATGTGACAGTGCCATTTGCATTCACCGTGTAGGTCCCCTCCCCGGGCACCACGAGCGAGCGCACACACGTGGCGCCAGAGACAATGCAGGTCTTTGACGTGTCAAGAGACGTACCCGTTCCAGCGGTGGCTGACAAAGTGACGGTCTGATTGGTGTCGAGTGCACCGGTCTGTGCGGTGGGAGACGCACTCATGCCTGCTGGCTGCGCAACGGCCACGGATAGGGCTGCTGAATCGACTCCGCCAAGGCTGTCCGTCGCTTGGTAATTGATCGATGCTGTGCCGGTGAACGATGACAAGGGGGTGAACGTGACGACACCGGTCGAGGTGTTGAGAGAGAACGTACCTTGACCACTCACAGCAACGCTCGTCGCCGAACAGTTAGGTGGCGACTGAGAGGTACCGCACAACTTCACTCCTGATCCGGCGAGTGCCGTACCTGTGTTGGAAGTGTCATTCCCCAAGACCGACGCCTGCACTGGTGTGTTGTATGCCGTCGAGGTCGAATCGTCATTCACCGACGGGGGCGCGACGATTGTCGGGCTGATGGTCGAGGTTGACTGGTTTCCCGACGTGTCCTCAATGCGATAACTGACGGGCGTCACGGGGCCAGTGAAGCCGGGGTTCGGATCAAAGGTGATGGTGCCGTTGCCGTTGACCGTGTACGTGCCCTCTCCGGGAACTGTCAGTGAAGAGCCACATGTACTCGGAGTCACGGATGAATCGACAAGGCATGTTCGCGACGTGTCGATCGAACCCTGAGACGTGGCCGGAGTGAACGTCTGGTTCGCATCGACGGTTCCCGACCCCGTCAAGCTTTGGGCAAGTGGTGGCAACGGCGACAGAAGTTGCACCAAGTAGTCCTCGACCTCACCAGAGTCGGCCGGGCCTGTGGGGTTCGCTGCGCCGGTTGGAGCAGTTCCATACGCGGCGCGAAGGCGAAGACCTGTCGATGCGACGGGTGTCGCACCTGCTGGCCACTGCGATGCAGCCCACGTCAGCACAACCGATGTGGCCGAGGCGGCGAACGATGTGCATGCCATTTCGTTGGGTGATGACGTCGTGTAGGTACCACTGTCGTTCATGTCGATGAAGCCGCAGACTTGTCCCGCCTGTGACGCACCGGAGATCGGCACGGTCAATGAGTACGCCTGATCGATTGATGCCGCCGTCGGTGTCCCGGAGATGGCGTTGTCGGTGTCGCTTGTAGCGGCGGCAGACGCGATCGGCGATGCGGCGACACGGCTCGTCGAAGAGTTCAGTGTGGTCAAGTTCTCGGCTGACACTGTGCCACTTGATCCGAGCATCAAGTCTCCGATGACATGGCTGGCTGCGGCACTGCCGTCATAGGTCGCTTTTCCGTCGCCATAGTCCTCTCCGTAGGAAAAGACGACATGCAATTTCTCACCCGCACTTTGCGCATCGCCGGTGTTGCAGGGGGATCCGCCATTGCGATACACCGTGACGTCCTCTGCGAACGACAACGATGAGATGGTCCCGGTCACCTGCACTGATCCACTGGCATGAGAACTGTTCGTATTCGGTGCACCGCTTCTTCCCGTGATACTGCTCGACGTGACGGTGATCGCCCCAGACAACAAGCTCAGAGTCGCACCAGCAGGACTTGACGACGCACTCTTTAGGGTTCCCTTGATTGACACGATGCAAGTCGATTCGAATCGACCACCGAAGTCAGCAATATGCATGACCGGATTGCGCACTGGACGAGAGAAGGTGAACGACACATTTCCTCGAGAACATGTGGTGTTGCTGTTTGCTGACGGCACACAGCCGGTGGCGTACCCGGTCCAACTGAATCCGGTGAGGGACCTCATTGTCGAGGGCGTGAACGTGGAGCTGGTGATTGACCAGTCTTGGCCGCTGTCGAGTGAGCCACCACCGTCATTCGTGAGACTTCCCGTCACAGCCAATGTCGTTCTCAACCCTGAATAGCCAGTTATCACGTCATAGCTGAGTGAGCCTCCGGCCTGATATGCCCGTGCCGGTTGCACACACAGCACTGCACCGAGAGTGACGAGTGCACTGAGTACAACGTTGCGACACCTGATGAGTCGCTGCCGAGGCGCGCCAGACATAGTTTCCAACGGTAGGCACAGCGGCGTTACCTATGACAGATGTTCAGTAGGTAAAAAAATTCTTACTTCGAGTCTTGCGCCTCATGTTCGCCACATACGCAACAGTGCCAACACACCTGTCGCGGTGACGATCATGCCGATCAATCGGGCACCTATTCCGACTTCGAGCAACATCAGCCACCCGCCTGCAACGACCGCTAACGAGCTGAAGATGGTCGCGACAATTTTCGTCGATTGTCGTTCTGGCGAGCGCAGGGCGACGATGAGCGAAAAAACTCCGAGCGTCATGATTGCCAGCATGACGATTGCGGCTGCCATCGCGAGCGACTTCATGGGTCGACTTTAGATTGCCCCGTCGTTCAGTTGAGCGCTATGACACAGACCGCAACTGCGGCCAGGGCTACGCCGAAGACTTGTGAGCGGTGCACTCGTTCATCGTCGACTCCGACCGCCAACATCATGGTGGTGCCCGGATACAACGACACAATCACCGACACGACAGACAGCAAACCTTCTCGTACTGCCAATACGTACAACCAGTTCGCCAAACTGTCGAGCAA
>DCZD01000029.1:13076-21882 GCA_002331255.1 Acidimicrobiaceae bacterium UBA2093 | reverse complement strand
ATGCAAAGCAACAAACACGAAACCAAAGAGTGCTCCACCGAGCACCGCGAGTGCGACGGTTCGTGCTGGTGCCCGGTGGTGACCCGGACCCAAGATGTCGCTGATGAGGGCGATCGCAGCGACGGCGACCGGCATGGCGATAAGCGTCGCTGCACTTGGTCGCTCACCCATCAGTAATCCGGCGATGATCGGCACCACGGCCCCCATCACTGCTGCAGTCGGTGCCGCGACGGTCATGTGTCCAGAGCTCATCGCCTTGTAGAACACGACTAGTCCGGTCGAGCCGAGCACCCCGGCAAGTGCACTCCACGCCCAATCGGAAACCGGCGGTACTGGCGTGCCAGACACGAGCGTGGCGATGCCGAGCACGGCGATTCCGAAGAACTGACCAACGAGGGTGACGCCGATTGCAGAGACATGTCGGGTGGCTTTCCCACCGAGGAAATCAGCCGACCCGTAGACAACGGCAGTGAGGAGTGCCAGCACAACTGCCATGTGGTGGGCACGACGGGACTCGAACCCGGGACCTCCACCGTGTCATGGTGGCGCTCTAACCAACTGAGCTACGCGCCCTAACTAGGGACGACTTAGGCTATCAGGGGATTATTTTCAGGCTCACTTCGTTTGCCAGAAGTCGCCCCCAAACCGTCAGTCGAGCCATGCCGTCGCGAACCTCGACCAAACCGTCCAGGTCGGCAACCGGCAAATGGTGCGCCTCGATTCCGTCGCGCATTCGCAAGAGCAACTCAAGACGTTCACGTCGGCGAGTGCCGTCATCAAGAGTCTCCCCCGCCGCTTCAGTGGATTCACCAGCATGAACAGCGTGGATATACCTCTCGGGGGTGCGCAGATTCCACCACCGTCGTCCCTTTTCATGGCTGTGGGCAGCGCATCCAAACCCCAGATAGTCGCCCTGTCTCCAGTAGATCATGTTGTGCCGACATTCAAAACCAGGGACTGACCAGTTGGAAATCTCGTAGTTCGCCAGCCCCGCAGCCGTCAAGAGATCTTCTGTGATCAGATACTTGTCGGCAAGATCGTCATCGTCGGGGTGACGGCTGCCATCCAGTGACAACGGAGTTCCTGCTTCGACAGTCAGCGCATACGCAGAGATGTGCGTGGGAGACAACTGCACCGCTTCACGAAGTGTCGCCGACCAATCGTCAAGCGTCTCGCCGTGTGCACCATAGATGAGATCGAGATTCAGCCCCTCGATGCCGGCTGCACGCACCGCGCTCACCGCTTCGTGGACGTGGTCGACGTCATGAGTGCGGCCAAGCGCCGACAGCACCGACGGTCTCATCGACTGAACTCCCATGCTGATGCGGTTCACGCCCGCGTGTGAGTAGCGCTGCATCAACTCGATTGTCACATCGTCTGGATTGCATTCGATAGTCACTTCCGCGCCACGAGCCAACGGAAGCATCTCGATGCACGTAGCAAGAGCGTCGGCATCAACGATTGTTGGCGTTCCTCCGCCCACAAACACCGTGTCGACCATTGGCAACCCACGATCGACAGCCCGGCCGATGTCGGTGAGAAGAGCTGTCATGTACTCATCGATGAGAGTGTGTTTGTCAGCCCATGTCGCGAATGCGCAGTAGTCACATTTCTTGTGACAGAACGGGACGTGGATGTAGACACCGAAGGAATCGACGGACGGCGCAGACGCGCGGTGAACTTTGGTCACGTCGCAGCGGGCGGAATGAACACGAGACCGAGTTCGCCCAGTTTTTCGCCGACGGCGTCAACCGCAACGTCGAGCATTACTGCTATTGCCCGCGTGTCATGGGCACGCACAGTGATGACTTTGCCATTGAAGTCCTGACGCTGCACTTGGATCATGCGAAGAAATCGCTCGAGCATCTCGAATTGCGGACCTGGCATGGTTGACAGTTTCGCCACGTCGATTCGCAGTTTTCCGGTGCTCATGGTGGTTGACGAATCGACATTGTTCGTGTCGCGTGGCAACAGTTGCTCGACACTCACGCCGTAGAACCGCGCAAGACGCTCGAGTCGCGGTACCGAAATAGCGCGCTCACCTCTTTCATACGCGCCAAGTACAGACGCCTTGAACTCACTGTCGCTCGATGCTTCTACCTCGCTCAAGGACATGCGCTTTTGCTGCCGTATACGTCGCAGTCGCTCACCCACCAACAGAGTGAATGGTGAGTCCTTCAGTAGTTCGTCGTCAGTGGGGTGCGCCATATCGCTACACAGTGTGGTCGGTTCAGCGCGGCAAGTGTGCGACCATGCGGGTCGCAGCCACGATGGCCGCTGTTTCAGCGCGCAGAACTCCCTCTGCTAACCCGACTCGGGCCGAGGTCCCGATCTCGTCAGGGTCAAAACCCCCTTCGGGTCCGATGACCACAATGTTCACTGACGATGCATCGATCGAGGTGGCACCAATATCTGCCACTGCCACTCCCGGTTGCGATGTGAGCGTCTGAAGAGCCACATTGGCGTGCACAGTCGGCATCCATAGACATCGAGACTGTCGCGCAGCAGCAAGCACGATGCGTCCGTAGCGCTCACGTTGATGGAGCCATTTGTCTTCGTCCCACCGAACCACAGCTCGGCGGGTTGCTGCCAACAGCACGATGTCGTCGACACCCAATTCCACCAACTTTTCTGCAGCCCATTCGGTACGGTCACCTTTCACCGGCACCATTGCCACCCCGATTCGGCGTGTGCGCGGCAACGCAACTTCGACCGGCGATTCGATGTCGAGTTGACCACTAGCCATGTGACGACAGAGCCTCCACGAGCCCTGTCCGTCACTGACTGACACAACTTCACCATCACGAAGGCGCAATACGTCGCGAAGATGATGCGCGGTCTCATCGTCAAGTGACGGTGCTACGAGGTTGTCGACAAATACATGAGCCGCAGAGTTCCGCAGGGACTCATTCATTGACATTCACCGCTCATGAGAATGCAGACTTGATGCGCGAGAAGATGCTTTTATCTTCCGGTGTTACGTCTTCGCCACGCAATTCGGCGAACTGACGCAACAACGCTTCTTCTTCGCCATTCAGTCTCGTTGGAATGTTGACGATGACACGCACGATGAGGTTTCCCCGGCCACGGCCGTTCAGTACCGGCACGCCACGGCCACGCAGCACGAACTGACGGCCATGTTGAGTGCCGGCAGGGACGATGAGGTCCTCCGCGCCGTCCAATGTGTCGAGCACAATGTGCGTGCCAAGGGCCGCCTGTGCGATGGACACCGTGACGTTGCAGACAAGGTCAGCTCCATCGCGCACGAACTTGTCGTGGTCGGCGACTCGGATGTGCACATACAAGTCACCTGACGAACCACCGCGCGGTCCGACGGCACCTCGACCCGACAGACGGAGGGTCGACCCAGTGTCGACTCCGGCGGGCACATCGATTGTGTAATCAACGACGGTAACGGTACGTCCTTCGCTCTTGCACGCCGAGCACGGCGTCATCACTACTTGCCCATAACCAGAGCACCGCGTGCACGGACCAGACGTCACCATCTGCCCGAGCAAGCTCTGTCGCACTCGACGCACCTGGCCAGAGCCGCCACAGTCGCTACATGACACGGGTTGAGTACCACCACCTGCACCAGTGCCATTGCACTCGTCGCATCGCACCGCAGTGCGAACGTCGACGGGAATGGTGCCACCGAACACCGCTTGTTCGAGCGTGATGTCGGTGATGACTTCAAGATCTTGGCCACGTGGCGGACCAGACTGCGCACGCCCCCCTGTGCCAAATGGTGAACCTCCGAAAAAAGCCTCGAAGATGTCACCAAGTCCGCCCGAGGCAAACGGATCGCCCGTTGCACCTGAACCGCTGATGCCACTCTCTCCGAATCGGTCGTAACGCGCACGTGCATCTTGGTCGGACAACACCTCGTACGCGCGAGTCACCTGCTTGAACTGTTCCTCTGCCTCAGGATTGTTCGGATTGGCATCAGGGTGCAGCTCACGCGCCTTGCGTCGATATGCCTTCTTGATGGTGTCTGCATCTGCAGAACGAGCCACGCCGAGAAGTTCGTAGAAATCAGTGGACATGGTTGATGTTCACGAGCCTTCTGAGAGTCTTCGACCGAGTTGTTCCCCCACAACTTCGACCGTGGCCAACGCTTGCGGATAATTCATTCGGGTCGGACCAAGCACTCCCACGGACCCCATGACTTCACCATCTGCCACAACGGGGGCGACGACGACCGAACATGCAGCAAGTGGTTCAACCCCGTGTTCGGCTCCGATTGCAACCGAGAGCCCCCTGTCAAGCACATCTTTCAGTAGCGACACCACCACGTATTGCTGTTCGACGATCTGCAGAACATTGCGCACGACTTCGACTGCTTCGAATGACTGAGCCAGCGATGCGGCGCCACCAACAAATACTGGCCCGTCACCGGTATGTCGTTGCAGAGACTGAACTGCAACCGCGCAGACGATGTCGGTGTGCGCCTCGTTCGTGAGCGACACCGCCTGTATGTCGGCGAGTGACTTCCCGACGATCTCAGAACTGAGATGCGTGGTCGCCTGCACCAAGTGTGCATCGTCGATTTCCTCGGAGAGCGAGATCATCTCGTTCTCGACCGTGCCGTTCGAGAAAACTACGACCACCGTCGCGGTGCGCAATGACAGGCGTACCACCTGGATCGAGCGAACTGTGGTGACTTCAGTCTTCGGCCCAACGACAAGTGCGGTGTGATGAGTGATGTCTGCGAGCAGATGTGACGTCTGACGTAGGAGTTCCTCAAGACGTCCATGACTTGCCTGGAAGAACTCACCGACTTGAACCGTGGCTGCTTTATCGAGAGATCCGTCGGGCCCAAGTGCATCGACGAACAAGCGGTAGCCCTTGTCGGTCGGTATCCGACCCGCAGACGTATGGGGTTGAGCCAAGTAACCCTCTTGCTCGAGGACAGCCATCTCGTTACGCACCGTCGCCGACGACACTTGCACCCCGGGCAACTTTGCGACATGGCCCGACCCGACCGGTTGGCCAGTGGAGATGTATTCCTGCACCACGGCGCGCAGAATTTTCGTCTTGCGGTCGTCAAGCATGATGCACCGAAGTTTACTTGCCAGAGACCTTCTTGTATCTGGCCAGTGCGTCTTCTCGTTCGACTGCGTGGTCGACAATTGGCGCCGGATACGACGCGGGAGCATGCAGACCAAGAGTCCACGGAGAGTGGATATGGTTGTCATCGATGTCAGCAATCTCGGGTATCCACGTGCGCAGATACGTGCCCTCTGGGTCGAACTTCTCGCTCTGACCTGTCGGGTTGAAGACACGAAAATACGGCGCTGCGTCGGTTCCCGTGCCAGCAGTCCACTGCCAACCATGATTGTTTGACGCAATGTCACCATCGACAAGGTGGCGCATGAAGAAGGCAGCACCCCATTGCCACGGCACGTGCAGGTCTTTGACCAAGAAACTCGCGACGATCATCCGCACACGATTATGCATCCACCCGGTCGCGAGCATCTGCCTCATACCAGCGTCGACAATTGGATATCCGGTTCGTGCGTCACACCAAGCATTGAATCGATTCTTCGCGCGTGCATCCGTGTCAACAGGAAGACGATTCATTTTCTCCTGGAGGTTGTTCCATGTCGTGTCAGGGCGATGGAAGGTGACATCGGCATAGAACTCGCGCCAGCAGATCTCGCTACGGAAATGGTCTGCCCCGCCTCCGGACGGCAACTCTGCGAGAAGCTGTCGAGGGTGTATGACCCCGAAGCGAAGTTGAGCGGACAACATGGACGTACCGTCGACACCAGGATTGTTGCGCACGTCCTTGTAATCGATCAATCCATGCGGCGCCCATGCGCTCCAGCGTGCCCATGCGGCAGCCTCGCCTTCATCGGTCAGGGTTGCCAAACATTCCGGATCATCAGGAATTCCCTGAGAGAAATGTGATGCGTCTTTCCACTGCGGCGCACAGTCGCCGACCGAATTCCAATTCTGTTGTTGCCACCGTTTGTAGAACGGAGTAAATACACGAAGCGGTGTTCCGTCGTCTTTCAACACGACACCAGGGTCGACCACATAAGGCGAGTCAGAACCGACCAGTCGCCGACCGTCTGCAACCAAAGCTGCCGACACTCGTTGGTCACGTGCTCGACCGTACGGTGCGAAGTCTCGCGCACAATGCACGTCCGAGATGTCGAGTGTTGCTGCGAGCCGCGGTATCTCTACCTCGGGCACGCCGTGCAATACGACGAGCGCACCACCCGTCTGCTCATTCAGCGACCGTAGGTTGCGCAGCATGTACGCCATCCGTGCCGCGCCCGAACGCTGGGCGAACGCAGGGTCTAGTACGAAAACGGGCACAACGTCACCCTTTGCTGCCGCAGCGGCGAGCGCCCCGTTGTCAGAGAGACGAAGGTCGCGTCGCAACCACCACATTGCCGTCGTCATGGCTTCACTCACCCACCGTTCGACGGACGTTCAGATGACCTGACTGAAAAGTAGGCGAACGCACACACCAATGAGACCACACCGCCGTAACCCAATGCCCACTCGTTACTCACATTGTCGGCGATCCAACCGGTGATGGGGCCGCCCACGGGCGTCGACCCGAGGAATGCAACGGCAGTCAGCGCGAGCATGCGGCTTCTCATCTCAGCCGGCAGTCCGATCTGCATAAGTGAATTCATCGTCGACACCATCGCACCGAGTGACCAGCCAAGAGGTACTGACCAGAGGTACGCCACGAGCAAATTCGGTGACCACGCAAGAAAGATGTTCCCGAAACCGGCACAGATGATGGAGAGGAAGAACCACCCGGTCGTCACCACACGCAGCCGTGCGATCGATAGCGAACCCAGGAATGACCCCGCGCTAATGACAGCCAACATCCATCCGAAGGACCAAGTGGCATCCCATTTCTCGTCCAACATTTTCGGCAGTACGACTGCATAGTTGTATGCGAACGTGCACACGATGGTGAACACGGTGAACAGCACGAGCAGCTGACCATGGTCGCGCACGTAACGAAGGGCGTCACGGACCGGTTGACCACCGGGTTTTGCCGGAGGTGTCTGGTGCAGGGAATCTGGGGATAGACGCGTTAGTGCCACGAGAATGGCCGCGAATGACAGTCCGTTTACGATGAATAACCAGCCGGTTCCGAGCGGAGCAACCAGCAGAGCCGCAAGAGCGGGACCAAAGATGCGTGATCCGGTCATGACTGCCGTATTCAGCGAGATGGCGTTACTGATGTCCTCGGGCGGCACTAATTCAGTGACCAGGCCGCGCCGCGCCGGATTATCGATCGCGTTCGTAATGCCCAGGAGAAACGACATTGCATAGACCACCGGCAAGGTGACGAGGCCAGTGAGGTCCAGTAGCCCCAACAACAACGCAAGTACCGCGAGGGAAGCCTGCGTGCACAGCGTGACGACACGGCGATCTCGACGGTCGGCGAATCCTCCTGCCCATGCGCCGAGAAACAACATCGGAAGAAACTGGAACATTGCGTTCAAGCCCATGTCGGTAGCACGACCTGTGAGGTCGTACAACAAGAACGACGTTGCAGTGAATTGAAGCCACGTGCCCACCATCGAGACGAAGAGGCCGAAGAAAAAGAGGCGTGCACTGCGATGACGCAGGGAACGGAAAGTGCCGGCGCGGCTCAATTCTGTAGCAGTCTCGGCTGCTACCACCGCGTCTGGAGACGACATATTCAGTCGTCCAACTTGAGAGCGCTGATGAAGACGTCACCGGGGATTTCAACCCTGCCAATGGCCTTCATCTTCTTCTTGCCCTCTTTCTGCTTCTCGAGCAGTTTGCGCTTACGCGTGATGTCACCGCCGTAACACTTTGCGAGCACGTCCTTACGCTTTGCCTTGACGGTCTCGCGCGCGATGACCTTGCCGCCAATCGCCGCCTGAATTGGAACGTCGAACATCTGGCGCGGAATGAGCTCTTTCAACTTCTCACACATGCGTCTGCCGTAGTCAAAAGCCTTGTCGCGATGAACAATCGTGGAGAATGCATCTGCGGGGATTCCATTCAGAAGTAGGTCAACCTTCGCCAGGTTGCTCTCGCGATACCCCTCGAGTTCGTAGTCGAGGCTTGCATACCCCTGGGTGCGACTCTTCATCTGATCGAAGAAGTCGACCACTACTTCGGCCAACGGAATGGCATAGTGCAACTCGACACGCTCTGGTGACAGGTATTCCAGTTTTGCCATCTCGCCACGACGTGACTGGCACAATTCCATGAGTGTGCCGGTGAAGTCCTTCGGTGTGATGATGGTGACCTTGAAGAATGGTTCTTCAATCGACGCAATGTTCTGACTAGCAGGCAGGTCGGCGGGATTGTCGACGACCATGACTTCACCATCGGTCTTCAACACCCGGTACTCGACAGATGGTGCGGTGGCGATAAGCGCCAAGTTGAATTCGCGTTCGAGACGCTCTTTGACGATCTCCATGTGCAACAAGCCGAGGAACCCGCAACGGAAGCCGAAGCCAAGCGCACCGGAGGATTCTGGCTCGTACGTGATCGATGCATCGTTTAGTTTGAGTTTTTCGAGGCTCTCGCGCAGATTCTCGAAGTCGTCGCCATCAATTGGATACAGACCACAGAAAACCATCGGCTTCGGGTCGCGATAACCGGGCAACGGCTCGCTTGCAGGTTGTGCAACCATCGTGACGGTCTCACCACTTCGCGCTTGGGCGACGTCTTTGATGCCAGCAATGAGATAGCCGACTTCGCCCGGCCCAAGTTCGGGAACGGGAGTATTGACGGGGCGTCGAACACCGATCTCGATGGCTTCATGCACAGTGCGTGCTTGCATAAATTG
>DCZD01000029.1:12519-12774 GCA_002331255.1 Acidimicrobiaceae bacterium UBA2093 | reverse complement strand
CGTCGCCCTTCGGCGGCGGAATACGGTCAACGATCGCATCAAGCAGATCTGGAACACCAGCACCGGTCTTGGCAGAAATTCGCAAGATGTCTTCTGCGGGAATACCCAGAACCGTCTCGATCTCCATCGCGTAGCGATCGGGATCAGCAGCTGGCAAGTCGATCTTGTTCAGCGCAGCGACAATTTCCAGATTGTTCTCGAGCGCCAGATAACAGTTCGCGAGGGTCTGGGCTTCGATGCCTTGGGCGGCATCGA
>DCZD01000029.1:11398-12148 GCA_002331255.1 Acidimicrobiaceae bacterium UBA2093 | reverse complement strand
TCGACAGCCCCGGTGAGCTCGAGGATGCGGTCGGAAAGGGTGGACTTGCCGTGATCAATGTGCGCAATGATCGAAAAATTGCGAATTTTGGCGAGTTCCATGGGCTCCATCATCCTACTGACCACACCCATCGGCATGTCTGACGGTGCAGTTGGTGCGGTACCGACGCGCCGGTAGCCTTAGCAGCCGTGGCAAACATTAAGAGCCAAAAGAAGCGCATCATCACGAACGCCAAGCGCGCCGAGCGCAACAAGGCTGTCAAGAGCGAACTGCGTACCCGCATTAAGTCCGCAACGGTGAGCGCCGGCACTGCGGCAAACAGCGATGATCTTCGTCTCGCCATGAAGCGCATCGACAAGGCTGCTGCCAAAGGCATCATCCATCCGAACGCAGCAGCTCGTAAGAAGAGCCGCCTCATGCGTCGCGTTAACGCCGCGAAGTAACTTTCCCGCGTCCTCCTGCGAGACGCGACAGTCTCGCAATCAACACTTCCATCACCAGTTCTGGTGGCCAGTCTTTGCCTCCACGCAAGTCGACGTCGGCTTGAGCAAGTAGCGACACGGCCTGGGCGACTTTGCTGCTTCCAAGTTTCTTGTACTGGTCGAGCACTTTGCCAGCCGTGAACGCCTTGCCACCAAGAATCTGTGCGGCGGCTTCTGCGGACTGAACGTCGCGGCCATCTAGGCGCATCATCTGCGCGTAACGATTAGAGAGAAGTGCAAGGATTTGCAGCGGATGCGACTCGCCTGG
>DCZD01000029.1:10917-11117 GCA_002331255.1 Acidimicrobiaceae bacterium UBA2093 | reverse complement strand
ACGAACACCTCCATATCGGCGCGTGACAATTTCATTCCGTCGCCATAGGTAGAGCGCAATGTCTCGATGAGACCTTGAAGACGTCCGTGATCTCCGCCGAGCCAGGTGGCGATGAACTTCACACCGTCGGCACCGACCTTGAGCCCAGCTTCGATGAGTTGACCCTCTACCCATTGCAGCCGGTCGGCGAGCCGGTTGCC
>DCZD01000029.1:1028-10678 GCA_002331255.1 Acidimicrobiaceae bacterium UBA2093 | reverse complement strand
AGACGGCCAGTGGCCGACACGACGACATCTGTCGACTCAACCTTTGCATCGAGCGCCGCCGCAACAGCAGTTGCTCCGTCGGCATCAAGGTCGTTTGCATTGCGAATCACGACGATTCGACGATCGGAAAAGAGCGGCAATGTGCCAAGTGCATCGGTGACCGCTGACACCGAGCCCTGTCCATCGGATGCGTCGAATTCTTCGACAAGCATGGCGCGATCGTCGTCACCGACTAATTCGTCGACCAGACGTCCGACCTCGCGGCTGACGAGGGCAGTTTCACCGGTGACCAGAAAGACGCCCATTCACATAGGTTGCCACAACTGAGTGGCGGACCTCCGACGAGCACCGAGCGCGATACATACGACCACCATCAGCCACGCACAGGCGTTCCATCGACCATGCAGCGACAACTTCTCAGCCACCGTCGCTGTCCACCACACAACGCGTACAAGCATCTCAAGCGGTGCCATACAAAGTCGCGCTATGACATCTGGAAGGAGCGCGGCGAGCATCGACATCGGAAGCCCAACAAGCATGACCACACCAGCCAATGGCGTGGCGACGCAATTAGCTGCAAGTGCAATGACGGGCAACTGTCCAAACGTCGAGAGAGCCACTGGTGCTGTTGCTATTTGCGCTGCAAGCGCGGGCGCCAAGACTGTCGCGATTCGTGACGGAATGATGCGTGAGATAGGTGCCGACAATGTGACGAGGCCAAGAGACGCGCTGACAGACAGCAGGAACCCGACACTCCAGGCAAGCATCGGGTCGACAAACAGGGCGACGAGCGAACTGACCGCAAGGACATCAGACGCGCTGCGTTGTTGCCCTCGGTGGAAATTCCATGCTGCTGCGATTGCCATCGCACCAGCGCGCACCACTGACGGTTCGACACGGGTCACAACCACGAACCACCCCACCACCATGACTGTGACAGTCAGACGCGCGATAGGCCGGAGACGTCGTAGGAGAAAACCGAAAGCCACCAGTACATACGCAACGTTCTGACCACTCACAGCACACAGGTGGCCAAGACCACTTGCTCGAAAGGCATCGACCATGTCACGGGGCTGACGAGCGTCGTCCCCGATGACAAGTCCGGAGAACAAGGATTGCTCGTTGTCACCCATCGTGCGGGCACCAAATGCCACTTGTTTCCGTACCCAACGTGCTGAACGCGCGAGACCAGAGCCTGCGTGATGACGGTCACCTACGAAGTTGATCGTCATTCGACCCATCACATGACGCGGACGCAAGTATGCGACCTCACGTGTGCCCAGCGCTGAACACAATGCACTCACAACCACTGATTCACCTGCCCCGACTCGGGCAAGTGCCGCTCCACTTCGACCGTATGCATTCGCGCTGTACCTCTTCCCGCGCAACTCGACGACCGTCCTGGCTACATGAGCAGAAGCGACCGGGTCATCGATGACGCGAATGACGCCATCACACTGTCCGACTTCAGCTGGTGGTGCTGCATGCCATGCATTCGCCCCGAGTACCACCGATGCAACAAGTGCAACTCCGGCGATCAACTCACGACGACGTGTCGCAACCACTATGAGCACCACCCCGGACACCAACCATCGCGGGACCAAACCTGCGACCTGCACGGAGCCACCTAGACGGATGGCGGCCCACGCGATGAGCAGGAGCAGTGGCCACCAGCCCCCACGATGGCGCCTATTGCGCGTGAGTGTCTCGTACCATCGAGGAATGCCCGATGACGCGCCATCGCCCTCCGCGCAAAGCCGCGTCTCTCGTCCCGCGTCAATCGGCGATGCGCGATTCACTTCGCGCTCAGTGACTGAGTTGAAACTGCCTCACGGTGTCGTGGCCACACGTCGGTCGGTGATGCGCAAGGGTGCGCTAGTCGGAGCGTCGATTCCTGCAGCACTATTGATGTTTGGGTTTGTCGCGCGATTGCTGCTCGGAGATGACAACGGATCGACGATCGCGTTTGTGTTCGCACTGATCGCGTTACCAGCGCTGCCAATTGTCGGAGTCCCTGCCGAGACAGACACGGGACGCATCATCGCGGCCGTCATCATGAGTCTTGTCGCATGGCTTGCTATCGGCGCGTTCGCTTCCCTGAAGGTGGCAAAGCGTCCGCTTGTCGGCTGGAAAGAGTGGACGAGCCAGTACTGGCCAATCGCTGCAGGAATGGTGACAGGAGCGATCCTCGCCTTGGTGCTCGCTGCAGTCATGCTCGGTGCACTCTGACAGCATCACGGCACGATGCGTGAACGTATCGCTGCAAGTTTGCTCTCGCCGATGCCCTTCACGTTCAGTAGGTCATCCACCCGACGAAACGGTCCGTGTGCCCGGCGATGAGCGACGATTGCCGACGCTGTAGCGGGCCCGACTCCGGGAAGTGACTCCAACTCTTTCTCTGATGCTGTTGACAAACTCACGACACTGTTCGAAGAGACCACGCCACTTTTATCTCCTCCAGATGTCGCGGTCGACAAAGGCACAGACGTCGATGCAGTCGCTCGTGTACTCGGTGACATCACTTGAAGTCTCCGTGGCGGTGCAGACGTAAGGACACGACGCGCTGGGATGTACAGCTGATCACCGTCATGAACGATGCTGGCGAGGTTGACCGAAGCAGTGTCTGCGTTGCTCGTGGCACCACCTGCTCGGCGAAGCGCGTCGTTTGCGCGTGACCCAGCGGACAATACATAGACCCCCGGATTGTGCACCGCACCGACCACGTGAACAGCCACGAACAAGGGTCGAGAAATAATGGAGGGCTGTGTGTCGGCCGTGTTTAGAGGCGCACCGACCGACGTGGTGACACCTGCACGCGGGAGCGCATTCTCAATCGGTGGGGCGGGAACTTGCAGAATGAGAAAAACCACCACCACCCCAGTCGCGATGGCCACCAACCCACCGACGAGACGAGGCACGCCAACCCACGCGACCCATTTCGATGTTTCACTGAACCAGCGTTGCAACTTGTCGTGGAGTTCGCGCACGCCGTCCATGTGTGCACGACCGCGTGGAAGCGCCGGTGCACGTTCGCCGAATCGGCAATGAGCGGCCCTAGTAGAGGCGAGCCGTCAGAAGTTTGCGGTACTTCGCCGTACGCGGATCATCAGGACCCATCGTCTCGAGGATGTCGAGGAACTCTTGACGCTTCGTCTCGTCAGCCTTCACGTGGTCAAGGAGAGTCGTCAGTTCGACGTCGAAATTGTCAATGGGGTTCTGCGCCAGACGAGCACTTGCTGCGATGTGACGCACGCGGTCGGTTTCAGGCAATCGGGCAAGTAGCTGCAATGCTTCTTCTGATTCGCCTTTACGCACGAGGAACTCAGCCAATGAACAGATGGCGTCCTCGTTTCCAGGTGCAAGCGCAACAGCATCTCGAAGGCTTTCTTCGGTACCAGCTGCGATGAGCGCCTGCACTTTCTGGTCTTCGGGATTCGGCAACAGTGATTGCACAAGTTGTTGAATGACGTGTTCAGGTTGCGCGCCGACGAATCCGTCGACAACAGCACCGTCTTTCAAGACATACACCGCAGGAATCGACTGCACTCGGAATGCGCCGGAGATCTGTGGGTTCTCGTCAACATTCACCTTGGCAAGAACGACCTGACCGTTTGTTGCATCGGTGGTGCGCTCGAGGATGGGTCCGAGGGTTTGGCATGGCCCGCACCACGGAGCCCACAAGTCAACGATGACAGGCACAGAGTGCGAGCGCTCGATGACTTCTTGCTGGAACGTCTGGTCGGTGACGTCGACTGCCATGGTCACAAAGCGTACCGGTATCGTGCAATTGATGAACCTTCCGCATGGCATCAGCGCGAACGTCGCCGATTGGCTGGTTCACAACATCAGTGGAACGACTGCTCCTTTCACCTTCTCCATGATTGCCGGTGGCCATTCGAACCTCACATTCGCCGTCACAGATGCCACTGGTCGTCGCCTCGTGCTACGACGACCTCCACTTGGCCATCGTCTCGCCAGCGCCCACGACATGGCGCGGGAGTTTCGCCTCATCAGCGCCATGAATGTCACCGACGTGCCAGTGCCACGTGCACTCGGCCTTTGCATCGACGAGACCGTGAATGAACTTCCCTTCTATGTCATGGATTTTGTCGAGGGGCACATCATCCGCGATGTCGATTCTGCCGAAAACCTGCTGACACCCGCTGCCCGACGACGCACAGGAGAGTCACTTGTCGACACGATGGTGCGCCTCCACTCTGTCGACCCCGATGCGGTCGGCCTCGGCGATCTTGCAAGACGCGACGCGTACATCGAGCGCCAATTGAAGCGGTGGTACTCCAACTTCAAAGCTCAGCAGACACGTGATCTGCCAGGCATGGACCTCATCCACGATGAGTTGTCCAAGCGCATCCCCACACAGACCGAAACCACCATCGTGCATGGTGACTATCGCCTCGACAACTGCATGTTGAACGACGACGGAGACGTTGTCGCAGTCCTCGACTGGGAAATCTGTACTCTCGGCGACCCACTCGCAGACATCGGAATGTTGATGGTCTATTGGAATGGTCCCGGCGACGACACCAGTCCTTGGTCGAACCCCACGTGCACCATCGAAGGCTTCCTCAACAGATCGGAACTTGCCGCTCGCTACGGCGAAAAGTCGGGTCGCGACATGTCGCAATTCGACTTCTATGTCACCTACGGATATTGGAAACTCGGGTGCATCATCGAAGGTGTCTACGCGAGATACTTGGGAGGTGCGCTCGGTCAACGCGATCCTCAAGAGCTTGAACCCTTCAAAGTGCAAGTCGACAATGCAGTGATGCGCGCCACTGCCATGCTTGAGAAGTTGCGATGAATTCGAACACCGGTCTCCCCTTCATCGTCCACGGGCAGCTCCCCCCGCTGAAGGAACCGTCCCTTGTCGTCATGCTGAACGGTTGGATCGACGCAAGTGGTGCAGCAGCCGCAGCCATGGAGACGCTCGTCGAAGCCACTGATTCAGAGATTCTGATTACTTTCGATTCCGACACGTTTATTGATTACCGCGCGCGCCGACCGGTCATGGAACTTCGTGCCGGCGTGAACACTCGCGTCAATTGGGTGACCCCGGAATTGCGAGTTGGCCGCGATCGAGAAGGAACTGATGTGTTGCTCCTCGTAGGTCCAGAACCTGATTCCAACTGGAAATTCTTCGCCACGACCGTCGCCGAACTGGCTTCACAACTGGGCGTACGGAGAATGGTGGGCCTCGGCGCATACCCCTACGCCGCTCCACATACTCGTCCCGTCGGTGTGTCCATCACGACCCCCGATGCGAATGTCGCCGACAGATTGTCACTCGCCAAGAACACGGTTGACGTTCCTGCAGGTGTCGAGTCGGTGCTCGAGCATGCGCTGTTTGACCGCGGTACCGAAGTCATCGGATTGTGGGCCCAAGTTCCCCATTACATCGCCTCTATGGCATATCCGGCTGCCAGTGCGGCCTTACTAACTCAGCTGTGCGACATCTCCGGTCTAAAAGTCGACGTCTCGCCACTACGTCGTGAAGCGACAATTCAACGTGAACGCCTCGACCAACTCATCGTCAACAATGAGGAGCATCTGGCGATGTTGCACCAGATGGAGGCAATGTACGACTCCCAAAATGGCGCGGTGAGCAACTCGGGCGAAGCTCCCCTCACTCCAGGCGAACTACCCTCGATGGAGGAGTTAGCAGCGGAAGTCGAACAGTTCTTGCGCGATCAAACCTGACGTCTGCAACGGCGCCATATCGCCTGAAAGGGGCTCACCATGAAAGTCGACGCGACACTTCGACCAGATCTTCATCTTGTCGCTGATGAGACCAAGCGTGCAGAAGCCGCTGGTTACTCGGGACTCTGGACGGCGGAAACATCACATGATCCGTTCTTTCCATTGCTTCTTGCTGCCGAGCACAGTTCCGATATCGAACTGGGCACGTCAATCGCTGTCGCATTCGCTCGCAACCCGATGACTCTTGCAAACATCGCATGGGATCTACACACATACTCAAAGGGTCGATTCATCCTCGGCTTAGGAAGCCAGATCAAACCGCACATCACGAAGCGTTTTTCCATGGAGTGGAGCAAACCAGCAGCCCGCATGCGCGAGATGGTTCTCGCGATTCGGGCAATCTGGGATTGCTGGCTGAATGGCACACCACTTCAGTTCCGGGGCGAGTTCTACACCCACACGCTGATGACACCATTCTTCAGCCCAAGTGCAGGCGACATCTCTGCTTATGGCACCCCAAAGATATTCCTTGCCGGTGTGGGCGAATTGATGACCGAAGTAGCCGGCGAAGTTTGCGACGGTTTCATGTGCCATGCCTTCACCACCGAGAAGTATCTACGTGAAGTAACCCTCCCGGCACTCGAGCGTGGACGTGCCAAGGTCGGAAAGACTCTCGACGGATTCGAGATTGTCGGCCCAGGTTTCGTCGTAACCGGAACTGACGAGAAGGAGATGTCGAAAGCCTCTGCTGGTACTCGTCAACAAATCGCCTTCTACGGTTCGACTCCGGCCTATCGACCCGTACTTGATCTACACGGATGGGGCCACGTGCAGGACGAGTTGAACTCGATGTCAAAGCAAGGAAAGTGGCTCGAGATGGCCGAATGCATCAATGACGAAATTCTTGATGCCTTCGCCGTGGTTGCCGAACCAGAGGACATCGCCACAAGATTGAACAACCGTTACGGAGATGTCATCTCACGCATCAGCTTCTATGTTCCTTACGCGTCAGACCCGACGCGCTGGAACAAAGTGCTTGCAGCCCTGCAGAGTGCGTGACTCTGTCAGGCGCCTAATCCCACCAACCACGCACGTACGTTGTCACCGAGAGCTGCCACGTCGTAACCGCCCTCTTGAAGCACCACAGTTGGTAACCCGAGCTGCGACACAACTTCACCTTGTCGTCGGAACCCATCTGTAGTGATGGCGAGATCACAGATTGGATCTGTTACGAACGTGTCGAGGCCGAGTGACACGACCAATATGTCGGCGCCAAATGCAGCGATTCGCTCGGCTGCCGTCGACAGGGCGGCGACGTATTCATCGTCGCCGGTCTTTTTCGCGAGTGGCACGTTGAGATTGCTGCCCACACCACGACCAGACCCCGTTTCATCTGAATAACCCGTGAAGTAGGGATACGCACGAGAAGGGTCGCCATGCAAACTCACGTACATGACGTCGTCACGGTCATAGAAGATTTCTTGGGTGCCGTTTCCATGGTGGTAGTCGACGTCAAGGACCACCACCTTTGACGATGTAGTCGTCGCAACGTGGTGCGCGACAATCGCGGCATTGTTGAAAAAGCAATATCCGCCGTACATCGACGTTGTCGCATGATGGCCCGGTGGTCGACACAACCCGTAGGAATTGCGCTCACCATCCATGACCACTTTCATGGCAGTCATCGCAGTGTCGACTGCACCTCGCGCTGCGCTGTATGTGCCCTCACACAAAGGCGTCGTGGTCTCAAAACACCACCAACCAAGTTTGCCTGTGACGCTCTGCGGCTCACGACCGTCCGAGGCCTCGCGACGAAATGCCGGCCGATAGAACACATCTGGCACCACTTCTCGGGCTGCGCCGATGTCACGCTGATAGTCAGCCCACCCTGAGGTGAGAAACGTGTTCAGTCCCGCGTCATGCACGGCGTCAATCGGATTTGTTCCCCACTCGGTGGGCGACATGAACTGGAAGGCTTCGTCAGCTTCAAGTACTTCGCGAATCTTCTCTGCACGACCAATGTGTTCATACGGCGAATGCGCGGTCGACTTCTCAATTTCGGTGAGCGGATTGTGCCCGAGGTGGGCTGGTGTGTAGACGACTTTCATCGCCCACACATTAGGCAGGTGACGCGCTCGAGCTCAGTCGAATGACGGTGCGGCGCGTAAGGAGCGCTTCAGTTCGGCCATTCCGCTTGTCGTGGCGAGAGTCTCGATGGCGTCCCACAACTTCAATGCTTCCGAGCCGCGCGGAATGGTGCTGATGACAGGCCCGAAAAAGCTCGACACCGTGTCGCTGTCTGGGTTGAACGACAAGATCGGCGTGCCGACGTCTTTGCCAGTTCGCTGCAACGCAAGCTCGGTCTCTTGTTGGATTAGTCCGTCATATGACTCGTCGTGAACGTGATCAGCCCACTCTGTTGGGAGACCAGCGTCTACCAACAAGCGGCGACTTTCAATGACGGGGTCGGTGACGAATCCCAGCCGTTCTTGGCGATTGTGAAACGACCTTCCGAGCATGGTGTACACGGCTCCGCACGCCTCGTTGCCATCGACAGCACGAGCGTGCGCCGCCAGGCGAAGACCCTGCGTACCTGCGTTGTGCACCTCGCGATAACCCTCGGGCATCTTGGAGTAATCCATTGACGAATTCAGCACCTTCAGGGAGATGAAACGCCAGCGCACGTCATAGGAGCGCAGCGTCTTCACTTCCGTGACCCAGCGCGACGTGATCCACGCCCATGGACATACTGGGTCGAAAAAGAAGTCGAGATCAGCCACGGATCAGACCCGTTCGATCTGGCGTTCCTCGAATGTTTCGATGAGGTCGCCCTGCTTCAGGTCTTGGAAGTCAGACAACCCGATACCGCATTCGAAGCCTTCGCGCACTTCCTTGACATCATCTTTGAAACGACGCAGCGAGTTGATTGAGCCCTTCCAGATGATGGTTCCATCTCGCAAGAAGCGCACCTTGGTTCCGCGCGTGATGACGCCGGTACGAATGAAACATCCAGCGATAGCGCCGATCTTTGGCACACGGAAGATTTCACGCACTTCAGCTTCACCTGTGACCACTTCTTCAAACTCTGGGGCGAGGAGACCGAGCATGGCGCGTTCGATGTCCTCGAGAAGTTTGTAGATGACTTCATAGGTTCGAATTTCGACACCTTCAGATTCGGCAAGATCGCGAGCTTTGCGATCAGGGCGAACATTGAAGCCGATGAGCGTGGCATTGGTGGCGGCAGCGAGGGTGATGTCGTTTTCCGTGACTCCACCAACTCCGCGGTGAACGAACGCCAGTTTGACCTCGTCGCGCTCTAACTTGCGCAGGCTCTCGCTGACGGCCTCAAGCGATCCGTGTACATCGGCCTTGATGACGAGGTTCAACGTGGCGACCTCTCCAGCTTGAATCTGCGTGAAGATGTCTTCGAGTTTCACGCCGCGCTGCACTCGCGCATCGCCGCGCTGGTTGAGCACACGGAAACGTTGCTCTCGAGCCTCGGCAACGGTACGGGCGGTCTTTTCGTCTGGCGCGACACGGAATTCGTCGCCTGCCTGAGGAACTGCAGACAAACCAAGCACCTGGACCGGGCTCGACGGTCCTGCTTCTTTGACCTGCTCACCACGATCATTGATGAGCGCGCGCACTTTGCCCCATGCAGCACCTGCGACGACCGGGTCACCAACTTTTAGTTGACCCTTGTCAACGAGCACCGTTGCAACGGGTCCGCGGCCAATATCGAGGTTGGCTTCAAGCACGATGCCCTTTGCCCGCCCAGTGGGGTTCGCAGTGAGATTCTCAAGCTCGGCTACAACATTGAGTTGGTCGAGCAGATCATCGACACCGAGATTCTGCATGGCAGACATCTCAACGACGATGGTGTCTCCACCCCACGATTCGGGAACCAACTCGTATTCAGAGAGCTGGCTGAG
>DCZD01000029.1:0-767 GCA_002331255.1 Acidimicrobiaceae bacterium UBA2093 | reverse complement strand
TGGTTGATGGCTTCGATGGTCTGGGGCATCACGCCGTCATCAGCAGCAACAACCAGCACGACAATGTCGGTGACTTGTGCACCACGGGCGCGCATCTTGGTGAATGCAGCGTGGCCCGGAGTGTCAATGAACGTGATGGGGTTCCCATTCTTGTGCACTTGGTACGCACCAATGTGCTGGGTGATGCCTCCGGCTTCACCGGCGACGACATTTGCCGAACGGATCTTGTCGAGCAGCGTAGTTTTGCCATGGTCAACGTGTCCCATGACGGTGATAACGGGTGGACGCGCTTGTTGAGCTGCTTCGTCTTCATCATCGCTGTCGTCGAACAGCGCCTGCAGTTCCATTTCTTCTTGTTGACCTGGATCGACAAGAAGAATGTCGGCGCCAACTTCAAGTGCGAACAATTCCATTTGCTCGTCACCGAGTGTCATGGTGGCCGTCACCATTTCGCCGTGCTCAAGCAAGAAGCGCACGACATCGGCTGCAGTGCGATTCAGCTTCGGAGCAAACTCTTGGGCTGAAACTCCACGCTCGATGATGATGGTGCCCTCTGGCACCGGAGCATTGCTCGCGGTATACGAGGTGTATTGGGGCTCAAGCTCGTCGAATTCTCTACGACGACGGGCACGCGACTTCTTACGCGGTGCACGACGTTGACCATTCGGTCGACCTCCGGGCCCGCGACCGGGACCACCACCGGGACCGCCAGGACCACCGCCGGGGCCGCCAGGGCCGCGTCCCCCACCAGGGCCACCAGCGCCACC
>DCZD01000046.1:40573-45976 GCA_002331255.1 Acidimicrobiaceae bacterium UBA2093 | reverse complement strand
CTGAGAACATTCCATAAACACCTCGTGATGCCGCAATAGAGCACGTTCCTGGTGCCACATAGGTCACTGTTGTTCCCGACACGGTGCAAACCGACGACGTCGAGGACGTGAACGTGACAGGACCTCCCGATGATGAATTCGCCGACAGTGTTCGCGATGCAGCTGTGAATGAATCGTCGGTGAGGGTGCCAAACGTGATGGTCTGGCTGAGGAACGGAAGAGTAGAGGTAGCAGTCGCGACATTTGACGTTGCAGTCGTGCCGTTTCCGAGTCGACCAGCACTGCTGTTTCCCCAACACCAAATGGTTGACGACGACGCAGCACATGTCGAGTCACTTCCTGTAGTCACCACTTGGGCTGATGCAACTGATGCGACTGTCTCAGGCCCTTGGTTAGCGCTAGTTCCTGTATCGCCATTACCGACTTGACCTCTGGTGTTGTCACCAAAACATGCGACGGCGCCAGTGGTACGCAACAAGCACGTGAAATACGTACCTGCGGAGATGCCTGCTGCATTGGTGATGGCGACATTCGAACCGGATGACGCTCGCACAGGAAAGGCCCTCGGATTCGATCCACTAGTCGTGTCTGCCGTGCCAAGTTCTTTGTACATGTCGCCACCCCAGCAATACGCTCCACCAGAGAGCGTCACTGCACATGAATGCGCGAAGCCTGCAGATACTGAGACTGCACCTTCAAGGGGGCTTGAGGTTGACATCACAATGACGTCAGCAGGTGTGAGAACGTTGCTTCCGGCCGAGCCCTGACCTGTTTGCCCCGAAGTGTTCGAACCCCAGCACTTCACGCGCCCAGATTGGACCACCGCGCACGTATGGGCATTTCCGGCAGAGACTGCGAGTGCGGGATCTGACGTACTAAGCGCCTGTACAGGATCACTGGATATTCCGGTGCCCCCATTTCCAAGCTCACCGTTCCACCCACTTCCCCAGCAGTACACAGACCCCACGGTCATCGCTGCACAAGTGTGCCGCGCACCCGCAGTGACTGAAGCTGCTCCGGTCGTCACTTGGATCGGCTGGTACGTGATTCCAGACGAGCTGTTTCCAATCCAAGGTCCACTCTCGCCGAAACAGTGCACTGTCGTGTCTGACTTCAACACGCACGTGTAATTCCCACCGGCTGCAACTGCTGTCACGTTCGTCAGGCCGGGAACCACGAGCGGAACGGCTGAACGCGTTACTGGGTCACCGAGATCGTTCGGGTCCCGACCAAGTTGTCCCTGAGAGTTGGATCCCCAGCAATACAGAAGTCCGTTAGCGACATAACAGGCGTGACTCGAGCCAACCGAAAGAGTCGCAGCCACTGCACGCTGGCTCGCTCCGGTATCGCCTGCGTCGGCTGACAATGGTGAATGTGATGCCGCTGTGACCACGGTGAGAGCCACCGTGAGTGCGGACGCAAGTGGGAGACGACGAGAGCGAACCATGACTAAATACTGGTACAAACTTGCAATCCGTACAAGGCGCTTGCTGCTGGCGACCCTGAGTTTCGTCACGTGTGCACGTTCGGCGAGTCTGGCGGCCGAGTTCCAGCCTTGGTCTGGCAGTTAGAAGACACCCGGTTTAGGGTCTCGACATGTCGTTTTCATCGTCACAAGAGCGTGTCATCGTGATGGCTCATGTCATTGCGACATGGTTCATGGTCGGGCTCATCTGGACCATTCACGTCGTTCACTATCCCCTGTTCGCTGACGTCGGCGAGGCGACCTACGTTGCATTTCAGTCAGCGCATGTCGACCGCATCGGAAAGTTGCTCTTTGTCCCTTGGCTGACTGAAGGAATCACATTGCTCGCACTTCTTTGGCTCTCGTTCATGGGCGGCCGACGTGAGCTGCGTATGCCGGTCTTCATCGGCGCAGCTGCCATGGCCGTCGTCCTCATCATCAGTGGTGTCTGGTCGGCACCTGCACACGGCGACCTCATGGACGGGTTTGATTCTGCGATTCATGAACGGCTCATGACTGCGAACCTCGTGCGGACCCTCGCCTGGACCGTTCGGGGCATGAGTGCTGTGTGGATTCTCGCGATTGTGTGGCCCCGTCCGCGCGACGTTTCATCAGCATCTGCTTCGTCATGATTCTCGAACACTGGGGTGCGACACCATCGGAGGTGGCTCGTTCGATGACAGGTGACGACATCTGCCCGTCTGCACGCCTCATCGCCACGCGAGCAATCACGCTCGATGCACCTCCATCTGACGTCTTCCCATGGCTACGTCAAATGGGCTTTGGTCGCGGCGGTTGGTATAGCTACGACTTCGTCGACAACCTTGGTCGGCGTAGCGCGAGATCCATCAACCCCAAGTGGCAAACGCTCTCCAACGGAGACAAAGTTCCCGGAGGTCCCGCATCATTCACTGCCATGGTCGTCGACTCTCCACGAGCACTTGTTCTAGCTCTCGGCGACGGTTCGACCCGCGCACGAAAAGTTGTGTTCACGCTTGCCTATGAACTTCACGATGACTCACGTGGCACACGCCTCGTGTCTCGAGTGCGAGCACGCATCGACGTGCCCGCTGGGCACATCATCGAGCGTTTGTTCTTGGGCCCGGGCGACGGCATTATGTTGCGACGGCAATTGCTTAACCTCGCGCAGCGCATCAAGTAAGCCCAACAAGTAGGCGCAGTTTGATGAGAAGTATGGTGATTCTATGAGCCGGTTAAGTGACGCCCGTGGTGCAGGTGTGTTCTCTCTTGCCGCTGGCTTCGTTCATGCGATTGCCGCAGGGACTCATGTAGAGCACAAGAGCGCTGCACTGTCCATGGCTGTTCTGGCTGCTGGTCAATGCATTGGTGGGCTCGCCCTTCTGGCCGCACCATCCACTGAATGGCGACGAGTTGTCACTTCTGTCAACGTCATAGCGATTGTCGGGTGGCTCGCCACTCGCACGACAGGTATCGGGTTTATCGACGGATTCGACACATCAGAGTCAATACAGACCGCCGACGCGTTGTGTGCACTTCTCGCACTACTCGCACTTGTCGCATCGATACCGCGTGTCAAGGTCGAACGCATCGGACTGACAAGTTCGTTAGCACCTGTGGTGGCGGTGCTCCTGGCAGTGCCGGCGGTTTATGCCACTGCCAGCCACCAACATTCCGGCTCCGAGAGTTCGTGGCCGCGCCCCTACTTCCCGAGCATTGGTATCGACATCTCCGATGTGCCAGGGGTTTCTGCCGAGCAAGAAGATCGTGCCGGTCAATTGATACTCGACACACAGCAAGAACTGGTGCGATGGGCTGATTACAACGTGGCCGAATCTGAAGGTTGGCGATCAATCGGTGATGAAGAGACTGGTTATGAGCACTTTGTGAACTTCCGGTACTTCGACGATGGGAACGTGCTCGACGCGAGCAAACCAGAGTCGATTGTCTACAAGGTCTACGGCGACAAGAAAATTCTCGTATCAGCGATGTACATGGCTGAAGGAGAACCCGAGCTAGACGCCAAGGAGTTGACGGACTTTGCCGGACCACTCTTCCAATGGCACGTACACACCGATCTCTGTTGGTCCATACAGGGTGGCCGTCCCCAAGTAACGGGCGTCACTGATGAAAATGGTGTTTGCGCACGTGGCTCAATCGCTGGTCTCGTGAAAAAGCCCATGGTGCACGTGTGGATCGTGCCCCATCCCTGCGGACCGTTTGCTGCAGTCGAAGGACTTGCAGAAGGACAAGCTGCTGTTGATGATTCAAAGCGAGTCGACATCTGTGGCTCGCACAACCACTAACGCGTCGTCACCGACACCCGACTGACGCGCGGCTCATGTAGCCCACACTCAGTTTTGTCTTGACCGGCCCATCGACCAGAACGCGGATCGGCGCCTGGCTCAACGGGGCGTGTGCATGGCCAGCACCCAATTGACGCGTATCCCTGTGAGGTGAGCGGATTGTCAGGCAACCCGTGCCGCAACTTGTAACTGGCGACATCTGCATCGGTCCATGCGGCAATCGGGTTGATCTTGATGACATCACGAAATGGGTCAAGCTCGATCACCTGTGTCGTGGCTCGCGTCGTCGAATCATCACGTCGCAAGCCGGTCATCCACGCATGGCGTCCCTCGAGCAAACGTTCGAGTGGAGCAACTTTTCGAATGGCGCAGCATGCATCGGTGTCAAGTTTCCAGAGCTCGACGTCTGGGCTGATGCCCTCGGGCTGGACGATGGTCAACTTGCCACCCGAACGATGCTCTATGTCGCGAGCAAACGCCAAGGTCTCTTGGAACAAAAACTGGGTGTCAAGCAACACCACTTCAATGAGCGGCGACACACTCCATGCGAGGTGCGCGAGCGTCGCATCGCCAAAGCTCGATGTCACCACCATGTGATGGTCGAAATAGTCGTTCGCCCATTCGATAACTGTCTCGGCTGATTCACCCGACAACTGCCGGTTGAACGACGCCACTTCCTCGACGCCAAGATGAAGCGGATGATGACTCACGTTGCGCACTCCGACTCGGACACTTCAGCCACGTACGGCCCCGTCTCGTCGTAGTCGACGTAGAAGTGAGGTGCGTCGTCTGGCTTTGGCACGACATCAAGGTCGAGCAAGTCTTTCGCGACTATCGCTGCTCCACCGGAACGATCGAGCCACGTCGTGAACGTCTCCCCCGCTGAACGCTCGTTGGCAAACTTGCGTACGACGCGAGCCACTGCCAACGGAGCATTCTTCGCAGGCAGACGGAGTGCCTTCTGACCGAAGTGAATCTGTTCTTGCCCGACATGACCGCCCAGCAACAACTGATAGCCGGGCAGCGACTTGCCGTTTGCGCGACGCTCTGCTCCAAAAAGTCCGATGTCTGCGGCGTGGTGTTGACCGCATGAATTGGTGCAACCCGAGATGTTGATACGCACCCCACCGACTTCTGCGAGACCAGATTCCTCCAGCTCATCGCCAATCGCCTTGGCAAGTCCACGTGACTGTGTGACCGCGATATTGCAGGTGTCTGCCCCCGGACATGCCACGACGTCACGCGCCAGTTCCGCCCCTGGACGTGCCATGCCGATTGCCTCGAGTCGATCGAACAACGTGCGTAACTGGTCCTCACGCAATTCACGGAACACCACATTCTGCCTGTTCGACAAGCGCACGTCAGCGTCGAGCTCGCGCTGAATGTCGGCGAGTGAGTGGAACTGTGCCGCAGTGATGTCACCGAGAGCTGCGTATGCCACTGCCGACACCGTGCCCTTAGCCGACCCGCGCACAACGCTTGCTTGCTCCCACCGCTTGAACGGATCGGATGACCGCAAGTCAACGCGTACACCCTGACCGACTTCGGTCACTTCACCACTTGCGGCAGTTCCAGCTGGCACATCGCCCACTGAAGCCACCTCCGGCGGAATGCCACCTGGCCACGTAGACGAGGCCGGCAACGTGTGGCGTA
>DCZD01000046.1:35755-40324 GCA_002331255.1 Acidimicrobiaceae bacterium UBA2093 | reverse complement strand
TTGTTGTCGCGGTTGCCGGTCTGGTCGAACACACGAAGCACAGCTTCGATGGTGGGCAAGAGTTCCTCACGAGTTGTGAAGTCTTCAAGTGACAAAGCCGGATGGGGAGTCGCACCAAGGCCACCGGCGATGTACACACGAAAGCCCGATTCAATTGTGCCATCGTCGCGTGTACGTGTAACAGCAACCACACCAACGTCATTGAACATCGCTTGACCACAATCAGTGGAACAACCAGAAAAGTTCACCTTGAACTTTCTTGGCAATCGCTGGCCAAGCGGGTTGCGCACGAAATGACGGAATGTCGCTTCTGCCCAAGGTGTCACGTCCAACTTCTCATGCGGACATGCTCCGGCCAAGTGGCATGCCATCACATTGCGCACGGTGTCGCCACACGCTTCTCGACTGGTGAGGCCGACATCTGCCAGACGACGCAACAGGTCGGGAATGCGACGTAGCTCGACGAAGTGGAACTGGATGTTCTGGCGAGTCGTGATGTGTCCCCATCCACGTGAGAACTGTTCGGCGAGGTCGCCCATCAGATCTAACTGCTGCGGCGTGATCGTGCCGGCTGGCAACTTGATGCGCACCATCTGATTGGTGCCACCTTGACGCTGACCATAGATGCCGTTATTCAAACGCATCACACGGAATACATCTTCAGTGATCTCTCCGTTCAGGTACTGCTCAATGGCCACCTCGAAGCGTTTGATGTCGCGCAACTGCTCCTCATAGAGGTCACGCGGAATGGGTGCGGGGACGATGTTTGTCATATCTCTCTCCTATCGACCTGTGTCTTCGCCAATTTCACGCAGTGCGTCGTGCAACGCTCCACGAAGTCGACGTGCGTGATCGGGCTTCAGATGTGCGACTAATCCGGCCCCGGCATCACCGATTTCTTCAACGGTGAGCACAACTCGGGGCGTCGCATCGTCGTAGTCATCGCACACGGCAATGCCCCACGACACCGGCGTCGCATCGTCGAGGCCCTCAGGTAGGTCGTCGATCATGAGTGGAAGGTCGTCAATCGAGCGTCTCATCGCGCACCACTCGATGTGGTTGTGGCTGTGGTGGGTTGAAGGAATTCATACGCAGCCACAGCCCCGATAACGATGGTGCTCGGCGCTTCAACGTCGGCATCACCCAACTCGGCGAGCGTCGTGCGAACCGTGGACTGCTCGGGGTGTGTGCCCCACTTGATTGCTGCGACTGGTGTCGTCGGTGCTAGTCCGCCGGCCATCAGTCGTCGTGCGATGGTCCCACGTTCAGAAACGCCCATCAGCACGACGATGGTGCCGCCAACCCGAGCGAGCGACTCCCAGTTCACCGAACGTGAACCACCACTCTCACGATGTCCGGTAACGACCGTAAAAGCCGGCGACACGTTTCTGTGAGTCACCGGTATTCCTGCTGCTGCTGGAACACCAACTGCCGATGTGATGCCAGGTACGACATCAAATGGCACACCTGCAGAGAGGAGTGCCTCGGCTTCTTCGCCGCCGCGACCAAAGACGAACGGGTCACCGCCTTTCAATCGCACCACTTCAAGATCTTGTGACCCGAGGTGAACAAGAAGTGAGTTGATGACGTCTTGTGGCGTGGGCGCACCAGGACGCTTGCCGACATCGATGAAGTCGGCACCTTGTTTCGCAAGAGAGAGAATCGCTGGGTTGGCAAGGCGATCGTGAACGATGACATCTGCACGCGCAATGAGTCGTGTCGCTTTTACCGTGAGAAGGTCAGGGTCACCCGGACCCGCTCCGACAAGATGCACCGTCATCGCGCCATCTCCAGTTGTGACCGCGGTGTGCTGGCAGAGGCATCAGCCCCATCGAACGAAATTCCTTTGCGCTGCGCGAGAACTCGAATGATCGGTTCCCAATCGACATCTTCAGTGCTGAAACCGACTGCATGAATTGATGTACGACGAGATGCGAGTTCGGCGGCAAGTTCGGCGAACTCCGGTCCGATGAGGCGAGCAAGATTCGCCCGCATCCAGGACGACAACGCAGGACTCGCTCCACCAGTTGACACAGTCACCATGACTGGTCCCTGACGATGTACGGCCGGCAACGTGAATGTGCATCGTTCTGGATCATCGGCGCTATTCACCCAGATGCCGCGCTCTTCGGCCTCGTCAAAGATGCGTTGATCAACATCGACATTGCCTGTTGCCGTGATCACCAGTCGGAAACCTTCAACATCGCCGGTCGCGTATTCACGGCGAAGAACTCGAACATTGAGCCGCTCAAGTTCCTCGGTCACCAATGGTGCGAGCACCGTGACATCGGCATCGCACGCAAGCAACTGCTGAACTTTGCGATGGGCGATACGACCACCACCGACTACAAGCACCGGGCGGTCAGTCAGATTCAGGTTGATCGGAAATTGCATGTCTCCCCCAGAAGGTGGCGCGCCGGGTTGGCGAGCACGAGCCTATTCCCCTAAAATCTGATTAACTTAGTCAGGAATCAAGAATGTCCAGCACAACAGCCCCTTCTCGACCTTCCCAGACCGACCTGCGGTCTGGCAGTGGTCACCCGGTGCCCGATGTCCGACGTCTGTCGGGCCATATCGGCGTCGAGGTCCTGGGCTTGTCCGACACCGTGAACTGGGCCTCTTCCCATCTTCTCAACCTTCTTGAGCAGCACCTTGTTGTGGTGTTACGCAACCAATTCCTCAGTCATGCCGACCAGGTCGCACTCGCCCGCACGTTAGGTGAACCGACCCCCGCGCACCCCGTGGTTCCCGGGCATCCTGATCACCCAGAAATTCTCGAGCTCGACGCTGCGCGTGGTGGAAAGAACGCGCGTTGGCACACCGACGTGACTTTCGTGCAGAACCCTCCAGCTGCTTCGGTGTTGGTCGCAGACCACACCCCCGAATTTGGTGGCGACACGCAATGGGTCAGCATGCGCGCCGCATACCACGCACTGTCCCCTGCTCTTCGCGAACTCGTGTCATCGCTCGAAGCCGTGCATCGCATCTCTCCTCTCGCATATTGGGGCGAACCTTTCGACACCGCCCTCACTCGCGACGATGCACAGAAGTTGTACGACGACGCACTCCGGGTGCCCCCTGTCGTGCACCCTGCTGTTCGCGTGCACCCTTCTACTAACGAGCCTGCGCTGTTCGTGAACCCAGGTTTCACCACACATATCGTTGGCCTCTCGCGTATCGAGAGCGACAACCTGTTGAAGTTGTTGTACGAACATTGCACGCAACCAGAGTTCGCATATCGACACCGCTGGCAGCCAGGTGACGTGGTCATGTGGGACAACCGCGCAACGATGCATTACGCGATTGACGATTACGGCGATGTTGAACGCCGAATGCGGCGTGTGACTGTCCGCGGAACAACTCCGACCGGTCCGTCAGGAATCGTCAGCCATGTCATAACCGACCCATTGGTCGCTGTTCGCTGATTAGTCCGTTGTGACGAACCCTTGCCAGTTGCGCATGTAGTTCACGAACGCATCTGACAAGCCTTCATCGTTCAACACCTCTGGCGAGACCGGGGTCGAACGCACGACAAAGTCGGAGTCCGCCATAGCAAGGGTCGGAAAGTCGTGGTGCAGAATCGCGCCGCGCCCTAGGACAGCGAAGTCAGCTCCGCCGTCGATGGCTGCCTGTGCCTCTTTGGCGCTATACAACTTTCCAGCGACGCCAAGTCGAACTTGCTTACGGGGCAACGTCGCAAAGATGTCAAGCAACTTCTGACCCACGAATGCCTCGTCAGACGCCTCCTTAAACACATCCCACAAAGACATATCAATGAAGTCGACTAGACCGGAGTCGATGAGTCGCACGTAGATCTCGATGATTTCGGCGGTCTGCATACCGAATCGCTCGGGTGACAGGCGGATTGACACGTTGAAGTCGGGACGACACGTACGACGAATACCTTGAAGAACATCGAAGATAGGTCGCGAGCGGTTCTCCAGCGAGCCTCCGTACTGATCTGTGCGCACATTCAGCTCTGTCGAGAGAAATTGGCACAGCATGTAGGAATGAGCGCCGTGAAGCTCGACCCCGTCAAAACCTGCAGTGTCGCAACGTTTGGCAGCAGCGATGAAGTCTGCCGTCAACTGTTCTACTTCTGCAGTAGACAACGCGCGAGCGCCGGTCTCAGCATCGTCAGACGGGCACACCGGCTGCTCGCCAATTAGGTCCTTCGGCGACCTGTTGCCTGCATGGTGCAGCTGCACAATGGCAACCGAGCCGTGAGCCTTGATGTCTTGGGCAAGTCGCGTAAGGCCCGGAATATGGTCGTTGCTGAAGCAGCCGAGTTGGCCCTTGAAGCCCTGGCCGCGCTTCTGGACATGTGACGCACATGTCATGACCAAACCAAAGCCACCTTCGGCACGTTTCACAAGAAATTGGTACTCGTCATCTGACAACGTGCCGTCGTCATGGCTCTGCATGTTGGTGAGCGGAGCCAACATGAATCGGTTCTTCATTGCCGGTCCGTGTGCGAATGTCACGGTGTCGCTGAATGACGCCATGGTGTCAGTTTCCGAGTGTGCGATAGAAGTCGTCTGGTGCAACCACGTCGTCGCGAGTCAACTC
>DCZD01000046.1:27560-35520 GCA_002331255.1 Acidimicrobiaceae bacterium UBA2093 | reverse complement strand
ACGTCGAGCACATTTTCAACCCCGGCCTGTCCATTAGCTGCAAGACCCCACAAGTACGCACGACCGATCATCACAGCCTTTGCACCGAGAGCCACCGCCTTCACAACGTCACTGCCGCGACGCACGCCACCATCCATGACTACGTCGATCTGGTTTCCGACGGCATCAACAACTGCCGGCAATGCGCGAATTGGCGCAGGTGTACCGTCGAGATTGTTGCCACCATGGTTCGACACTGACAGTGCGCTCGCACCGCAGTCAACGACGCGCTTTGCATCGTCGACGCGACACACGCCTTTCACCATGAAAGGTCCATTCCACTGTGAACGCAGCCATGCGATATCGTCCCAACTTGGCGGTGCACTTTGCATCCACTCGTAATACGCACCGAAGAACGTCGGCGGCTTCTCGCCCGGTGCCGCCATGTTCGGCGTGCTCAGGTCGGGGAACTTGAAGGTCTTTGCGAATTGCCACAACCAGCGCGGGCGAGCCAACACTTCCGGCGCGAGCTTCACCATTGCTTTCAAGTCAATCTTGTCGGGAATCCACGGACTTCCCCAGTCGCGACCGTTGCTGAATGACCAGTCGAGCGTGAGGATGATTCCCTTGGCGCCAGCGGCCTGGGCGCGTTGCAAACGTTGCACCATGGTGTCGCGTCCACCGGACCAATACATCTGAAAGAAAACTTGTGAGTTCACTGCGCACACGTCCTCTAGCGACTTGCTGGCAAAAGAACTGAGACCCATCGCAATGCCACGATTGGCAGCTGCACGTGCAATTGCTAATTCACCGTCGGGGTGCACTGCCTGCACGCCAGTCGGCGACATGATGATTGGCATAGAGAGCGACTGACCCATGACGTTCACGTCCATGCCTCGCTGCTGATGAAGACCGGCAACGTGCGGAGCAAAGCCCAACTGATCAAAGGCCGACTGATTGTCCTGAAGGGTGAGGCCCTTCTCTGACCCAGCGATGAGGGCGCCGTACACCGATTTCGGAAGACGACGTTGCGCACGACGTTGCGCCACTGCGACGGTTTCGAACCATGAATTGGCCATCGGGGGTTCCTTCTCGACTTGTTCTTCGAAGTCAAAGTGAGGCTACCGGTCTAGTGTTGACCCGATGAGTGTCGGGGGGCAAGCTTCACACGCGTGGGGCAATGTGTTGGCTCGTCTGGCAGGACTTGCCGATGAGATCCATTCCGGACCGTATCCGCAGAGCGAACAAGAGCGCATCGAAGGGGTCGCCCACATCGCCAAACAGTGGAGTTGTTGGTCGAACTGGGAGCTTTTTCATGCAGACCCACGACGTCCACTCTTCCAACGGCAAAACGATCTATTGACCCCGTGGGGTGGGCCGAGCGCCGACTACGTCTACCGACACGCACGAATTGATCCGAAGCGCACGTACATCTTCCGTGGCCACATGAATAGTTGCGATGAGTTTGTGATCGCGATGCGCGCCGGTTTCATGCACCAAGCCGTGTGGGGCACCATCTCCCAGCACTGCGCATCTGACCACGGAATCGGAAAAGACGACGAATTTGAGATTCAAATCGGCGGCACCCCAGGCACACTTCCCCACATTCCGATTCCAGGTAGAGCGACGGTGTTGTCCTTTCGCGAGTTCTACTTCACGTGGGAAGAGCGCGACCCGGCAGTGTTCACACTCGAGTGCATTGATGATGATGTCGATGAGCCAACGCCACGCGTTACCGATGAATTGTTGGCGGCGCGCATGGAGCGTGCCATCACGTCAACTGAAGAGTCAATTCGTTTCTGGAATAACTACATCATCGAGAAACGTGCGCTTGCACCTGCGAACACATTCGCATCGACGATGAAGGTAAGCGGCGGACTCGAACTGGCGAGATACGGCTTCTGCTTTTACGACCTTGAGCCAAACGACGCACTGATCGTCGAGACTGACATTCCAACGGCTCGTTACTGGGGCTTTCAGTTATACGAGACCGCGTGGTACGACTTGCTTGAGCCACTCGACAGGTTGATCTCCACCAACCACACCGACACGCACGTCTCTTCAGATGGCAAAGTGCGAATGGTTATCTCCCACACTGACCCTGGCTGTGCGAATTGGCTCGACGCGGGGAACCGCCAACAGGGACTCCTCACATTCCGCTGGTTCTGGGCAACATCTGATCCGTCACCTCACTCGCGAGTTGTGCCGGTTGATGACGTATGGGCGCACCTGCCAAACGACACGCCGAGCATCGACCCCGCGACCCGTGCTGATGACCTACAACGTCGACGCAGACAATTGACGTGGCGATTCCGCACATAACGATTGTCTGCTGATGACTTGGACTCCACCACCTCGCCCTTCATGGGTTGAACAAATCAACTCTGGCGAAATCTGGCCAATCTCCGCCGTAGCCGATGTGCCACTAACGCTTGATCACATTGCAGGTCAAGTGGCAACCGCCCTCGGCTGCAGCACGTCAGAAGTCATCGGTGAACTTGACGACGCATCGCACGAGGCGCTTGCAGTGCTTCTTCCAGCGCTTGAGAGCGAAGCTCAGCTGAACATTCTCGGACGTTGGATAACCCACCGATATGTGACGCGACTACTGCACCAACGCGTGCTCATCGAACGCACTTTTCGGGACAACCCAGAGTTGACGAACATCACGATCGAGGAGCCATGGGTGGTTGCAGGCGCACCTCGCACCGGTACGACAATCTTGCACGAAGTGCTGATGAATGATCCCGCCCTGCGTGGCCCACAGGGTTGGGAGCTTCTGTTTCCGGCACCACTTGGCGATGCGTCCGACGATGACCCGCGAATTGCGCTTGCGGATATCGAATTGCGCACACCACAGACCGTTGCCTCTGGCATTGTCGCGATTCATGAATACTCCGCTCGAATGCCGAAGGAATGTCTCTCCGCCATGTCATTTGCGTTTCGCAGCGAAGAATTCGTGGCTCGGTACAACATTCCGAGCTATGTCGCATGGCTTCAACAGTGCGACATGACACCGGCATACGCCGTTCACAAGCGGGTGCTTCAGATGCTCCAGCATGGCATGGCTCGTCGACGATGGGTGCTGAAATCACCAGTGCACCTGCACTCACTTGACGTACTTCTCAACACCTATCCCGATGCAAAGTTGTCATTCACTCACCGAGATCCGATGCTGGTTCTTCCATCGGTGACCAGTCTGCTCGCCAACTTACGGTGGGCACATAGTGACCAGGTCTCATTCGCAGACATCGGCAGGTATCACGCAGACTTGTATTCACGCTCACTTGACCGACTAGTCGACTTAGATAGCGCATCGTTCTTGCCAACTGACCGTTGCACACACAGCACCCATCGCCAGTTCCTTGATGACGCCCTAGAAGTGATCGCAGCTATTTATGCACAACTGAATGTCGCCCTACCGCCGTTGACGCGCACCACCATGGCCGAGTATCTCCGTGCCAATCCGCAAGGAGACAAAGGTGGTCACTCGTACTCATTCGATGATCTTGGACTTGACCGCAATCACGAGTTGGACCGATTCGCCCGCTACGCAGACCGCTTTCTGTCGTAGTCATCAAGGAATGCGCGGGTATGTGCGAACCCGGTGTCGATGAGAAATTTCAAGTCGTCTTGCACCAAGTCAAAAGTGGTAGTGCCCACGTAATCGGTGTTGATCGGAATCGTGCGATCAAAGTCATCAGATGTGTGATTGGCCCGTGTCAGATCACGGCTGACAGCCTCGAGCATGTTGAGCGCAAACTCGAGCATGTTCTTGGGTGGCCGCGCTGGAAAGCCCACCAACTGTGTCGTCACATCGACTCCCACTGACTCAAGGAAAGTAATCACCTCTGCGAATTCGATCACGTTATTTCCATTGATATTGACGCGAGCAAAAATCTCATGTGCGACGGTTGTACCAAAGATCGCCAGCAACTCGGCATGAGTCACGCCCGAACGTGAGAGTGCCTGCTCGAGTTCTTGAAGGGAAACGGTGCCAGATGCATCAGTGTCCACATCATCGAGCACTTGCAAGATTTTCTGTAGAGGTACCTGCACGGATTCTGCACGCTGCTTGGCTTGCTCTTTCTGCTTGCATTCGTCAGCCGACTTCGTGGATGGTCTCGGAGGTGGCACAGCCCCTTCACGTAGCCACCCTCGGGTGATGTCTGTCTCGTCACCCGCGAACAGTGTGAAGCCCAGAGTCTGAGAATTCGTGGGGCTGAATCGCGCTGACCTTGGATAGTGCTCGTGTGCCCGGCTGAGAGGCTGCATTCGGCGCAGAAATGCGTCGCGCGAGTCGAGAGACAACCACCAACCATCGAACACGTGTGTCGGGTTGTTGCAGAGCAAACCACCATCGACGTAGTACTCGGGTTCGACGCCAGCACTCTGCATCGACTGAGACCCTTGGAGCATGACCGGTTGCAGTAACACTGGCAACGACATTGAGATACGAGCAGCAACTCGAATGGGCATGTCCGGCGTTGTCTTCGGATGGCAATATTCGGTCATCATGCGCGTCACATTGGTGACAGTTATGCACACCTCTCTCCCGTATCGCTCAAGCACTTGCGCGAAGGTGATGTCTGCACTTCCAGTGCGCTCAAGCAAGATCTCCCCGAGGAAATCAAACAGCTTCTGACCAGGATGCATGCCTTTGCGACGCGCCGCACGCGCCACCGATCGCACGTTGCCACCGGAGCCGTCTTTGGCGAGAGCCTGGAAGTCAGTGGGGACCTTTTGCACCATGTATTCCGTCGGACAACCGATGGACGTAAGCACCGCAAACAAACTTCCGATGCTCGTGCCGGCCACTCGCCGAACATGATTCGGATAGATGCCACGCTCTTCGAGACATTTCACTGCCCCGATGTACGCATAGCCTTTCGCACCTCCACCCTCAAATGCCAGGTTCTCCCACGGATACGTGGCATGAGACGCGTCTGCAGGACGTACCACGGGAAATTGAAGCGTCGATGGTTCGGGCAAGGGTCGTGGCGAAGATGCCGACTGCATGAGCATGAGGTCACGCTAGTTGTCATCGCCACCAGGCCTGACCGGCCGTTACCATGCACGAATGGTGTCCACATCGTGGTCGATTGACGGCGGTCGACATCTGATTCCACTCGAGTCCGTCACAGGCGATCTGTGGCTGTGCGGTAAGCACCACATTGGCTCACGCCTCGACGAAGTACTCGTCGAACTCGATAATCCTTTTGTCATCTGCCTCACTCAAGCGCAGGAACTTCTCGGACGGTATGACTCATATGTCGACTGGCTGAAGATCCACGTGCCACACGATGCGCTCTGGTTCCCCATTCCAGACCTAAGCGCACATCGACTCGACGAGATGTTGCCAATGTTTGAGCTCGTCCTCGACAATCTGCGTGGTGGGCGAAATGTCATAGTCCATTGCGCCGCAGGAATCGGCCGCGCAGGAACGACAGCTGTCGCGGTTTCCATGATGCTCGGCTTAGATGCTGACACCGCTTGCGCGCATGTACGCGCCTCGCGTCCGATGGCCGGACCAGAGGCTGGAGCCCAACATGAACTAGTCGCCGCGCTTGATGTTCATCTTCGTGACATTCGTGATGCACGGTGAATGCCCCAGCACCCATCACCGGTACCCTCTCAGAATGAATTCTGGTGACATCGTCGACGACTTCGAACTGCCCACACAAGATGGCAATCCGTGGCGGCTGTCCACTGCATTGCAGAGCGGTCCAGTCGTGTTGTTCTTCTACCCAGCGGCCATGACCAAGGGGTGCACTGTTGAGAGCTGCCACTTCCGTGATCTCGCGACAGAATTCGCCACGCTCGGCGCACAGCGCGTCGGCATCAGCATCGACAAGGTCGAGAAACAGAAGCAGTTTTCTGACAAACATGGGTTTGACTATCCGCTTCTCAGCGATCCCGACCAGAAAGTTGCATCAATGTTTACAGTGGCTCGCAACATCAGCTTTCTTCCCACCAAGCGCGTCACTTTCGTCATCGACACAGATCGACGAATTCTTGCCCGCATCAGTAGCGAAATTCGCATGAATGCCCATGCTGACCAAGCTCTTGAGGTGCTTCGTCGACGATAAGTGACGGTCAACGCTGACCTCAGTTCAGAGTCACTTTTCGCGTCATCACTGAACGTGAATCAATCGTGGTGCACACCGTCGTCAAGGTGACGGTTGCTGGTTTTCCGAAGCTGCGAAAATCTAACCTGAGTTTTTCATTGAGGCTTGCTGACACCAACCATGTCACCAGACCAAGTGACGTGGCGGTGCGAGCTGGTAATGAGACCTTCGATGTACCTCTCGTCACAAACGCCCTACACGCCGTTCCTGGTGCTGTCGAGACAGTGATGTCGCCACCCAACTGAATCGAAGGCGATTGACCACTGACCGGGGACATCGGTCTCAAGAGCGACGAGATTGATGTTCCAGCAAGAAACTGCAGTTGCATCGACGAGACCACTGGGGGCACATCGTCCAGAGCCACAGGAGCGATGTCTGTAGCCACGACATCGGACGTACGCACAGTGTCGACCAGGTACGACAGTTGGACCAGCTCAGGAATTTGAAAGATGTCTGCATGGTCAAAAGTGCCGAGGGCGACAGCTCCTCCATACTTTCCAACTCCGTTCGTCACGGTCACGTCTGCTCGATTGACAGAAAATGATGCACATGCCCGAAAGCCAACGCCACAGCTTCCTACTCCACCATCAACAACAGCCACACCCGCAAGGCTGCCAACAACTGCGAAAGTCTGACTCTTCGAACTGATTCGAAAACCACAGGTGACCGGGAAACGAAAAGAATCTGTAATCTCCATGTGAACCAAGTCGGCAACGGTCGTTCCAACAACCAGGTTCATTTCGAACTTGACGTCGCCACCAAAGGAACACCGCGTCACCACATCTCCGTCCGTCAGCTGTGTGTCGTTGCTGCTGGCGGCTCCGTACAACGTGAACGTATAAGGGTCAAGTCGCGCTCGTGGCTGACATGAGAAGGTTCGTGCGCGATTCCACCGCTCTGGGAAATATCTCATCGAACGTGCCATCGACACCACTGTTGGAAAACGTGTCGTTCCCGATGTGCAGTTCAGTTGTGTGAGACGAAATGACGAAGAGATCGCTCGCGTCAGATCGACGCGGAGGTTGAGATCTGGAATGGACAATGGAAGAGCAGCGCTGGGCCGGACTTCAGCTGAACCAGGCGATGGAGCGATACCACCCGACGTCATGAGCACGAGGATGACCATGACAACTTGCAACTTTCGACGACACCACATCTGCAACCATTACCTCCTGCGTGAGGCCCACTTACTGTGACTTCCCACTGATGCTGGACGGCAACGTACAAGCATCAATGTATGAAATGAAGAAGAGAGCGACACACGTACTTGTCAGCAACACATGTGTCTTTCTATGTTGACTTCATGACGACTTCGCCAGAACATTCCCACAACATCATCGTCGGTACCGACGGTTCTGAAAATTCTCGGAAGGCCATCGACTGGGCTGTCGAACATGCGCACTCGGGCGATTCGATCACTCTTGTTCATGCGTGGCACCCCTATGTCTACGGTGCCGAGATGATGATGGCTTATGACGTCGATGATTCAGCAGCCAAAGTCATGCTCGACAAGATGTTCGAGACTTCTGAGCCCAAAGCTAAGGCTCGTGGCATCACACTGAAAAAGACACTCATACATGGTGACGCACGTGATGCACTCAAACTCAAAGATGCTGACTTCATTGTTATCGGTGCACGAGGTCGTGGCGCATTGACTGGAATGCTGCTTGGGTCAGTTGCCGATTATGTCGTGCACCACAGCTCAATTCCCGTCGTGGTTGTTCCGGCAAAGTGAGACGACGCCTCGACCGGCGCGAGCGCTTCAGTCGGAATGTTTCTCGTTGCCTGCCCAATGAGCACGCAGATCTGACAGCCATGCTGGAAATTCGAGTGGCGGATCTGGAAGAGCCGAT
>DCZD01000046.1:22448-27299 GCA_002331255.1 Acidimicrobiaceae bacterium UBA2093 | reverse complement strand
AACATCAGAGCACCTTTGTCTCCCGCGCGCACTGGCCCGAACGCTGCGCCAAATGGCAACTCGATGTGGGTGCCAGCAGGACAGTGACGGTCTCCGAACCAGACGTCACCTTCGAGCACGAACACGATGTGCGGGCTGAAATGACCGTGACGACGCACAATCATTCCTGGGTCGTATTTCGCATACAGCGACAAGTACTGCGGGTCGGGACTGAAAGCAAACCACTTCTCCCACACGTGAGACACTGACCCGTCGGCGTTCTGTTGCGCCTTCACTGCACGCCAACCCATGTCGGCGTCGTCAAGGTGACGGAAGATCGGTTCCAAGCCCTCAACCTTTGGGCTATCAGGAACGTTCACTTCACTATGTCCAGACCAGTCGCTGCCTTCGCGTCTTCAAGACCGCCGAGGTCGATGACGAAGGTGTATCCGGCGTCTTTCATCATCTGTACAGCAACTGCAGATCGGCGACCCGAACGACAGTAGATGGAGTATGTGCCGTCTTTGCTGAGTTTCGAGAACTGCTGTTCGAAGACTCCGCCTTCGAGATCCAGGTTCACCGCACCATCTAGGTGGCCCTCTGCGAATTCTCCCGGCGTGCGCACATCAATCACGATGTTGTCGACAGGTGCGCTTGCAGCATCTGTAGGTGCAGTTGTGTCGGTTGCCTGAGTTGTCATTGTCGTGCCGACCACTGTCTCGTCGGTTGATGCTTCATCCGAGGACGAGCACCCCACGGTGGCAATCAGGGGCAGAAACACAAAAGTCAGGGACACGAACTTCTTCATGCCCCTGACTTTAGGTGTTACGTGTTAGTCGGCGAGAGCAGCCTTCTCTTCGGCTGACAATTTTGCAATGAAGGACTTCTTCAGTGCCTTCTCTTGCGTCTCATCGAGCTCTTTGAGCTGTTCGGTGGTCACACCAGTGGCCTGCTTTGGTCCGAGTTGCGACAACTGCTTGCCACTCAACTCACCAAATGCCTCTGGTTCGATCTCTGCCAACTGCGTCGGCTTCAAGGCAGCGATGGCCTTCGGTGCAAACTTGGCGATTTGCTCTGGCGAGAGTTGACCAAGCAACTCTGCAGCCATCTTCAGAAGTTGCTCGGGCTTCAGCACCGAAAACACCGACGGGGGCAACTGTGCAGCCTGGTCTGGCTTCATCTGTCCGAACACTGTTGGCGGCAACATTGTGAACTGTGACGGCTTGAAACCCATCATGGCCTCAGCGGGCATGTTTGCAAACTGCGTGGGCTTCATCGCCGCGAACACCTTTGCACCCATTGCTGCAATGTCGTCTGTGGAGAACGCCGTGAATGCCGTCGGTGACATCTGGGCAAATTGCTGTGGCTTGAATGCACTGAGAACGCTTGTCGGAAGGTTTGCGAACTGTTCTGGCGACATCGCGGTCATTGCCGTTGGCGGCAGTGCCATGAATTGCTTCGACGACATCGATGCCATTGCATCAGGCGGCAACTGCGCAAACTGCGTGGGCTTCATCGCCGACAAAGCCTGCGGATTGAATTTCGCCATCTGCTCTGGCGTCATCGCAGCGAACATGTCGGCTGCCATCTTTGCCATCTGGTCAGGCTTGAAACCAGCCATCGCCGTCGGCGGAAGCATGGTGAACTGCGATGCCGACATTCCAGCGATCGCGGTCGGCTTCATCTGCGCGATCTGAGTCGGTGTGAAGTTCACCATCTGAGTCGGCATGAGCTGACTCATCTTGCTCGGATCGAACTGGGCCATGTTGGTAGGCATCTGAACGGCACCAGCTGGTGGCATGGCTGTTGCCTGCGACTGCATAGCCGTGCGGAATGCGTTGGAGCACGCCATCTTCTGCTCGTTCG
Organism: Acidimicrobiaceae bacterium UBA2093; assembly: GCA_002331255.1. GTDB lineage: Bacteria > Actinomycetota > Acidimicrobiia > Acidimicrobiales > Ilumatobacteraceae > UBA2093. The sequence goes on along the minus strand of DCZD01000046.1, from coordinate 25,454 downwards.
ACAACGCTTCGAACTTCTTCATCATGTCTTCTGGCTTCGATGTGCTCAGTTCTGATGCAAGAGAACACGTGGTGGTCGTGGGCGTGAACATCGAGGTTCCACCCGCTGGGATGTTCATGCCACCGGTCGGCAAGCCGCCAGTGGGCACAGACCCACTTGTCGGCATCTGCGTGCCCCCACTTGTTGGCATTGACGGCATGGCGGTTCCGCCCGTTGGCGCTGACGGTGTCGGAGTGCCACCCGTCGATGGCATGCTCGGCATCTGCGTGCCGCTGCCACCTTGAACAAGTGACGCACATTGTTGCTGCAACGTGGGGCTCGCCATGATTTGCTGCGCGATTGACGGCGTCGTCGAAATCTGCTGCAACGTATAGGGGCACGCAAGAGCAACGTGGGCACCACCAGCGATTGCAAAACCCGATGCCAACACGGCTCCGGTGACGAATTTACGAATGAACATGGAATCTCCCCTAGTGAATGTCGAACTGAGGTGGGCTGTCACGCAAAGTGATACTCCGTATTGGGTACAAGCCTAATCGGGACGAGTTGGCTTGTACACCCGAACCGACACTGGCTGGCGAGAGAGGCCGAGCGACAAGAATGGAGCAATGAGCACACGCCCCCTCCTTTCTGTCGGTCTCCCCAACTTTGGTCCGTGGATGCCTGGCGGGGACTGGCGCCGCTTCCTTGACTTTGGACCGATGGTCGAAGACGCCGGCCTTGACCGCGTGGTGGTGGTGGACCACGTGGTGATGAGTAACAACACCCACGAATACCGCTGGGGCAAATTCCCGACCCCACCCGATGCACAGTGGCCCGAACCGTTGACTTTGCTCTCTGGTATCGCCGCACGCACTTCGCGTATTCGTCTTGGTACTGGCGTCGTGTTGCCGTCGCTACGCGGAGCGACATTGTTCGCAAAGACGACCGCGACCCTCGACGTGATGTGTAATGGTCGCCTCGATCTTGGTGTGGGCATCGGATGGCAACGCGAAGAATACGACGCAGCGGGTCTTGATTGGGACAAGCGTGGTCGCATCTTTACCGACGTGATGGGAGCTGTCGTCGAGTTGTGGAACAACACACCCGCTAGCTACCACTCACCCACCGTGAACTTCGATGACATCTACGTGGTGCCGAAGCCCGTACAGCCAGGCGGTGTTCCGTTGTGGTTTGCCGGAACATTCACCCCCACCAGCTTGTCACGCATGGCGCGTTGGGCAAGCGGATGGATTCCGATCATGGGCGAGTCAATCGATGGTGTACGCGAAGGCGCGCGCACGGTCAAAGAAGCGATGGCGGCTCGTGGTCGCGACCCAGAACAACTTCGTGTGCAGGGCCCACTGCCGCTCATGCGCAATGACGATGGAAGTTTTGACCTAGCGAAGTCGATGGAGCACGTGCCGGCGCTGGTCGATGCAGGCGCGACTGCCATTCACTTGCCACTTCACATGTTCGCCAAGACAATGGAAGAAGCACCAAGTGTGCTCGCCGACATCAAGCGACGCTTCGACGCGTCGTTCTAGGTGAGGCGTCATTGTGAGTGAACACCGACTCAGTGATCGCTACGAACTTCGACGGCTCATCGAGGATTACGCCCACTTCGTCGATTCTCGCGACTTCACCGCAGTTGCAGATTTATTCGTACCAAGCGGCGTTTTGAGTGGACTCGACGGAGATGTGGTGCGGTACGTACGTAACGGTCGTGACGAGATCATCGCTGCGATGCAGGGTCTCACACGATACGAATTGACCAGTCACATGCTTGGCCAGCAGCGAATCGACTTCGATGCCAACGACAGCGACACGGCTGTCGGTGAGACGTATTGCAATGCGCAACATATCTACACCGACAGCCGTGACACTGACTCGACACCATCTCAGAGAAGGAACAAGGTGATGTCGATTCGCTATCACGATCGCTATGTGCGTCGTGAAGGTCGTTGGTTCTTCGCCGAACGGAGATTGTCCTTCGACTTCACCGAAACTCGAGACGTGGACCCAGCGCCTGGCAAGTAAGCACTCATCGTGCCGAGGCTGCCTTCACCACTTTCACCTCAACGGGCATCGTGAACCGCGAACCATTGCGCGCCACTGACAACAACACGACTTTGCAAATTCCTGCACGCAGTCCCTTTAAGGCAAACGCCACCGTGGTGCACGCACGCTGACCTTTTGGCACAAGCATGGTTGCTGATGCGATACGCGACCCTTTGTACGTAAAACCGACTCGACGCGCGATCTCACGACCGGCGAGGAACCCGCCGATGCGTAGACGTAACACCTTTGCTTTCGGTGTGACCACCTGTGGTGCAACTGCTGGGGTGTTCACAGAAGCTCCGGCCTGCGATGTCGAAGACTGATCTGACAACAAACTCGGCGAACTCGACACATCGGTCGCCGGGGATGTCAACGGCACTTCGACGACGGGAGACGGTTGCACCGGTGTTGGTTCGTTGACGACAGGTGCACGTTGAACGGGTGATTGTGGTGGAAGTTGCTGCGCGCCGACAACATCGAGTGCGCGCACCGGAGGCTGTGCGGGCGATGAATTGCCATCCCCCAGTTGCCCAGCGTCATTCGCACCCCAGCAGGTGACAGACCCAGAACGCAACATCGCACACGAGTGGTTTGCACCAACAGACAGCGCTTGTACGCCGTCACCAAGTGTGGCATTTCCTGGGGTCGACGTGTTCACCGCCGTCGCCCACGTGACTGACAACTGGTCGACTGCTGCTGCTTGACGAAGGTCATTGCGACCAAAGCAGTACGCCTTGTCATCACTACCGATGAAACAGAAGTGCTCGCTTGCATCGATTGGGCCGCGCACAGTCACTCCGCGAGGCATCACCACCAGTCGTGGAAACGCTGTCTCACTAAGTTGACCATCGCCCAACCCACCGTAGGGGTTCGTACCGAAGCAATAGGCCTGAGCAGCAATGTTCAGCGTGCATGTGGCAGACCAACCGGCAGCGACAGAGACGAGTTTGTCGGTGCCAGCGTCGG
>DCZD01000046.1:22034-22167 GCA_002331255.1 Acidimicrobiaceae bacterium UBA2093 | reverse complement strand
CTGTATCAACCGCGCACGTGTGTCGCGCACCCGCCGACACGTGTGCGACTTGCTCGCCGTTCGGGAACAACACCGCTTTTGGTAGGTAACGAGCCACTCGATCACCGACGCCCAATTCACCTTCAGCATTACG
>DCZD01000046.1:20720-21715 GCA_002331255.1 Acidimicrobiaceae bacterium UBA2093 | reverse complement strand
CCGTTATCGCCCCAGCACCACACTTCGCCAGCCGTCGTCAGTGCGCAGGTGTGTCGCATTGCCGCCACCACCTGCGTGATGTTGGTGATGTCGAGCACTGCGCGCGCTGTCGCCGACGAGTCAAAGTCACCGGTGCCCAATTGCCCGAATAGGTTGTCGCCCCAGCACTTCACCGTGCGCTCGGCTGTCACTGCACACGAGTGCTGATGACCCGTTGCAACAGCACCAGTCACCGACATAAGTGGCATCGCATCGGCGGTTGCTCGTGCCGGTGACGTTGTTGCAAGTGCCATCGCCGCCACCGCCAGCAGTGTGCCCACCATCACGTTTCGTGTCTTCATTGTCCTTCTGCCTTCCCCGGCAGGGGCCACCCCGCCGTCAGAAGTACAGAGCCAGAGACCCTTCTTTACTGGACACTTTTTGGTCGGCACATTCGCCAGAGGCTGGCAAGCGGTCGGTCAGGCGCAGGCTGACGAGGACAACACCCGCGTGAGTGACCCTTGGGCGCCTTTCGTGTCCTTGGCGTAATACACCACTGTCACCTTTGGCGACAGTGTGGCCACCGTGCCGAAGTACCGACTGGTCGAGCCGGTCTTCGACGCGTCAACAGCGAACACTGGGTTCGAGCTGCTCTCGCGCACTGAGTTCTTCAAGATCGCATCACCATTGGGGTCGACCACATCGAGCATCACGAAGTAACCCTTGCCATCCCACTTGCATGAGAACTGTGCAATCACTGGCGGTGCATTCGTTGCTGCAGTCGTGGTGGTGACAAAGATCGGCTTCGTGTTGGCGGTTGGAACAGTGACCTTCACTGTCGGCGCTGCAGTCGTAGCAGTGGTCGTTACCGGTAGTTGCGCTTGTTGTGCAGTCCCAACTGCGGTGCTGACTGGTGCATTCGAGACTGGTGCTGTCGTCGCCATCGGTGTGGTCACCATGGGTGCCGGTGTGACAACCGATGCCGCCGTCGCCACAGTTGTGCGCGTGGGTTGAGT
>DCZD01000046.1:18185-20453 GCA_002331255.1 Acidimicrobiaceae bacterium UBA2093 | reverse complement strand
GTGGTGTTAGCGACCGTCACCTTCGTTGTGTCGATGGTGGCCGCAACGCTGTCGAGCGTTGCCACGTCTGCCGACGGCGCGACACTGCGATTCGCACCGACTGTGAGTACAGCACCGAGGACAAGTACAGCTGCAGCCGCAGAACCGACGACAACCCTCTTGTTTCCGAACAGGCGACCGCGCGGAGCAGGCGACGGCTGCACCACCGCACCTCGGGCGGCCGAGGCAAGAACTCGTTCGCGAATCGTGGCCGGTGCAAGAAGGAACGGTGCTGCAAGCACTGCACCACCTGGGGCTAGCAGAACCGCGCGTTTCTTCTCACACTCTGCACAGTCGTCGACATGGCGCGCGATGCGCTTGCGCCATAGCGGAGAGAACTTGCCGTCCCAATCGGTGAGTACGTCAGCAAGCTCAGCACAGTCGCGGCTTCCCTGACGGGCAACCAACAACGCCCCAGCAGAACGACTGATGCGCTCGCGAACACGTTGCACCAGCTTGTGTGCATTGGCAAGCGACACATCGAGTGCGGTCGCAATTTCTTCACCACTCAAACCCTGCCGAGCGAACAAATGGAAGACTTCGAGCTCGCGCTCGGTGAGCCCAGCGGCTGCTTCATCGACAACACGCGCGAGTTCGCGCCGGTCGAAGTCGCCAGCGAAATCTGGATCAGAACTTGCTTCAGGGATGTCGTCGGTGGGAACTGCACGCGAACGTGCCCGTGCCTTCGCGCGAACTTCATTACGTGCAATGGCGTACACCCATGCCCGGAACTTGCTGTCATCGCGAAGTTGACCGATGCGCGAGTTCACGATGAGCACCGTGTCGTGCACCACGTCGGCTGCAAGCGCCGAGTCGCGCAATTGCCGACGCGCGAAGTCATACAACTTGTCGGCGTACATGTCGTAGAACGCCGACAGCCCCTTCGGGTCACCGGCGCGTAGCGCCTCGACGAAAGACTGATCGTCCATGCGACCTCCGATGCTACGGGACACGCTTTTGTATGGTTCTTCACCACCCCTAAGGAGTCATGAACCAGTCAAAAGTGGACACTTACCGCTGAATAATCTGTCGCCGATCAGAGCGGTTTGCGGGCCTTGCATTGCACGACAGCGGCCCAACCGGTGTGCAGCGTGCCCTCAATGACATCACGTTCAATTTCGTGAAGTATCTCGAATTGAAGCCCGACGAGTTCCTCACGAAAGTCCTCGACCGTCACGAGTAGACGTTCATCGCGTGGACCACCGGTGCCATGAGTCAACTGACGAGGTGAATAGGCCTCGATGACCAACACTCCACCAGGCGCGAGCGCATCCACAGCCTGCCGATGAAGTCGTCGACGAAGATCGGGGTCGGTGTGCGCAAAGATCGAGATGATTGTGTCGTAGCGACCATCGGCGAGCTTCAAGTCTTCGAGGAAGCCACGTTGTGCTGCGACCTGAACACCGCGTGACTCGGCAAGCTCGAGTGTCTTTGCGACTCCACGATCGGACGCATCAATCGACGCGACCTCCCCACCGCGCTCGGCGAGCCAGACAGCGTTTCGACCCTCGCCCTCACCGAGCGAGAACGCCCGACCGATGTTCTCGCCAGCTAGTGCTTTAACGAGGAAATCATTCGGATCTGTGCCATATGTGTAGTCATCACCTGCGTAGCGACTATTCCAGAATTGTTGTGCGTCGCTCACGATGCTTGTCTGCAGGGTTGACCGCGAAGCGAACACGTTGGCAACGATGCAGGAACTTGAACGCCTGTAACCACTGGGAACACGAACGAGCTCGGGTGCACCGCGTTGCGCCCTATCGACACGGTCTCGCCGTTAGCGATGGTGCGGAATTCCCACTCGGCGCGATTTCCACCAGGTGCATCAACCGACACGCGAATCTTCGAACCTTTGCGGAATGCGTGCGCCATCGGGAAAATCTCGACGCGGGCAAGTTCCACCACACCTGGTTCAAGTTTCTGCGCGTCCGATTCGAGATGGCGATGTACCGGCAACAACTCGGTGCTCGCAGCCTCATCAACTGCTCGATGCGATGCACGCAACCATCCGCTCTGCACATACACCTCGTTACCGTCAGGTCGCACTTCCGACACTGTCACTTCAAGATCTGTGTCGGGTGCGGTGCTGCTGATCCACACGTCTGCAGATGAGCTGCCGATCACCACCGTGTCTTCGAGCAATGCATCGGTGGTGTACACCACGGCGGTACCAGGCGCATTTGCGTCCCACTCCCATTTCACACTCGCTTTCCAGATGTCACCACGGTC
>DCZD01000046.1:15831-17922 GCA_002331255.1 Acidimicrobiaceae bacterium UBA2093 | reverse complement strand
TCGCACTGAGGCGACCGCCTTCTGCGGCATACAGCCGAAGTGGCTTGGCACTTGGTATGGGCCATGCATCGAACGAACTGATCCAACGTGGTGATGCCGCACCAGGTGCGACCCCGTCGGCGGCGCCCTCTTCGAACAAGACGTTCACTTTTGGACCAGCTTCGTAGGCGGCAAGCGCCTCCTCATACGTCATACCCCTGAATCGATCGGCACCCAGGTCGGCTCCGGGAACACCGACAATTGCGGCCGAGACCAATGCGGACGTGATCTTGGTCGGGGTCAATGACGGCACCTTGCGAGCGACGTACAAGTCGAGGAACTCGGACATGCGCGGCAAGATTCCGGTACTGATGAGTGACTCAGTGTGAAGACCGTTGGTGAGATACGCATACACGTGTGGTGCCAACGTGAACTGATCGAGCATGGTCGCAAAGCGACCACCCGTTTGTTCGTCTTGCCATGCACCTGCGATGAACACCGGAACATTGATGCGGCCAACGAATGCGCGTGGGTTGATCTCTGCGCCAAGTTCTTCTGAGTAATACGGGTTGTCCTCGATCTCTTTCAAAAGATCCGGGTTCTGGCCACGAATCTTCTGGTTGTCGGCACACGTCGTGTCACCAGTGTCGATCTGCTTCTGTTCCCAGCCTTGACCGAGCGGCTTTGACTGCTCGACTCGCTCGCTCGTCCACTTGACTGCGAACCCAGTGTTCAGAATGCCGCCCGGGTACAGCGTGGCGCGATATGAATCGTCAAGAACCGACAGCGGCGTGATGGCAGCAAGGCTCGGGGGCTGAGTGGACGCTGCAAACAATTGGCTGATGCCGGGATACGACACGCCCACCATGCCAACTTTGTTGAACTTCACCCATGATTGAGCGGCGACAGCTTCGATGATGTCGTATGCATCGAGCCGTTGCATCAACTCGAAGAACCTGAATGATCCGCCCGAGCATCCGGTGCCGCGCATGTTGGCGCCAACGTAGGCATAACCCAATGAGTTGTACAACTGACCTGAAGTGGAATTCGACGGATCACTTGGGCTGTATCCGGAGTATTCAATGACGGTCGGGTATGGACCACCCGACACGGGGCCGGGCAACGACACATTGATCGACAACGTCGTTCCGTCTCGGGTGGTGACGTAACCAAAGCCGGGCGCCGCCAGATTTTGAGACGAGTAGAACGACGGCTCTGGCGTCTCGGTCTCATCTTTCACAATGACAGCATCAGAGACCAACTTTGCAGAGCCGTCGGCAAGCACTGTGTACGAGCCAGCATCAACACGACGGAACAACGCGACGCCTTCTGCATCGACGACAGCTGTCTGCAGCACATCTTCAGTGCCTTCAGGCGCAAGCGACAAGGAGTCTCCTGGGACTGCGTCTGTGACAAGAACCTGCTCCCACCCCGAGCTGACCTTGAAAGTGGCTTTGCCCCGCTCGTCTCCCCCGCCACATGACGTGACTGTTGCAGCGAGCGCGAGAGCAATGACGACGAAGGAAGTACGAGTCCGTTTCACCCCACGAGTCTCGCAGAGAATTAGCGGATGAGCGTCACAGTGAATGTGGTGGTCATGCGCGGAAAGGTCTTGTACTTGGCGATGGTGACCCGCACGACGCACGTACCCGTGGTCGACGGAGTCACGAGGGACGAACGTGAAATTCGGCATTTACCGGACGTCACCTTGTAGGTACGCGCCCCACGCGACACGCTGGACACGAACTTGGTCAATGCTGCCGTTGCCTTCACCTTCATCGCGTTGGCTCGGATTGTGATGCCAATAAGTGTTCGAGACAGCTGAATGACCGTCGTGGATTTCGCCTCACCTCGGAATGTCTCGATCTTCGGTGTCGCAAAACTGCCGTTCTTGAGACCAGTAAAGGTGCACGTAGTAGTTGCACTAGTACATGTCTTTCCTGTTTCACCAAGAGTCACCACATACAAATAATCCGTGGTTGCAGTCGAAGCCGGAACCCACGACACCTTGAGGGTGCCATTGCCCGCCGACACTGTCGCTGACACCGGAACATCGGGTGGCGCAACTGTTGTCGTCGGCGCAATCGTTGTCGTAGTTGATGTGGTGGTGTC
>DCZD01000046.1:10590-15574 GCA_002331255.1 Acidimicrobiaceae bacterium UBA2093 | reverse complement strand
GTCGGACCAGATCCGACAAAGGACACGTTCAGTGGTTGACTGTCACCGGCGCTGTTCTGAGCTTTCACTGATGCGGTGTAGTTGGTTCCGTTGGTGATGCCACTCGCCGTGCACGAAAGGGTTGGTGCCGTGTAGGTGCACGCACCAACACCGGCAGAAGGTGTGAAGGTAATCGCATACGCGCTCGGAACAGCACCGTTGTTGTACTCAGGTGCAGCCCACGTGACGGTGGCATTGCCTCCCGTATTCGACACTGAAATGGACTTCGGTGGACATGTGCGTCCGACGTCATTCCCGATGTGCAACATACGGTTCGGGGTCTGCTTCGTGCGTGATGTGTTGTAGTACGCCACTTCGCAATATGTGGCGTTGTTACGAATTGACTCCCAGATAGGTGTGGTCGAAGTGGGTGGCGCACCGTTGGTGGCGACATAACGCTGCAGATAGATCGCTGCGACACCAGCCACAAATGGTGCTGCCATCGAAGTTCCGGACATCACTTTGAACCCGCTGTCCGATGCGAAGTCTGCTGAACGAATGGAGCCACCCGGCGAGAAAATGTCGACACATTCGCCATAGTTCGACCACGACGTCTCTGTGAGTTGACCAGATGAGTTCCACACTGCCCCGACAGAAATGGTGCCTGCAGTTGCCGCGGGAACGTACCCACAGGCCTCGACACCTGAGTTGCCAGAAGCAGCGACACCAACGACACCATCGTTCATGAGGTTCTTCACCGCCGTATCAAGTGCGGCGAGGCTTGAAGCACTGATGCTGCTGATGGCAACACCGAGGCTCATATTTCCAACTGCCGGACGACTCGACGGATGATGCGACACGGCCCAATTGAGTCCCGAGATGATGTCGCTCAGAAAACCACTCCCTGTCGACCCGAGAACTTGCACTGGAATGATTCGAGCATTCTTCGCAACGCCAGAGTTCGTGCCTCCGATGATTCCAGCGACGTGCGTGCCGTGTCCGTTCTGGTCTTCGCCTGCTGACGTGGCGTATCGCGAGGCATAACAACCGACAGAAGTAGCAACCGCGGTACTCGAGCAGACGTCCCACGCGCCAGTGGCGAGACCAAGACGGGTGAATTCGCTGTGTGACTTTCGAATACCGGTGTCGAACACGTATGTATCGACACCACTTCCATCTTCCACATAGTCATATGTCTGATCACCGATGAAGGTGCGGTCGTCGAGTACGTCGAGGCCCCATTGGCCGGACTGCGACAGCCCTGTTTGTGTTGTCGCCACGCTAAGCACGGCGTCTTCAGCGACATAAGCGACAGCGGGATCGTCACTGAGCGCCTCGATCTGTTCTTCCGTGAATTCGGCGACAAAACCGTCGATGGCATCGTTGAACACGGCTGATACTCCGACGACATGAGGTGAGCGGGCTGCAATCGACGATGCCGATCGCCCCTCGCGTACGACCACGATGTACCGGCCAGCTTCAAGATCTGGTGCGCCTGGCTCTGCATCAGCGCTGACCGCGCTGTGACCCACCATCACCGACGACACGACGCACGCCATCACCATGTGCATCAGGGTCCGACGACGTCTCACCCTTCAAGGATACGGAACCTCTGTCGGCAAGACCGGTCGGGCCACGCAACTAGCCTCACGCCATGACCGACGCCACAAGTCCTCTTGCCCGTCTTGCGAAACCACGGGCCCTGGCCGTCGTTGCGGCCGTGTACACGCTTCTCATCTTTGTGGCTATCGCTACGTTTCCGATGTTCGATGATGTTCATCCACTGTGGGCCACTCTCATCGTTGACTTCATTACTACGGCAATCATCTTCGCTCTTTCGTGCGCGTTGAGAAATGGAAGCCTCTACGACGCCTACTGGAGCACTGCGCCAATTCTTCTTGGCTGGGGTTTTGCAGTGCGCGGTACAGATGTACCCGGGGAACGAGTGGCCATCGCACTCATCGCTGTCAGCATCTGGGGCCTGCGACTCACATCGAACTGGGCGCGAGGGTGGCCAGGCTTCGATCACGAAGATTGGCGCTATGTGCAGATGCGCAAAGACACCGGCATGTCATGGTTCATGAACAATCTCACTGTCGTGCATGTTTTCCCAACACTGCAAGTGTGGACAGGCAGCATCAGCTTGTACGCCGCACTCACATTGGGAACACGCGATTTCAATGTTCTCGACATCACCGGTGCAGCAGTCATCGTCGGTGGTGCAATTATCTCTCTCATCGCAGATGAGCAATTGCGGACACATCGTCGATCGAGCACTGGCCCATGCCGCTCAGGCTTATGGTCGCTTGCCCGACACCCGAACTACTTCGGTGAGCTGTGTGCTTGGTGGGGCATGTGGATCATCGGTATTGCTGGACATCCGGCGGCATGGTGGTGGACGCTCGTTGGACCAGTCCTGATGACCGTGTTGTTGCGCACAGCATCAGTGCCCATTATGGACAAGCGGTCGCTTGAACGTCGTCCGGGCTACGACGTGCTGATGAAAGAACTGCCGGCAATCTTGCCGATTGGTCGCAGATTGCGCTGACTAGATCTGCACGCCCTGCATGCGTGCAGCATTCACCGTGTTCTCCATGAGACACGCCACGGTCATGAGACCGGTTCCACCTGGCATCGGCGTCACCGCCGATGCAACGCCGAGAACTGCGTCGAAGTCGACGTCTCCCACGATGCCCTTTTCTGTGCGAGAAATTCCGACATCAATAACGACCGCACCAGGTGCGACATGCTCCGCTCCGATACTTCGAGCGACCCCTGTTGCAGACACCACGATGTCAGCGCGCCGACACACGTCGACAAGATCACGTGTACGTGAGTGCGCAAGTGTCACCGTGCAGTCAATGCCCTTCTGCGCAAGCAGAATGGACAAGGGAAGACCAACCAGGGTTGAGCGCCCGATCACCACCGCGGTCTTGCCCGAAGTCGCAATTCCGTAGTGCTGAAGTAGTCGCAACACACCAAGTGGCGTGCAACCGACATGGCCATCTACGCCGCGCACCAGTCGACCAAGTGATGCATCGGTCAGACCGTCGACATCTTTCTTGGCTGGGATCAATCGCAACACAGCTTCAGCATCAAGATGATCCGGTAGCGGCAGTTGTACCAAGATGCCGTGCACCGTTGCGTCGTTCACCAGTCGTTGCACTTCTTCTTCGAGCCGAGCCTGACTACTGTCGCCTGGAAGTTCGACACCCACAGATTGAATGCCGATTGCGCCGGCGGTGCGGTGCTTGCTGCCCACGTATGTTCGACTTGGTGCGTCGTCGCCTACCAACACTGTGGCTAAACAAACATCCGGCGATCCGGCTCGGCGCAAGCGCTCGGCAAGACTCTCGAGAATCTGCTCCCGGGCCACCTTGCCGTCCAGAATCACGGCCTTTTGCCCCTCTGATGCCACTCCGTCATCGTAGGTGCGAACGACGCGCCGTCAGGGTTTGGGGCGGGCAGGAAGAAAGAGCCAGGCACAGACTGCACCCACCGTCGCCATGCCTGCTGCCACCAGGGTGGCGTTCCCAAATCCGTTCATGAACGCATCACTCACCGCAGTCTGAACGACGGACTGCAGAGACTCTGGGGCTCGCTGCGAAACCATGAAGGCCGCACCAACGGACTCTTTCGAAGCTTCGAACACGCCGTCGGGCAAAGCCTCGATGAGACCGGGAATCGACTCGAACTTCGACGTGATTGCAGGTGTCCACAACGAGACGAACACAGATCCGACAACTGCAACACCAAGCGTGCCACCAGCCTCTCGACTGATGTCATTCACTGCAGATCCGACACCTGCTTTATCGACGGGAAGTGAACCCATCACCGCGTCAGTTGCAGGAGATGTGACAAGCGAAAGACCATTTGCCATGAAAAGCATGGAGATGATGACCGGGCCCCAGTACGCAGTATCTGCATCGACGGTACTGACAATGCTGAACCCAATTGCCATGTTGACGAGACCGAGCGTGACGACTTTCTTTGTACCGAAACGAAGTGCAGCTCGTGCGGCAAACGGAGCCGTGACACCGGCGCCAATGGCGAAAGGAAGCGTGTGGATGCCGGCGCTGAGGGTGTCATACCCTCTCACGAACTGGAAGTACTGCGTCACAAGAAACGTGAAGCCGAACAAACAGAAAAATGCAATTCCAATGCTGCCCGTCGCTGCACTGAAGCGCGCGTTTCGGAAAAAACTCACGTCAAGGAGTGGCTCATCACGAGACAACTCCCATCTGATGAACAAGACGAAAGCCATGACTGCCACGAGAAATCCGATATTCGAAGAAGCCGAACCCCAGCCCCAGTGCGGCGACTCGATGACCGTGAAGACGAGTGATGCAACAGCAAGCACCGAGAGCAACAACCCGACTATGTCCATACGGTGCGCGCCAGGGTCTCGCGAAGTTGGGATGAGATAGGCGCCGGCCAGAAGTGCGACCGCAACGATGGGGACGTTGATGAGAAACACCGAACCCCACCAGAAATGTTCGAGCAAGAAACCGCCAGCAATCGGACCAAAAGCAACCGCCATACCGGAAACAGCTGACCAAATGCCGATTGCCTTTGCGCGTTCGATCGGATCTATAAACAAGTTGGTGATGATTGCAAGAGTCGCGGGAAAAACGAGCGCTGCACCGATGCCCATCGCACCGCGCCAGAAGATCAGCTCTCCCGTGGAGTCAGAGAAGGCACCGATGGCGCTACAAATCGCGAACAAGATGAGACCAATTTGAAGTGCACCCTTGCGACCGAAACGATCACCCAGTCCCCCGCCTGCAAGGAGAAGACCTGCGAAGACGAGGCTGTAACTGTCGACAATCCACTGAAGTCCTGAAGTGGAAGCATTCAATTCTTGTTGCAACGTCGGAAGAGCGACGTTGACAATCAGATTGTCCACCACGACGAGAAAGAGACTGATGCTGAGAACGACCAACACCCACCAGCGTCGGGCATAGGCCTTTTCCATTGAAGAATTCATACTTGACACTGTCTAGTA
>DCZD01000046.1:4161-10341 GCA_002331255.1 Acidimicrobiaceae bacterium UBA2093 | reverse complement strand
AATCTCGCACACGGAGACGTCAAGCGGCTCGTTCTCGACGCTGCGATTGCAATCATTGCCGATGAAGGCCCTGATGCACTCTCAATGCGTGAAGTCGCACGTCGTGCGAACATCAGCCACCAAGCGCCGTACCACCATTACATCGACCGCGCAGGAATTTTTGCAGCAATCGCCGAAGAAGGGTTCCGGATCTTCAGCGAACAGTTCCGTTCGACTCTTGACTCGACGACACAGCCCTTGAACGATTGCCTACGCGCATATGTCAAATTTGCTTTTGGTCATCAAGGTCACTTCAAGGTCATGTTTCGCTCAGACATCTGCGGTGTCACTTCCCACGAAGCCACGCGACGAGCAGCAGACGATGCGTTCCTTGTGCTCTTAGATTTCGCCGCCCGTGTCGACCCACGTGAGAAGACGCCATCTGAGTCGATTGCATTGCCGGTTCTCCTCTGGTCCCAAGCACACGGGCTTGCAACCCTGCTGATTGATGGGCCGCTCGTAAACAAACTGCCTCCTGAAGTTTCCGTGGATCAGTTGATTGACACCGTGGGCGAGCTCATTGCCAACGCCATGTCCACCACGGCCTCCGGGCGACTGCGGCAACCGGCACATAAATCCCGACCAAAGTAGTCGGCTTTTGGAAAATCGTCTGTAGCGTGTCGCCACCAAAGTCTGCGATCCATACCTGGACCGCAATCAGAAGGAGAACACCATGGCAGTCAGATTGGGCGACACAGCTCCGGACTTCACCGCCGAGACAACACAAGGAACTATCTCGTTCCACGACTGGTTGGGCGACTCGTGGGGCGTGCTCTTTAGTCATCCAAAGGACTTCACCCCCGTGTGCACCACCGAACTCGGCTACGTAGCACGTATCAAGCCCGAATTCGACAAGCGCAATGTGAAAGTCATCGGCTTGTCCGTTGACCCAGTCGACTCGCACGTGAAGTGGGAAGAAGACATCGCTGAGACACAGGGAACGCCCGTCAACTTCCCCATGATCGGCGATCCCGATCGCAAAGTGTCTGACCTCTACGACATGATTCACCCGAATGCGAACGACACATTGACGGTGCGTTCGGTGTTCGTTGTTGGACCAGATAAGAAGGTCAAGCTCACCATCACCTACCCAGCATCAACTGGTCGCAACTTTGACGAGATCTTGCGCGTCATTGATTCGCTTCAACTGACCGCCCAGTTCAAAGTGGCCACGCCAGCCAACTGGAAAGACGGCCAGGACGTCATCATCGGCGCCGCAGTTTCCGATGACGAAGCCAAGCAACTGTTCCCACAGGGCTGGAAGACCGTCAAGCCGTATCTTCGCGTTCTCTCTCAACCGAACAAGAAGTAGACAACCGTTGAATTGTCCCGTGGAGTCGCGAGAGGCGGCTTCACGGGAATAAATCGCCAGTCAAACTGGTAGACAATTTGCATGTCCCCCATAGACAATCAGTCCCCTTCAACGACGCTTCCGCCGCCCCCACCGCCAGGCTTGAATGCGGCTGCTGCCGTCGTTGGCGCATCCAAGGTGTACGGATCAGGCGACAGCGCCGTCTTCGCACTTGACCAAGTGTCAGTCGAATTCCGTAAGGGTGAATTCACCGCCATCATGGGACCGTCGGGCTCGGGAAAGTCGACGCTCATGCACTGCATCGCCGGCCTCGATGAACTCACCAGCGGCGACGCGTACGTCGACGGTGTGAACTTGGCGAAGTTGAACGACAAGGATCTCACCGTTCTGCGACGCAAGAAAATCGGATTCATCTTTCAGGCATTCAACTTGGTGCCGACGTTGACCGCAGAAGAGAACATTAAGTTGCCATTGTTGCTGGGCAACGAAGATGGTGATGCCGAGTGGATAGCACGAATCATCGACACGGTGCATCTCGCCGATCGACTAACACACCGCCCAAGCGAGTTATCTGGCGGACAGCAGCAACGAGTTGCAGTGGCACGTGCCCTCGCATCGCGCCCAAGCATCATCTTCGCTGACGAACCGACAGGCAACCTCGACTCGACGACTGGTACGGAAATTCTCACGTTCATGCGCCACGCTGTGACCGATCTTGGTCAGACCATCGTGATGGTCACTCATGACCCTGTCGCGGCTGCATATTCCGATCGCATCGTGTTCCTCGCCGACGGCAAAGTCGTCGACGAGATGTTCGAGCCGACTGCAGCAAAGGTGCTCGACCGCATGAAGAACTTGGGCAACTAGACCACGATGTTTCGCATAGCCCTGAAGGGGGTCCTCGCACGCAAGGGCCGTCTCGTCCTCACGTCCATCGCCGTGGTACTCGGCACCGCGTTCTTGTCGGGAACGTCAGTATTCACTGCCACGTTGAACCAAACATTCGACAACTTGTTCTCAGACGTGTTCAAAAATGTGAATGCCTACGTGCGTTCGACCGAAGTCGTCGACACAGACTTCGGATTCCAAGAACGTCAACGCATAGAAACGGCTCTCGTTGACGTCGTCGCCAAGGTCCCTGGTGTCGACGCTGCGGCGGCAAACCTGCAGGCATTCGCGCGCATCGTCGGCAAAGACGGCAAGCCGCTTGGCAATGAGGGTAACGGCCCACCAACTTTCGGAAGTTCGGTGGTCGACTCAAAAGCAGACATCTGGCAGATGTCCGAAGGGCGGTTTCCGAAAGGCGTGAATGAAGTTGCTCTTGACGAAGCGAGTGCCGAGGCAGGCAAGTTCGTGTTGGGCGACACTGTCAAGGTCATCACTGCTGTTGGTAGCCAAGAGTTCACACTCGTCGGAATCGCCAACTATGGCGATGTTCGCTCACCTGGTGGTGCGACTTTCGCGTTGTGGGACGTTGACACCGCGTCATCGTTGCTTGCCAAGCCAGGCCTCATCGACGCGGTCATCGTCGTCGGTGACGGCACAATGACCGATGAAGAGCTCACTAAGAAGATTCAGGCCGCACTTCCGACCGATAAGAACCTCGAGACGATCACCGGTGCCCAAATCACGAAAGAAACTCAAGATGACATCAAGACGGCACTCTCATTCTTCGGCATCTTGCTCACGATCTTCGCGTTCATCGGTCTTGGCGTCGGATCATTCGTCATCTACAACGTGTTCTCGATCAGTGCTGCGCAACGTCAACGCGAGAACGCGTTGCTTCGTGCCATCGGAGCCAGCCGTAGGCAGGTGACGCTGTCGATGTTGGCGGAGTCGCTGGCCGTGGGTCTTGTTGGCTCGGTGCTCGGTCTGCTCGGTGGCATCGGACTGTCGGCCGGTCTCACCGCGCTTCTCAAAGCAATCGGTGTCGACCTTCCATCAAGTGGCTTGGTTGTCGGTGCGAACACCATCGTGCAGACCATCCTCATCGGCCTCGTCGTGACAGTTACATCTGCATTGCTGCCAGCATTCCGTGCCGGACGTGTGCCACCGCTCGCGGCCATGCGTGACACAGCGCTCGATACCGCAGGTAAGCCACGTGTACGCCTAGTGCTTGGCGGAACACCACTGATCGGTGGAGTCGCACTTATTGGTGCGGTCATCGGCGGAGCACGCACCGAACTTCTCGGACTCGCGATTCTCTTCATCTTCATCGGAGCACTCACTCTCGGGCCCCTTGTCGCACGTCCCGTCGCACTCACCCTTGGTCGTCCGATTGCACGTCTTCGCGGAGTAACCGGTCGAATGGCGCGCCAGAACGCAGCGCGTAATCCGAAGCGCACGTCGCGCACGGCTGCTCCGGTGCTGATCGGAGTCGCACTGGTGACCGCCGTGACCGCACTTGCGGCGTCGATCCAGGCAGAAATTCGTGGCGTGTTCGGAGAGCAATTCACCGGCGACTTCACCATCAGCTCTGAAGCTCAGGGCTTCGGCGGGCTCAGCCCCAGTCTCGCGCTCGACGTGTTGAAGATCGACGGCGTGAAACAAGCGACTGGTATCGGTCAGTCCGTCGTCGAAGTCGAAGGCAAAGGACGATTCATCACGGTCATCAACCCGAAGACTGTCGAGGGCATCTTCGACATCGGTCTCCTTGGTGATGCAAACGTCACCTCACTTTCCAAGCGTGGTGTTCTCGTGTCTGAAAAGACTGCGGAGCGAGACAAGTTGACCAATGGCGCCACCATTCCTGCGAAGTTGAGTGACGGCACCGAAATCGACTTGGTGGTCGAAGGTGTGTATGCAAACGACCAGTTGGCTGGTCGCTACACGGTGAGCTCTGAGTTGTTCGAAGGAACGACGGTGTCGCGATTCGACTTCGGCGTGTACATCTTGAAGACCGAAGGCACTGACTCTGGTGCATTACGAGCCGACCTTCAGAAGTTGGTCGATTCATACGGGTCAGGGACGCTGCTCAGCAAAGACGAGTACATCGACAAGCAGGCAGCCCAGGTGAACCAGTTGCTCGGCCTTATCTACGGCCTGTTGTTCCTGTCCATCATTATCGCAATTGTTGGCATCATCATCACGTTGTTGTTATCCGTATACGAGCGACAGCGTGAAATTGGCTTGTTGCGTGCAGTCGGCATGACGCGCGGTCAGGTACGTTCCGCAGTTCGCTGGGAGAGCGTCATTACCTCGCTCATCGGTGCCGTCACCGGCATTCTGCTTGGCTTCGTGCTTGGCTATGTGGTCATCTTGTCGCTGCGTGACCAAGGCATCACCAAGTTCGAGTTGCCGATCAGCAGCGCGGTCACCATTCTGATTGTCGCGTTCGTCGTTGGTGTGCTCGCCGCTGCGTATCCGGCCCGTCGTGCCACCAAAGTCGACGTGTTGGCCGCACTGAACACGATGTAAGCGGGGCGACATGTCACCCGACAATCTTGACGACCGCTGTATCAAGTTTCTCACCGAACGACATTTGGCGACACTCACAACTTTGCGAGCAGATGGGTCACCACACGTGGTGCCGGTCGGCTTCACGTACGACATTGCAGCAAAACGTGTGCGCATCATCACCTTCTCACCTTCGCAAAAAGTTTCAAATGCGCTGCGTGGCGGCCGAGCCGTTGTGTCGCAAGTTGATGGTGGTCGCTGGCTGACTCTTGAAGGAACAGTTTCAGCGACCAATGAGCCGACCATCGCGCGCGAAGCATGCGAGGCGTATGCGCGTCGTTACCGGGAACCAAAGGTGCGCGAAGACCGATGGGTCATCGAGATTGCTGTCGACCGCGTGCTGGGGCGTGTTGCTAGCTGACCACGTGGTCAGACATTGCTCAACTGGCGAGCGGCCCGCGATTGTGCAGCACGTCTTTGATGAACATCGTGGCTGCAGGGTGTGGGTCCATTCCACGCGCGATGGGGTCTGACCAATCGGGCTCGGGGAACGGTTCGAACGCCATTTGACACCCCGGACACCAGTACAACAGTCGCGCCATCTCGCCGTGGCGAGTGAGACGCACCACCTCACCACAGCGCGCGCATTTTTGTCCGTTACGGCCGTATACCGCTAGACCTCCCGACACGTCGGGGGCCGTGACTCGTTGCACCTTGTTCAAGTTCGCACGCAACAAACCTGCTGCAGTGAGCACCAAGTCAAGACATGCCGACTGCGGGAGTGATCCCACAGGTGCCCACGGATGCACACCACTGGCCCACAACACTTCACAGCGAAAGACATTGCCGACTCCGCACATGACTCGTTGATCGAGCAACACTTCAGCGATGGTCGCGGACGGGTCGTCATAGTGCTGCATACGTGCGACACATTCATGCAGGTCGGCGTCCATACGACACAGATCAGGACCAAGTTTCCCTGCGCGCGGATGTCGACGGGCATCGAATGCGCGGTATGTCTCGACGACTGGAGCGTTGAAGCACACAGCAATCCATTCGTCGGTTTCGATGATGGCACGAGCTTGGGTGCGACGTTTACGCCAATGCTCACCGTGACGGTAGAGGTGCCATGAACCGGTCATTCGCATGTGCGTGTGAAGCACGATTCCGTCATCGAAGGTGATCTCGAGATGTTTGCCGTGGCTCTCGACATTTTCGACCGCCGCACCTATCTGCGGTGACGGTCCGACGAGTCGCTGCGCGTCGAAAGAGGCGATACAACGGCCAAGGAGAGCGGTGCGTAGTGAAGCAGCTGCTCGATAAATGGTGTCACCCTCTGGCACCACCAAATCGTAGAAGAAGTTTATTAACCGATGTCGGCAATAGGTCACAGAAATGTCGACACTTTGTTTGCCGCTGCCTTACGGCAGCTG
>DCZD01000046.1:0-3933 GCA_002331255.1 Acidimicrobiaceae bacterium UBA2093 | reverse complement strand
TGCCGCTGCCTTACGGCAGCTGGCCAACCGACGCGAGTGCGAGACGGATGAGTCGGTCAGCGCCGCCGGTCATTTCTGCCTTGACTTTTTCACTCACTGCTTCAGCCGGAGTGAACCAAGCAAGATCGAGTGCCTCTTGAGTGGGATGACACTCACCCGTCACCGGAACGACATAGGCCAAACTCACGGCGTGATGTCGCGGGTCGTAGAACCCGGTAATCGACGGATCGGTGAAGTACTCGGCGACCGTGAACGGTGCCGGCTCGGGCGGAACGCGGGGGAAGGCCATCGGCCCAAGGTCCTTTTCGAGGTGGCGCATGAGGGCGTCGCGGATGGTTTCATTCAACAACACTCGGCCTGACACGACCATGCGGCTGATGCTGCCGTCGGCGGCCTGGCGCAGGAGAAGGCCCACGTGCGTAACGACCCCGCTGTGATCTGTGCGAACCGGGACCGCATCGACATAAATGAGCGGCACCTGACTGCGGACTGCGGCGATCTGTTCGGGGCTCAGCCACGCGGTACGGGTGTCTGTCTGATCGCTCATTCAGGTGGAGACAGTACTACGCAGCATTAGTACCTTGTGCTGAAAACCACAGCGAAATGGGGCAAACACAGCAATCAAAGTGGCGAAGTTCCGTGACGTCATCAACTTCAACTGGTTCTGACAATCATCAGAGCAGCTTGCGGAAGAGCTTGATCTTTTTCTCCGTGTAGGGCGGATATGCAAGGGACGGATCGAGTTTCGTACCACGGGCAAGCACTGGCTTCATGTGCTGGAACTGACGCACGCTCGTCTTGCCGTGATACGCACCCATGCCGCTCTCACCCACTCCGCCGAAGGGCAAACTCGGGTTCGAGATGTGCATGATCGTGCCATTCACAGTGACACCGCCCGCAGTGGTATTTGCCAACACGTGGTCAACGACCCTCTTATTCTCTGCGAACACATACAAGGCCAGCGGATGTGGCCGTGACGCGATGAACTCGACAGCGTCACCAATCGAGTCGATGGTGATGACTGGCAACAGTGGCCCGAAAATCTCTTCGCTCATGAGTTGCGAGTTGACGTCGACATCAACAAGAACAGTCGGTGCGACGTAACGGTCGTCTGCCACGGTCTGACCGCCGATAGCGACCTTTCCACCCGACATCAGTGCGGATAGACGTGCGAAATGTCGGTCGCTCACGACGCGTCCATAACTGGTGCTCTGACGGGGGTCATCGCCATAGAACTCGGTGATGGCTTTCCCAATCTCGTCGATGAAACGATCGGCAACCTTTTGGTGCACGAGCACATAATCCGGCGCGATGCACGTCTGACCGGCATTCATCCACTTACCCCATGCAATTCGACGTGCAGCGACTCGAACATTGGCCGACTGATCAATGACAGTCGGACTCTTCCCGCCCAATTCAAGCGTGACGGGAGTGAGGTTCTTTGCCGCTGCACTCATGACCACTCGACCAACTGTTCCGTTGCCGGTGTAGAAGATGTGGTCAAAGTGCTGGTCGAGCAATGCCGTGGTCTCGGGTACTGCACCTTCGACGATACGCACTGCACGTGTGTCGAGGTATTTCGGCACAAGTCGTGTGAGGATTGCGGACGTAGCCGACGACACTTCAGACGGCTTCATGACCACTGCATTTCCTGCTGCAATTGCACCAGCGACCGGAACCAGAAGCAATTGAACCGGATAATTCCATGGTGCGATGACGAGCACCACGCCCACTGGTTCGGGGATACGACGCGACTTTGCCGGCAAAGCGACGAGCGGTGTCGACACGCGTTCGGGCTTGTTCCATTTGTTCAGATTCTTCAGCATCATCTTGATCTCACCAATGACAAATGCAATGTCGGTGATGAAGCCTTCTGCTGCCGGCTTGCCTAGGTCGATTCGAAGTGCTTCAAGAAGGTCACCTTCATTTTCTTCGAGAAGAGCGATCATCTTCTTCAACTGGCCGCGCCGCCAATCGAGGGGCCGCGTGACTCCGGAGCGGAAGGCCTCGCGAACGTCGGTCACCATTGCGGGAATCTCCGAAACATCAGATGAAGGGGTCACATGCATTGTCATGGCGACAGTCTGGCCCTCACCACTGGGTGGCTACATACTTGGTCTCAAGAAATGCCAGAAGTCCTTCATGCGCACCTTCTCGACCAAGCCCCGACGCTTTGACCCCGCCAAAGGGAGCTGCGGGGTCAGAGACGAGTCCGCGATTGAGGCCCACCATTCCTGTCTCCAACTGCCCTGCAAGGCGCATACCGCGTGCCGTATCTGCTGTGTACAGATAGGCCACCAACCCGTGTTCGACACCGTTGAACAACTCCATCGAACGTTCGATGTCATCAACCACCACAATCGGTGCGACTGGTCCGAAGACTTCGTCTTTCAAGATCGTGGCCGTGGGTGACACATTCGTGAGGACCGTCGCGTAGTAGCCGAACGACCCGTCGTCAGCTGCACGACCACCACACTGCACGTGTGCTCCTTCGGCAACGGCCTGTTGAACTGCACCGAGGACACGCTGTAGCTGAGTTTTTGACACGAGCGGCCCAAGCGTCACGCCGTCGTTCAGGCCGTTGCCGAGCACCAGCGAAGACATTCGGGCCGTGAACTTGCCTACGAACTCATCTGCAATTTTCTCGTGCACGTAGAAACGGTTTGCTGCAGTGCATGCGGCTCCCCCATTGCGCATCTTTGCGAGCATTGCCCCGTCGACTGCGGCGTCGACGTCGGCGTCTTCACACACGATGAACGGCGCATTGCCGCCCAGTTCCATCGAACAGTTGATGATGTGATTGGCCGCCTGAGCCAGCAATAGGGCGCCCACCCGAGTGCTACCGGTGAATGACAACTTTCTGACTTTGCCGCTCGACAACATCGCAGCGACCGCTTCACCCGGCGGATCCGGTGTCACTACGTTCACCACGCCTTCTGGCACTCCGGCGCGAGAGAGAATGTCGGCGATAGCGAATGCTGTGAGCGGGGTTTCTGTTGCGGCCTTCAACACCACGGTGCAGCCAGCTGCAAGTGCAGGCCCGATCTTTCGTGTCGCCATAGCTGCCGGGAAATTCCATGGCGTGATGAGAAGTGACACGCCGACTGGCTCACGGGTGACGGCGAACCAATATTCACCATTAGGCGCATGTCGCAGATCACCATCAATTCGCACTGCTTCCTCGCTGAACCAGCGAAAGAACTCAGCCGCGTATGCAACTTCAGCCATCGCGTCAGACAACACTTTGCCGTTCTCCTGCACGATCAGAGTTGCAAGGGATTGCTGCTCGGCCATCATCAGGTCGTAGGCGCGACGCAATATCTCGGCCCGCTGACGTGGCAGCACACGCCGCCATGTGGTGAATGCATCGTGTGCGCGTTCCACGGCTGCGAGGCACGCCTCGGCCGAGGTGTTGTCGACATGTCCGACGACTGCACCCGTCGCGGGGTTGGTCACTTCAACTTTCGTCACAACATCAGTCTGGCACCACCTCATAAAACCAAGATGGCCCGGCGCTTTCGCACCGAGCCATCTCTACTTCCGAGGGGGGAAGACCGTGGTTCAGCCCATGCGACCGGACACGTAATTGAGAGTCCGCTCGTCAGTGGGGGTCGAGAAGATGTACGACGTCTTGTCACACTCGACGAGCACACCAGTCGGGCGATTCTCGTCGGCATTCAGTTCGGTACTGAAAAAGGCCGTCTTGTCGCTCACTCGTGATGCCTGCTGCATGTTGTGGGTGACGATGACGATCGTGTACTCCGCAGCCAGATCACGAATCAGCTCCTCGATCTTGAGGGTCGCTACTGGGTCGAGGGCTGAGCACGGCTCATCCATCAGCACCACGCGCGGCTTCACGGCAATCGTGCGGGCGATGCAGAGTCGCTGCTGCTGCCCACCCGAGAGCGACGTGCCCGGCTGGTTGAGCTTGTC